>DASXHQ010000054.1:0-32118 GCA_036488415.1 Rhizomicrobium sp.
ATCTTTCCGATCTTACCTCGTTGACCCAGGCGTCCGATGCTTTCCAGAACGGCACCGTCGCCAACTCGGTGATGGTCGGTGACGGGCAGAGCGTCAAGGTCGGCATGCTGGCGTCCGATATCGGCACCGGCCTGATTCAGACCTTGAAAGATCTCGCGGATTTCAATGCCGGTGCGACGGGCAATTTCTCCACTGGCCTCACGGATACGCAGTCCTCTTTCCTCTCGGGGGAAATCCAGACGGCGACGACGGCGGCAACACAGGTCAACAATGCCGCCGCGGCCAATGGCAATATCTATAGCCAGCTTCAGGATGCGAGCACCAACCAGAAGGCCATGTCCACCTTGTTCCAGGGCTTTGTTTCCAACATCGAAGACGTGGACATGCCCACCGCGATCACCCAACTCAACCAGAACCAGGTGGCGCTTCAGGCGGCGCTTCAGGTGACGGCGCAGCTGAATCAGGTTTCCCTGCTGAACTACATCAATCCATCCAGCGGCTGAAGCGCTTGAACCGCGGTTGCGGCGGGCCTATAGGCACGCTCATGACTGCCGCCCGCAACAGCCTTGGGTTTGTGAAAGAGCCGCGCGACACCCGCGTCGTCGTCGCCATGTCCGGCGGGGTGGACTCTTCCGTCACCGCCGCGCTGCTCAAGCGCGAAGGCTATGACGCCATCGGCATGACGCTCCAGCTCTACGACGCAGGCGCCGCCGTGAAGAAGAAGGGCGCCTGCTGCGCCGGACAGGATATCCACGATGCGCGCCGCGTCGCTGAAAGCCTCGGCATCCCGCATTACGTTCTGGACTACGAAGCGCGGTTCAAGAAAGCCGTGATGGAAGATTTCGCCGCCACTTATGCGCGCGGCGAAACGCCAATCCCCTGTGTTGCCTGCAATGAGAAGGTGAAGTTCGCCGACCTGCTGACGACCGCGAAGGAACTCGGCGCGGACGCGCTGGCGACCGGTCATTATATAAAGCGTATCGACGGCGTGGACGGCCCCGAACTGCATGTCGCCGCTGATCCCGCGCGCGACCAGAGCTATTTCCTTTTTCGCACCACGCGCGAACAACTCGATTTCGTGCGCTTCCCGTTGGGCGATCTGCCCAAGAGCGAGGTGCGCAAGATCGCGGCGGAACTCGGCCTCATCACAGCCGGCAAGCCGGACAGCCAGGACATCTGCTTCGTGCCGGATGGCAATTACGCGAGCATCGTGGAGAAGCTCAATCCCGGCGCCGTGAAGCCGGGCGACATCGTCGACCAGCAGGGCAGGATTCTCGCCCGGCATGATGGCGTGATCCATTTCACCGTCGGCCAGCGCAAAGGCCTGGGCCTTTCCGGCAATGAAGAGCCGCTGTTTGTGCTCAAGATCGATGCCGCGAACGCGCGCGTGATCGTGGGGCCCCGCTCGGCGCTGGCGACGCGCACCATCTTCGTACGCGATGTGAACTGGCTCGCGCCGCGGACCGATACGTTCATCTGCGCCGTGAAGACGCGTTCGATGCGTCCGCCCGTGGCGGCGCGTGTGACGCCGATGGGCGACGGCGCACATGTCGAGTTGCTCCATCCGGAGGATGCGATCGCGCCAGGACAGGCTTGTGTCTTTTACGACAACCGTCGCGTGCTGGGCGGCGGCTGGATCGCGCGAAATGATATCGCCGCGCTTGCCGCAGAGTGAATCTGAAAAGCTACTCGGTTTTCAGCCCCACCCGCAATTTCTTGGGCGCCAGATAACGCCACGCCGCCGTCATGTAAGCGCGCAACGCGTCGGCATCGAGTTTGGTCACGTCGACATAAGCCCACAGCATTGAACCGGCCCTCATCGGCGAGAACACTTGCGGATCGGCTTCAATCAGCATCGTCACCTGATCTTTGGGCAGGCGAAGGATCCACCGGCCCGGTTTGCCTCCATAAAGTGCGAAAGTCTTTTTGCCGATGTTAAACCAATAGCCATGGCCGTCGACGATCTCGACCGTGCCGGGCAAAGCGAGCGCGACCCGTTTCAGGAACGCATATTTGGGCGGCTTGGGCATGGTTGGCTCATATATCATGTGATGGATGGCCGCCGCACAGCCGTTCTTGACACCCCCGGCCCCCGCCCTTAAACCGCGCAGCCTTGGCTGGCCGTCCGGCAGCGTAGCTCAGTGGTAGAGCAGGGGAATCATAATCCCTTGGTCGGGGGTTCAAATCCCTCCGCTGCTACCAGCCGGGCGCAAAATGGGGACCGATGCATTGGCCCATCAGGCGACGAAAGCGGCAACAGCCGGACCTTCCATCACCATCGAAGACGTGCGCGCCGCGGCAAAAGTGATCGCCGGCATCATCGAGCGGACGCCGACGCATTACTCACGCACGCTGTCCAATATCGCGGGCTGCGAGATCTGGCTGAAATTCGAGAACCTTCAGTTCACCTCCTCGTTCAAGGAACGCGGCGCGCTGAACAAGTTAACGTCGCTGACGCCCGAACAACGGGCGCGCGGCGTGGTGGCGATGAGCGCGGGCAATCATGCGCAGGGTGTCGCCTACCACGCCGGAAGGCTCGGCATTCCCGCCACCATCGTGATGCCGCAGGACACTCCGTTCAACAAGGTGAAGCACACTAAGAATTTCGGCGCGACCGTGGTGCTGGAAGGCGCGACCCTCTCCGAATCCTATGCAATGGCGCGCCAGATCGAAGCCGATGAAGGCCTCACCTTCATCCATCCTTATGACGATCCGCTGATCATCGCAGGCACGGGCACCGTCGCCATCGAATTGCTGGAGGACGTGCCGGACGTCGACACGCTGGTCGTTCCCATCGGCGGCGGCGGATTGATCTCCGGCATGTCGATCGCGGCGCGCGCGATGAAGCCGGACATCGCCATTTATGGCGTCGAAACTGCGCTTTATCCGTCGATGTACGATGTGGTGAAGCAGGCGACGCTTCCCTGTTCCGGCCAGACCATCGCCGAAGGCATTGCGGTGAAGGAGCCGGGACAGATCACGCGGCGCATCGTTTCCGATTTGGTCACCGACGTATTCCTGGTGCGCGAGGACGAGATCGAAAAAGCCATCGCCATGCTTCTGGAAATCGAGAAGACGGTGGTGGAAGGCGCGGGCGCCGCGTCGCTGGCGGCGATTGTGGCCAACCCGGATGTGTTCCGCGGCAAGAAGGTCGGCGTCGTGCTTTCCGGCGGCAATATCGACATGCGGCTTCTGTCGAACGTCATCCTGCGCGAGATGATGCGCGAGGGCCGCATCCTGCAGTTGGTCGTGGAGATCGAGGATCAGCCCGGCTGGCTTGCCAAGATCGCCACCGTGGTGGGCGAAGCGGGCGGCAACATCCTCGACGTGTCGCACAACCGCATGATGACCGATATGCCGGTGAAGTCGGCCGATCTCGGCCTCACTATCGAAGCGCGCGATGCGGCACACGGCGCGGAGATCCACGAGACGCTGGTGAAAGCCGGCTTCGTCATCCGCAGTCACGCTCAAAGCGTGCGCGCGATGCACTCCTAACGGCTGAACTTTTCCGACAGCACGATGGAGGATACCGTGCGCGCCACGCCGTGCGCCTTGCCGATGCGGTCCAGTGCTGCGTCCATTTTGGCGGGCGTGTCGGCTTCCACCATCGCCATCATGTCATAGGCGCCGGAAACCGCCGAGAGCGAACGGACTTCGGCCATCCTTTTCAGTTCCGCGCCGACGCGATCCGCCTGTTTGGGATCGGCGGTGATCATCACCACAGCACGCAGGGATCGCGCATCCATCTCTTCGGCGAGGCGCACGGTGTAGCCTTTGATGACGCGCTCGCGTTCCAGCCGGGCGATACGCTCCTGCACGGTGGAGCGGGCAAGGCCCAGCTTGCGCGCCAGCGAGGCGGCGGGTTCGCGCGCATTGGATTTCAAAAGCGCGATGAGTTTGCTGTCGCTGTCCCGTGTCGGCATTTCGCCGGAATCCCCTGCGATTCGCCGGACCTTATCCCATTTCCCGGCGTTTCGCCGTCTCTTTTCCGTCGCCCCTTAGGTGTATCCAAGCATCTGATTTCCCAAGGAGATTTGGCGATGAAAAACGTGATGCTGGTGGGTGGCGGCAAGATTGGCGTGGCCATCACCGAGTTTCTGAGCGGGACGAAGGATTACACGGTCACCGTCGCCGACCGCGACGCCGCCAGCCTCGAGCGCATGCCACGCAAGGACAATGTCTCGCTGCGCAAGATCACCATCGAGAACCCCAAGGATTTCGCGCGCGAAGTGGAAGGCCACGACATCGTGCTGATGGCGACGCCCTACACCCTGACGCCGATCATCGCCGAAGGTGCCAAGCGCGCCGGCGCGCATTATCTCGATCTGACCGAAGACGTTGAATCCACCCGCACCATCAAGAGGCTGGCCGAAGGCGCGAACACCGCGTTCATCCCGCAATGCGGGCTGGCGCCGGGTTTCATCTCCATCGTCGCCTACGATCTGGCGCAGAAATTCGAAAAGCTGCGCGACGTGCAGATGCGCGTGGGCGCGTTGCCGGAATTCCCGCACAACGCGCTGAAGTACAATCTCACCTGGTCCACCGACGGTCTGATCAACGAATATTGCAATCCGTGTGAAGCGGTGCGTGACGGCGTGCGCTGCGAAGTGCCGGCGCTGGAGGAACTCGAGCAGTTCACGCTCGACGGCGTGGAATACGAAGCCTTCAACACCTCCGGCGGTCTCGGCACCTTGTGCGACACGCTGGAAGGCAAGGTCGACAACCTCAACTACAAGACCGCGCGCTATCCGGGACACCGCGATATCGTGAAGCTGCTGGTGCGTGACCTGCATCTCGGCACGCGCCGCGACATCTTCAAGGACGTGCTCGAAACCGCCATTCCGATCACCTATCAGGACGTGGTGCTGGTGTTCGTGACGGTATCCGGCTGGGTCGAAGGCCGCCTGACGCAGGAAAGCTATGCCAAGAAGATCTACGCGCAGAAAGTTGGCGACAGGCTCATGAGCGCCATTCAGATCACCACCGCGACGGGCATCTGCGCGATGGTGGATCTGCTGGTGGAAGGCAAGCTGCCGCAGAAGGGTTTCGTGAAACAAGAACAGGCGAAGCTGTCCGATTTCCTCGCCAACCGCTTCGGCAAGTACTACGTCTAAGCTTTCGCAGAGGATCAGCGCGATGAACGATATTCTTACACAATTCGGCATCCAGGACGCGGGAGAGGTCGTTGTCCACTCGCCCATCGATGGCGCCGAACTTGGCCGCGTCACCTATGACAATGCAGCGTCGATCGAAAAGAAGATTGCCGGCAGCGTCGAGGCGTTCAAGGCGTGGCGCGACGTGCCCGCGCCCAAGCGCGGCGAGCTGGTGCGCCTTTTCGGCGAAGAGCTGCGCGCGAACAAGGAGCTCCTCGGTAAGCTTGTCACCTTGGAGGCCGGCAAGATTCTGCAAGAGGGTCTCGGTGAAGTACAGGAGATGATCGACATCTGCGATTTCGCGGTTGGCCTCTCGCGCCAGCTTTATGGCCTCACCGTCGCATCCGAGCGCCCCGGCCACCGCATGATGGAAACGTGGCATCCGGCGGGTCCGGTAGCCGTCATCTCCGCGTTCAACTTCCCGGTGGCGGTGTGGTCGTGGAATACCGCACTGGCGCTCGTTTGCGGCGATCCGGTCATCTGGAAACCCAGCGAAAAAACCCCGCTCACCGCACTCGCGACGCAGGCGTTATTCACCCGCGCGTGGAAGAAATTCGGTCAGGCTCCGGCGCATATCTCCCAGGTTATTTTAGGGCTGCGCGATGCTGGCGAAATCCTGGCGAAGGATGCCCGCATTCCGGTGGTGAGCGCCACCGGCTCCACGCGCATGGGCCGCGAACTCGCGCCCGTCGTCGCCGCGCGTTTCGGCAAATCCATTCTCGAACTGGGTGGCAACAACGCCATGATCGTTGCGCCGTCGGCGAAGCTCGATCTCGCCCAGCGCGCGATCACGTTCTCGGCGGTCGGCACTGCCGGTCAACGCTGCACTTCATTGCGCCGCCTCTTCGTGCACGAATCCGTCTACGACACCCTCGTTCCGGCACTCAAATCCATCTACGCCAAACTGCCGATCGGTTCCCCGCTAGAGAAGGGCACACTCATCGGCCCACTGATCGACAAGGCGGCATTCGAGGGCATGGAGCGCGCGTTGCATGCGGCGCGCGACGAAGGCGGCAAGGTCACTGGTGGTGGCCGTGCGATGGCCGACAAGTTCGCCGATGCTTATTTCGTCCATCCCGCCATCGTCGAGATGCCGGAGCAGAGTAAAACCGTCTGCCACGAGACCTTCGCGCCGATCCTCTATGTGATGAAGTATTCGAAGTTCGAAGACGCGCTGGCGAAGCACAACGCCGTGCCGCAAGGCCTCTCCTCCTGCATCTTCACCACCGATATGCAGGAAGCCGAGCGCTTCATCGCGGCGTCGGGGTCCGATTGCGGGATCGCCAATGTGAACATCGGCCCGTCGGGCGCGGAAATCGGCGGCGCGTTCGGCGGCGAGAAAGAAACTGGCGGCGGTCGTGAAAGCGGTTCGGACAGCTGGAAGGCTTATATGCGCCGGCAGACCGCGACTATCAATTATTCGGATGCGCTGCCCTTGGCGCAGGGCGTAGAGTTCGCGGTCTGAACGGAACGGAGCACGTCATGTGGCATGAAAAAATCCAGGAAGGTTTCGATGTCTTCCTCCACGATGGCGGTCACGCCTTCGGCGCGGTGCGCCAGGTTCATCCCACGGAGATTGTCGTCTATATCGAAAATGCCGGCGATTTCGCGATTCCGCTTTCTGCGGTGAAAGAAGTCGAAGCGGAGAAAGTCGTGCTCGACAGCGGCAAGATTTCGCCGCACCTGCGCGAAGCGATCGCTAGTGCGCACGAGGTGGAAGATCCGCGCATCCCTTAAGTGCCCGTGTGATTTCGGGACAGTGATATCCACAGATCACCGGAACCTGACCCGTTAACCTTTCATTAAACATCCGCTTCAATCGGACGCGAACAAGCCTAGGCTTGGCGCGTTGATTTGGGGAATTGAAGGATGCCGAAGAACGTGGCGCAGTGGACGGGTCTCGCGGTGACCGCGATCGTCGTGCTTGGATGCGATATGGACGTCGTCTATGCCGTGCCGCTGGGCGTGTTCGCGGGCGCGTTAGCGACCTTCTTTGCCAGCCTTGCCGATCATTATGACGACGAACGCGAGCCGGTCCGGGTGCGCGCGAAGCGCTAAATCAGCCTTTGTCCGGCTGGATGTTGTTGATCGCTTCTTCCAGCTCCGCGAAGCTCGGCTGAGCATCACTCGGCACGCTACCGCGGCCCAGCTCCACGGAAATCTGCGCCGCGTTGCCGTGCAGATGCGCGACCAGCACGTCGCGGATGACGTGATAGAACAGCGTTTCTTCCTCGGTGATGAATTTCAGGCGCGTCGCCAGCGGACCCACGATGCCGTAGGCCAGGAACACGCCCAGGAAGGTTCCCACAAGCGCCGAACCGATCATGCCGCCCAGAACCGGCGGCGGCTCGCTGATCGCACCCATCGTTTTGATCACGCCCAGCACCGCGGCCACGATGCCCAGCGCGGGCAGACCGTCGGCCATCGTCTGCAGCGCCGCGGAGGGACCGAGCGCTTCGTGGTGGTGCTTCTCAAGCTGTTTGTCCATTGCCGTTTCGACCTGGTGCGGGTCTTCCAGGCTCATGGTCATCATGCGCAGCGTGTCGCAGATGAAGTCGAGCGCGAAGTGATCCTTCACGATCCGCGGATAGCGCTTGAAGATGGAAGACTCCGACGGCTTCTCGATGTGCTGCTCCAGCGCGATCATGCCCTTGGTTTTCATCGTCTTGGAGATGAGAAAGAGTAGGCAAAGCAGGTCGGTGTAATCGGTGTGCTTCCACTTTGGGCCCGAGATCACCTTGCCCAATTCGCCAGCGATCTTTTTCAGCTCGGACATCGAGCCGCCGATCAGAAGCGCCGCGAGCGCGGCACCGAAGATCGTCAGCACTTCGTGCGGTAGCGCTTCCAGGATCACGCCCAGCGAACCGCCCGAGAGGAGATAGCCGCCGAACACGCAGGCGAACAGAACACCAATGCCGATCATCTGAAGCATGAACGAATCCGCGCGCGACAGGTGCGGGAAAGCCCCGATCCCAAGCGATCAGTATTAACGGGAGGACTTAAAGAGCCATGAACGCGCCGGTTATCGCGGGCCCGGAAAGGTGAATGGGTTCAAGCCGATTTGGTTTTCAACCGGTTAATCGCCTGCAGCTTGTGTGTGACGAGCGCGTTCAATTCCACGGCCACTTTCTCACCATAGGCTTTGGCCTCGCTGGCGGCGGTGGCGGCGCGCGCGATGGCGTTGATGTGCAGCAGGATAACATCGGCGTCGACCGGCGCTTCGAGGCGCGTTGCGGTGTCGATGTATTTGTAGAGCCCGTCAGCCAGGCGGCCGACTGCTTCAAGCCCGGCATTGGCGGCGAGCCCGCGGATTTCATGGGCCTGCTCGATCATTGTCTTGATGTCGTTGCCCTCGACGGCTTTCTCCAGCGCCTCGACGTATCCACGCACCGCGTGGGAAATCTGCACGCGTTTGGTTTCCAGCGCATTGTTCGCGCGCTTGGAGGTGTCACGTAGCGACAGTTCGACCAGAAAGGCTTCTGCAGCCTCCGGGTCCAGCATCGCCGGATATTGATCGGTGCCAATGATTTCCGCCTGAGGCGCCTGTTTTGATTTTGTCATTGCTCAGCGAACCTCTATATCTTCGCTTGTGTCATCGTGGCGCCGCCACGGACCGGTGAAATCTTTCATCTTGCGGCGCCTGCGATCGGGTCCGAAATAGCTTTCGCATTTCACGAAAGGCCGTGGCCGCTCGACGATCTCGGCCAGGCGCTGGATCAGGTTGTTGACGGTGATCGGCTTGGCGAGGAACTCGGTCACGCCGGCATCGCGCGCAGCTTCCACGCGCAGCCTTTCGGTGTGACCCGTCACCATGATGATGGGCACGTAGGGATTGGTGCTGGCTTGCGACATGCGCACCTGACGCGTGAATTCGATTCCGTCGGTCGGCACCATCGAAAGGTCGGTCAGAATCAGGTCGGGTGTGTGGTTGCGCATTTCGCGCAGGCCCGCGTCACCATCCGCCGCTTCGGCGATGTTCTTGATGCCGAGAGCATGCAGCAACGAGCGCAAGAGGGCGCGCATATGCACATTGTCTTCGACGACAAGCGCGTGCAGATGCTCATAGGCCGAGGCCGGCATATCAGCGGCCTCGCCCGGTGAGGCAATGATGGGTAAGCTGTATGCTCAAAGCCGGAACGCCCATTTACGACTTGGTCACCAAGCCTAGAACGGTTTGGTTAGAATAGTCTTACCGAAAGTTCCAATATCGTGGCTACTAATTGTTCGATTCTTTTCACTTTGTCTATTCTTGCGAAGACTGTCCTCAATCCCTGCGTTTTCGGCGCGACCGCTGTCGTGGAAGACGGTCAGGGACGGGTGCTCCTTGTCCGGCATAGCTATGTCAGTGGCTGGCAGCTCCCAGGTGGCGGCGTCAATGCGGGCGAACCGCCCGAGCACGCGGTCATTCGGGAGTTGGAAGAAGAGATCGGGCTGGCGGAGTCCACGCCGCCGGAATTCATAGCGTTCTATTCGCGCAAAATCCTCTGGGTCGGGAATCTGATCGCACTCTACCGGCTGCGCAATGCGCGCATCGATTTCAAACCCAATCTGGAAGTACGTGAGGCGAAATTCTTCGATCCGGCCATGCTGCCCGAAAGCACGAGCGCGGCGACGCGGCGGCGCCTTGCCGAACTCTCCAGCAAAACGCCGCGCACGCCCTATTGGTAGTTACACCGGCTCCCAGCCGAACACGCTGACCGTCGCGCCCAGATCGTGGAAGCTGGGCTTCAGGGCTGGCATGCAGTGATTGGCGATGGTCTCCGGCGTCCAGCCTTCAAGCCTGGCCATGCCGCGCAACGGCCGCGGCTGGCTCATCAGGAAGATCTCGTTACCGCGCGCCACGAAGATTTGCCCCGACACCTCTTTGCAAGCGTTCGACGCCAGCGAGACGGCAAGCTGGGCCACCTGGTCGGCGCGCATGTGGTTCTTCATGCGCTCGACACGTTTGGCGGAAGCTTCGTCCTTGATCGGGATTGTCGCGATCAGCCGCGACCAAGCGAAAGGTGCGATCACGTTCGAACGCACATTCTTCTGCGCGCCTTCCATCGCGATGATGCGCGACAGGCCGACAATGCCCATTTTCGCCGCAGCGTAATTCGCCTGCCCGATATTGCCGATGATGCCGGAGGTGGAGGTGAAGAGGACGAACGATCCCTCTTCCTGTTCGCGGAAATGATTGATGGCGGCGCGTGTGACGTAGTAGCTGCCGTTCAGATGCACATCGACGACGAGGTCCCACTCCTCGTCCGTCATCTTGTGGAACATCTTGTCGCGCAGGATGCCGGCGGGGCTGATGATCGAATGCAGGCCTTTGTAAGTATCCATCGCCTGCTCGATCATCCGGGCCACGCCGGCCCGGCTGGTCACGCTGTCGGAATTGGAGACCGCTTCGCCGCCGCCCTTGCAGATTTCCTCGGCCACGGCCTCCGCGGGGCCTGCCGAACCGGCATCGCCGCCCGCCGCGCCGCCGCCTAGATCGTTGACCACGACCTTCGCCCCCTCGCGGGCCGCCAGCAGCGCGCACTCTTTTCCGATGCCGTTCGCGCCGCCCGTGACCAGAACGACCTTGCCATCCAGGACGCCCATGAGATTACCTCCCTTTGCTTTCTACGTGGAGCGTAGCTTCGTGGCCGAGGCTGTTAAAGAGGCGGCGAGTTGGGACATCCGGCGCGAGCGGCCGGAAGACGCGCCGCTTGTCGAGACGCTGAACGCCGATAGTTTTGGCCCCGGCCGCTACTCCAAATCCGCGTATCGCTTGCGCGAGGGCGTCGAAGCCGTAGCGGAACTTTCCTTTGTCGCGAGAGAAGGCGGCGCGTTCCGCGGATCGGTGCGCTTCTGGCCGGTAACGGTCGGCGCGGAGAAAGTTCTTTTGCTGGGACCGTTGGCCGTGCAATCGCATCAGCGCGGGCGCGGCATTGGTATCGCGCTGATGAACAGAGGCATCGAAGAGGCGCGCAAACTCGGCTATGGCGCGATCATCCTCGTGGGCGACGAGCCCTATTATGCGCGCGTCGGCTTCACGCGATTGCCGCCGGGCCGCATCCGCTTTCCCGGCCCCGTCGATCGCGCGCGCATTCTCGGCCTTTCGCTAAAGCCGAACGCGCTGGTGACCTTATCCGGCGACGTCCGCCGCGCGCATGTCGATCATCCCGTCTGCGCGGACGGTGCGGCATTGGGATGAACTACTTTCCCTCTTGCCGCCACGCGAGCATGAGCGTGCCGATCAGGATGAGAAGGGCGAGCCATGCCGGCAAGAGCGGCATCTGCTCCACACTGGTAACGCGATAGGCGCCGTTGGAGACCAACCCCATCCATCCGTCGCCACTGGCGATGGAGCCGCGCGATGTTCGGCGGATCGACGGGATGCCGCCATCTGCAAGCCAGTGCACCCCGCCGCCGGTCGCGGCCAAGGGCGCTTTCAAGATCGCATCGGTCGCGCGCATATCCGAAACCTCTTTCGGATTGAGCGGACCGGCGGCCGTCACCGCCGTGAGCGTTCCGTCTGTCAAGCGGTAGAGCCCCAGCTCGTCGGCTTTTGCCGCACCACGCCACTCGCCGGGCGAGATCTTACTCAGCGTCATCTGCGCCTTCTTGCCGGAAGGATAGGTGATCGTGACCGGCGGCACATCGGCTTTCATCGAATGGCGGTCGATGGCAATGTCGCCACCACTGACCGACGCCGTCAGCCGTTCCTCTTCAAGCTCCGGCTCCTTCATCAGCCAATGCGCGAGGCGGCGCAGCAATTCCGCGTCGGGCCCGCCGCCGTCATAGCCGCGCGCCCACAACCAGATGTGATCCGAAAGAATCTCGGCGACGCGGCCCTTCTGCACCTGATCGAGCACCAGCAATGGCTTCTTGTCCGGCCCGCTCATCAACGTTTCGCCGGCGACGACATTGGCGCCGATGAGCCGGAACCATTTGCCCCAAGTCGCGGACTTATCGGGGCCGTTCGCGCCGGGAAGATCGCGCGTCACTGGATGGGCGAAGCCCGCGTCGGTCACATTCGGCTTAAAGGGCTGCGTGACGATATCGTTCGTCGGCTGCGCGGGCAGCACCGTCGCCAGCGGTGTGCGGTAGATGCTCTGCGGACCGGTGAATTCGGGGCCGGACGACACCAGCAATGCGCCGCCGTTCTGCACATAGTTGACGATGTTGTCGTAATAGCCGAGCGGCAATATTCCGCGCTCGCTGTAGCGGTCGAAGATCACCAGATCGAACGTGCCGAGCTTGCGCAGGAAGAGGTCTTCGTGCGGGAACGCGATCAGCGCTAGCTCGTCGATGGGTGTTGCGTCCTGCTTGTCCGGCGGGCGCAGAATGGTGAAGTGGACGAGATCGACCGATGGATCGGCCTTCAGCATCGAGCGCCACACCCGCTCGCCCGCATGCGGCTCGCCTGAGACGAGCAGCACGCGCAAACGATCGCGCACACCGTTTACGCTGACGACCGCGCGGTTGTTCTGCAAGGTGAGTTCGGCGGGGCCGGCCTTTGCCTCCAGCTCCACGACGTTCTCGCCGGCATGCGCGACAGGAATTTTGATGCCCGTGTCCTGGCCGACAGGCACCACCTGCGTGCCGCGATCCACGCCGTCGATATGCACATTGACTTCGGTGCTTTGCGCACCCCCCTCGCCGCCATAATCGTCCACGCGCAGCGCAATGTCCGCCTGCTGACCGACGATGGCATAGCGCGTAGCACTGACCACGGTGAGCTTGCGGTCGCGCTCATTGTGCTTGCCGACGATCAGCGCTTGCACCGGCGCAGAGAGCGCTGGCTTGCCGCTTGGCGGCGCGTCGTGCACTTCACCGTCGGTGATCGCGATGGCGCCGGCAATGCGGTCCGGCGGAACGTCGGACAGTGCACTCGTGATGGCAGAGAAGAGTTGCGTGCCGGTGTCGTCGCTGGCGTTGCGCGTATCCACAAAGGCCTCGCGCACCTCCAGCGATTTGTCGGCGGAGAGCTGCTTCTTCAGTTGCGCCGCGGCCGCATCGGCCTCGGCGCGGCGTCCTCGGATGTTCATGCTTTGCGTGTGATCGACGACAATCGCGGCGACGTCAGGCAATGGCTCGCGCGTCTCATGCACGATTAGCGGATGGGCGAGAGCAAGGATCATGACAGCGAAGGCGATGCCGCGCGCCCATGCGCCGCGCGCGCCGCGCGCAAAGGCATAGATCACCAACGCCGCGCAGATGACACCCGCCGTCCACAGAACCCAGACTGAAACGTAAGGGCCGAAGCTGATGGTCAGGTTCATCGTCACTTCCCCGTTCGTTGGAGAAGTGCCGGCACATGCACCTGATCGGTCTTGTAATTGCCGGTGAGCGCATACATCACGACATTGATGCCGAAGCGTACCGCCATTTCACGCTGGCGGTCGCCGCCAGGCGACACGGCGACGAGGCCGCGGCCTTCGTTATCGATCGCCCACGCTGCCGCCCAATCGTTGCCGCCGATGATGACCGGCGACACGCCGTCGCCGCCGCGCGCCGGCTCGGGTCCGGCATCGGGATCGGGCGGCGGCAATGCTTCCACCCAAACCTTGCCGCCATCCCAGCGGCCGGGAAAATCCTGCAGCAAATAAAACGCTTTCGTCAGGACGTGATCCGGCGGCACCGGCTGCAGCGGCGGCATGTCGACCTTGCCGAGCAGCCGCTTCAGCGTCTGTTCTCCCGGATTGTCCTGCCCGCGCGAGGTGCCGAGCGTCAGATCGCGTGTGTCGATCAGGATGGTGCCGCCATTGCGCATGTAGTCGGCGATCTTCGACAAGGCTTGCGGCGACAAATCCTTCTCGCGCGGATCCATCGGCCAATAGAGCAGCGGGAAGAAGGCAAGATTGTCGGTGTCAAGATTGACCCCCATCGGATCCTTGGGATCGTAGGATGTGCGTGCATGCAGATAGGCGCCCAGACCTTTCAGCCCCGCCGCGCTCATCGCATCGACATCGGGAACGCCGGTGATGACATAAGCCAGATGGGTATCCAGTGCCGCTTTCATGTCGAACGCATCGTCGGCGCGAGCACTATTCGGATGAATCAGCAGAAGCGCCAGCGCCACAACGCCAAACCGTGCCAGCAATCGCCGTGGATCGAAGCCGAATCCGCGCAGCAATAGCGAGATAATCGCATCGATCAGTAGCAGCGCCAGCGCCAGCGAGAGCAGCAACGGCTGTAAGGCGATGGCGGCGGTGCCGGAATAATTCTGCACGCGCACGCCGATGGCGCCGAAGGGATTGAGCGTGTCCTTTGCGTCCACCGTGTTGAGCGCGATCTGTGCGCCTTCATTGCCATAAAGCCCCGCCGGATGCAGCGGCGAAGGTCTCGTCTGCGCAAGCTGGCTTCCGCGCAAGGGCAGAGAGTCGGCGGGGGGTTTCATCGCGTGGCCGAAACCATCGAGCATCATATAAGCCGGGAACATCGCGTTCGCGCCGGTGCCCATGTCGGATGGCCGCGCACCGCTCGCCAGATCGAGCACGCGATGCGTCATCTCGACGTACAAGCCGGACAGCGGGAGGCTCGACCATGCCGGTCCCGCCGTCACATGGAAAAGAACGATCCAGCCCTTTCCCTTCTGCGCGGCGGTGACGAGCGGCGTGCCGTCGGTCAGCCGCGCCCAGGTGTGCTCGCCCAGATCGACGGAGGGTTCGGCCAGCACCTGGCGCGACACGGTGACTTCCTTCGGCACCGCCAGCCCGCGGAACGGACTGGTCTCAGGGAAGGGCGCCAGATGCTGCGGCTCCTGCCATGCCAGCGCGCCGCCGAGATAGCGCCCGCCGCTGCGCAGCTTTACCGGAATGAGATCGTCCACATTCTGCGTCATGCGCGCGCCGGCGAAACGCACCAGCACGCCGCCATTCTCGACGAATTTGGAAATCGTGTCGTAATCTGCGCCGGCGACGCGGCCGATATCCGCCAGCACCAGCACACTCGCATTGCGCGCCAGCGCCTCGTTCACCGAGCCTTTGGTAATATCGGCGAAAGGCAACAGCGCGCGTTGCAGATAATAGAGATCGGAGAGCAACGGTTGGTCGTTCTCGGTGTTGCTGGCAGAAATCAGGCCGACAGCGCGGCGCTTTTCGTTGCTATCGAGCAGGCGCATGGCGCCAGCGCTGTCCTCGTTATCGATAGCGATGCGCGCGGTTTCGTTGCGCACTTCCAGCGGGAGGCGGATATTCGCCGTGGTCTCGTCCTTGCCGTTGGCGAAAGCGAACGGCGCGCTGGCGAGATTCTCGCCACGCGGGCCAAGCGCCGAAACGCTTCCATGACGCGCGCCTTGCGTCTCGGCGCGGATCACGGGGACCGCAAAACCATCGGTGCGGTTGCTTTCCGGTTTCAACGCCAGCGGCAGATGGCCGTGCGCATCGGAAAGAACATGGACCGCGCCGATCTTTGACAACGCGCTCGCGGTTTCGGCGGCGTCGCCGTAGTCGAGGCCGTCGCTGAGCCAAAGGATTTCCGGTGTTGACGAGAAATGCGTATGCGCCAGCGCCGCGACGGCACGCTTGCGATCCGGTAGCCAGCTTACCGGCGCAAGCTGTTCGGCCTCGCGCTGCGCGCTTCCCGCATCGAGCAGACTGATGGGGGCTTTGACGTTCGCCGTCGGCACGATGGCGACAGGCCGTCCCGTATGGGACGCGCCGTTCAACGCATCGCTGATCGCCGCTTCGCGGTCTTTCCATGCGTGCGCCGCGGTCCAGCCGTTGTCGACGAACAGCACCAACGGACCGTTGCTCAGCGCTTTTGGCGGCTCGCCGATGGTCGGCGCGGCCAAAGCGATGATGATCAGCGCCGCCGCGATCAGGCGCAGCAGCAGTAGCCACCACGGGGTACGTGCCGGCGTTTCTTCCGTTGCATTCAATCCCAGCAGCAGGCGCAGCGGGGGAAAAACAACCCGGCGCGGAGAAGGTGGCGTCACGCGCAGCAGAAACCAGATCGCGGGCAACACGATGAGGCCCGCAAGGATCAAAGGCTCTGCGAAGGTAAGCACGCCGAAGAATGTCATGCGTCAGGCAATCCGCATCTTCGCTTCCGCGCCGCCGAGTGCTTCGAACAGCGCCACCAGCGCGATTTCCGGCCGCCTGTCGGTGCGATGCGCGAGATAGCCCCAGCCCAGCCGCCGCGACAGATCGCGCAAGGTTTCGGCATGGGCGCGAAAGCGCGCGCGATAGGCACCTTGCATCGTCTCTACGCGGCCGAAGATTTCGCTTTGTCGCCCCGCGGGCGATTCAAAGCGCGTGCGGCCCTGAAACGGGAACTCTTCTTCCGCGGGATCGATGATGTGGACGAGTTGTCCGCTGAGACCCGCGCGCGCCAGCCGGCGCAGCGTTGTTTCGATCTCGCCCAGCGGGGAGAGAAAATCGCTGAACCACACGAAGCTGGAGTTCTTCGACACCGGCGCATCCGGCGGCAACGTGTCGTCGGATTGCCGTTCGATCAGCTCATGCGCGATGCGGTTGAGCGCGGCGCGTCCTGCCGAAGGCGCGCGGCCATCGCCATAGAGTGCGATGCGCTCCCCGCCTCTTGTAAGAAGTGAACCCAGCGCCAATGCCAAAACACTCGCGCGGTCGATTTTGGTCGTGTCGGAATAATCTGATTTGAACCGCATGCCCGCCGAACCGTCACGCCACAGCCACACCGCTTCGGCGGCTTCCCACTCGCGCTCGCGCACGAACAGATGCTGCGACTTCGCCGATTGCCGCCAGTCGATGGCGGTGGAGGGGTCTTCCGCCTGGAAGCGGCGGAACTGCCAGAAATTCTCGCCCATGCCGGATTTACGCCGTCCATGCACGCCAAGGCTGATAACAGATGCAAGTTGCTCCGCCGCGACGAGCAGTGGCGGCAATCCTGCCGCGATCTGCTCGGCGCTGTCGCGCAGGCGCGTTTGCTCAGCGGTCAAAGAATGCTCCGGCACAGCCGGTCGATCACGTCGCTGATCGTGGTGCCTTCCGCACGCGCGGAGAAGTTCAGCGCCATGCGATGGCGCAGCACGGGGTGGGCCAGCGCCACCACATCGTCCACGCTGGGTGCGAAGCGGCCTTCGATCAGCGCCTTGGCGCGCACCGCGAGCATGAAGGCTTGGCTCGCACGCGGGCCGGGACCCCAGGAGATGAACTGGCGGATGTCGCTCACGCCGCCTTCGTCGGGCCGTGCCCCGCGCACCAGTTTCAAAATCGCATCGACGACTTTCTCACCGACAGGCAGACGGCGGACGATGGATTGCGCCTCCATCAGCACATTCGGCGTGCACACCGCCTTCAGCGTTTCTTCCTCGCCAAAGGTGGTGGCGAGCATCATCTTCCGTTCCGATTCCGGATCGGGATAACCGACGTCGATCTGCAAGAGGAAACGATCCAGCTGTGCTTCGGGCAGTGGATAGGTGCCTTCCTGCTCCAGCGGGTTCTGCGTCGCCAGAACATGGAACGGTTTGGGCAAATCGTAACGCTGCCCCGCCACCGTCACATAACGCTCCTGCATGGATTGCAGCAGCGCCGATTGCGTGCGTGGGCTCGCGCGGTTGATTTCATCCGCCATCAGAAGCTGCGTGAAGACCGGTCCGTGGATGAAGCGGAAGGCGCGCTTGCCGGAGTCTTCCTCCAGCACTTCGGAGCCCACGATGTCGGCGGGCATCAGGTCTGGCGTGAACTGGATGCGCTTCCAATCCAAACCCAGAACCGTGCCGAGCGTTTCCACCAGCTTGGTCTTGGCCAGACCCGGCACGCCGATCAGCAACCCGTGGCCGCCCGCTAGCAGTGTCACCAATGTTTGGTCGATTACGGCGCGCTGGCCGAAGATCACCTTGCCCACGGCCTCGCGCACATGGCCGAAGATCGCGCCGGCTTTTTCCGCCTGTGCTACGGCTGCGGTATCGTCGCTGGGGATGTCATTCATGAAATTAAATCCGTAAATCGCGCGCGGTTGCCGGGCTGGGGCGCAAGCGCCTATCTTCGAATCCGGCGCATATAGCTCATTGCCGGAGCCTATGTTGCACCGCCTAGGCCAGCGCGCAACCGGCCTCGCGCCGCATGGCTAAAGGCGAAAAAACACAACGCCGTGAGGCGGATAAAGGATGATTTATGGCGGGTGATTTCACCCTCGGACTGGCCAGCCTGCAGCGGGAAACTGCCGCGGGCCGCGGCTTGCCGCCAGTGGAGAAATGGCATCCTGCCCATTGCGGCGATATCGACATTCGCATCGCGCGCGACGGCACTTGGTTCCATGAAGGCACGCCGGTCGGCCGCCGCGAACTGGTGCGGTTGTTCTCCACCATCCTTCGCAAGGACGGCGACGATTACGTTCTCGTCACGCCCGCGGAGAAGATGCGCATCGTCGTCGAGGATGCGCCATTTCTCGCCGTGCTGTTGAACGTCGAAGGCGAAGGAAAGAACCAGAAGCTGACCTTCACCACCAATGTCGGCGATGACACCCTCGCCGGAAAAGAAAATCCGATCCGCGTGGAGATCGATCCACAAACGCGCGAGCCGTCGCCTTATGTGCATGTGCGGCGCGGATTGGAGGCGAAGATTTCGCGGCCCGTCTATTACCACCTTGCCGAACTTGCCGTGCCGGGCGAGGGCGAACATGCGGGCAAGCTGGTGATGTGGAGCGATGGCATCGCGTTCCCCCTGGATGCACCCGCATGACAGCGTCCGAAGAGCTTGCCGCGCGTATCGCGGACAAGGATTTCGCTTTGCTGCGCACCCGGCTTCTGGCGGAGGCGCCGGAATTCAAGTTGCATCCCGCGCGCAGCGATTACGATTTCAATCCGGAATTCAGACGACCGCCGGGCGAAATCAAGCTCGCAGCCGCTGCGGTGCTGATGCCGATCATCGCCAAGCCGGTGCCGACGGTTTTGCTTACCCAGCGCACCGAAACGCTGTCGCGCCATGCCGGGCAGGTGAGTTTTCCAGGCGGGCGCGTGGACGATACTGATGAGACGCCTCTCGCCACCGCGCTGCGCGAGACGCATGAAGAAACCGGCATCACACCGGATTTCGTCAGCGTTGCCGGATTCATGGAAGGTTACGAGACCGGCACCGGCTTCGCGATCCTGCCGGTTGTCGGCGTGGTGAAGCTAGGTTTCACGTTGATGCCCAATCCAGCGGAAGTGCACGACGTCTTCGAGGTTCCGCTCTCCTTCCTGCTCGATCCGAAAAACCGCGAGCTGCAAAGCCGCGAGTGGCAGGGCCGCAAGCGTGAGTTCTATGCCTTTAACTATGGTTCGCATTATATATGGGGCGCGACGGCGGCCATTCTGGTGAATTTTGCCGAAAGATTTGCGGGCCTATGACGAAGCTCGAGCCTTCTAAGAATCCCTGGATGACCGCATCGGAAACGCGCGCGGTGATGGATGCGCTCGGCGAAGCGCGCTTCGTGGGCGGCGTAGTGCGTAATGCCTTGATGGGACGAGAAGTCTCCGACATCGACATCGCAACACCGCTAACGCCCGATGAAGTGATGAAGAAACTTGAAGCGGCGATGCTGAAAGCGGTGCCGACGGGTATCGAACACGGCACGGTTACCGCCATCTCCAATGGCCGCCCTTATGAAGTGACGACCCTGCGCCGCGATGTTTCGACCGATGGCCGCCGCGCGGTCGTCGCCTTCACGAAGGATTGGGCGGAGGACGCGCAGCGCCGCGACTTCACCATGAACGCTATCTATGCCGACGCGAAGGGTGAAGTGTTCGACAGCGTCGGCGGCGTCGCCGACCTGAAAGCCGGGAAGGTGCGCTTCGTCGGCGATCCGACGACGCGCATCCGCGAAGATTTCCTGCGAATCCTGCGCCTGTTCCGCTTTCACGCGTGGTACGGCAAAGGCGAACTAGACAAAGCGGCGTTGCACGCGGCGGCGGCGGAAAAATCAGGGCTCAAGCAGCTTTCTGGCGAGCGCATCGCGAAAGAGATGCTGAAGCTTCTCGCGGCGGAAGATCCTATTCCGGTTCTGCGGAGCATGGCGGCGTCGGGAATCCTCGGTGAGATATTGCCCGGCGAATTGAACATGGCGCGGCTGGAGCGTGTTGTCGCCATCGACAATCAGAACTTCTTTGCGCCCGATCCTGCGTTGCGTCTGGCCGCATTGCTGCCGGATCGCGCGGCAGCTGCGCACGAGATTGCCGATCGCTGGAGGCTTTCCAACACGGATCGCGAACGCCTCGCCGACATCGCCGGCAACACCGACAAGATCGTGTCCTATCTGTCGATCAAGGAAGTGCGAAAGCTGCTCTATAAGCTGGGTGCGCCGCGTTTCAAGGATCGTATCTCGCTTAAATGGGCGGAAGACCCGAAGGAGACCAACTTCGTGCAATGGCGCGCGCTGCTGGCGATGGCCGATGCGTGGAAGCGCCCAAAATTCCCGCTCGACGGCGGCAATGTCATGGCCGCGGGTGTACCGCAGGGCCCGCTGATCGGGAAAATCCTCGAGGAGGTCGAGGAATGGTGGATCGATTCCGATTTCATCGAGGATGAGTTCTCGCTGGCGGAACGGTTGAAGGCTGTCGTGCAGGCAAAGATCTGATGCTTGAGATTCTCGACTCCATCTCCATCCCCGGCAATACCGAAAAGCCGAATGACGATGCGCTTGCTTATATCGACAGCGCCGCGGTGGTATTCGACGGCGCGACGGGGCTTGGCGAACAGCTCATGCCCGGCAAGAGCGATGCGGCTTGGCTTGCATCGTTCGGCGCGCGCCGTTTGATGGCGCATCTCAGCGATGGCGATGCGCCGAAAGACGCCGTGCGCGCGGCGATGGAAGACGCGGAGAAATCCTATGTCGCCCTTCGCCGCCGTCCGCCGACGGAAAATTACGAGTTGCCACATGCCTCGATGATGCTGGCCTGTGCCGACGCAAAAGGCATCGCAGCGTTCTGGTTCGGCGATTGCGCGATGATCGTGAAACGGCCCGACAGCGCCGTCGCGGTCGTCGGCGATGCGCTTGAGAAGCGCGCGTTGGAAGCCAGCCGCGTGGCGAAGCTGGCAGAGAAGCACGGTCTGTCGCCCGCCGCCGGTGTGAACCGGCCGGAATATCTTGCGGCGCTGCGCAAAGCGCGCAACTATGCCAACACCGAGAATGGTCATTGGGCCTTCGCGCCGCAGCCGCGTGCCGCCGATCACGTCGAAAGCGCGCGCGTGGACGCGCCCAAGGGAACGGTTCTGCTTCTGTGCAGCGACGGTTTTCTCGCGCTCGCCAGCGATTACAGACGCTACGATGCAAAATCTCTCATCGCCGCGGCGCAGTCCAAAGGCCTGAATGAGCTTTGCGATGAGTTGCGCGCTATCGAGCGCAGCGATGCGGAGGGCAAGAAATTCCCGCGCTTCAAGACCAGCGACGATGCGACGGCATTGCTTGTCCGCCTACAATAGGCTGAACAGCACGTGGACGAAGATGTCGGCGCCGCCGAACCAGATCATGCGCAGCGCAACATATAAGACGATGATCAGTCCGGCATAGTTGATCCAGGGATGCCGGTGCAGGAGCTTGGCCAGCATAGCCGCGGCCACGCCCATCATGGCGATCGACAGGATGAGTCCGACCGCCAGCACCCAGACATGCTCCATCGCCGCGCCCGCGACCGCGAGCACGTTGTCGAGCGACATGGAGATGTCGGCTAGCACGATGCTGCCGATCGCCTTGCGCAGGCCTTTGTCGCTCAGCGGCGGCCGATGTTGCGGATGATCGCCGCCGCCGCTCGCGATGGTGTAGTGCCCGACTTCGTCGTCATCGCCGCCATGGATGTCGCGATAGAGCCGCCATGTGACCCATAGAAGAAGGATGCCGCCGGCGAACATCAGGCCGATCACGGCGAGCAATGTCGCCGTTAACATCGCCAGCACGATGCGGATAACGACCGCGGCAGCAAGACCCCAGAAGATCACGCGGGCGCGCTGTATGCTCGGCACGCGGCTGGCCGCCATGCCGATCACCACCGCGTTGTCGCCGGCGAGCACGATGTCGATCAGGATCACCTGCAGCAGCGCGACCAGGCTGGGAGAGAGCAGGTGAAGGTCGAACAATCAGGCCTCGGTCACGGAAATTGTGGCCTAAGGCCAGCGGGCTTCGGGGGGCATGCTCATAAGAATGGCTTCGACAGTGCCGCCGGTTTTCAGGCCGAACTGGGTGCCGCGGTCATAGAGCAAGTTGAACTCCACATAGCGCCCCCGGCGCACCAGCTGGTGCTCGCGGTCGGCTTCCGTCCACGATTGGCCCATCCTCTTTCTCACGATGTGGGGATAGACCTCCAGAAATGCCAGCCCCACGGCGCGGGTGAAGGCGAAATCGGCGTCCCAATCGCCCGAATCCAAATGGTCGAAGAAGATTCCACCAGCGCCGCGAGGCTCCCGGCGGTGCGGTAAGTAGAAATACTCATCGCACCATTTCTTGTAGCGCGCGTAGTAGTCCGCGCCATGCGCGTCGCAGGCCCGCTTGAGCGCGGCGTGGAATTCGCGTGCATCCTCGTCGTTCGGAAACATCGGCGTGAGGTCCGCGCCGCCGCCAAACCAGCCTTTGGTCGTCACGATATGGCGCGTGTTCATGTGCACGGCAGGCACATGCGGGTTCTGCATGTGGGTGATCAGCGAGATGCCGCTAGACCAGAAACGCGGATCTTCCTCCGCTCCTTGAATCTGTTTTGCGAATTCAGGTGAGAATTTTCCGACGATGGTGGAGGTCATGACACCGGTCTTCTCGAAGACCCGGCCGTGCATGGCGCTGATCACCCCGCCGCCGGTGTCCTCACCCTCCTGCTGTTCGCGCTTCCAAGGCTTCTTCTCGAAATGCCCCGCTGGCAGATGGGAAAGCTGGCCGGAATATTCGTCCTCGATCTTTTCGAACTCGGCGCAGATGCGGTCGCGCAATTCGCTGAACCATGCGCTGGCGCGCGCCTTGCGCTCTTCGGAAGTGCTCACGGGAAACCTTTTGTCTGTCGCAACGCTTCCCCCACTACCATCGCGGCTGCCTGCGCCACATTGATGGAACGCAAGCCCGGCCGCATCGGTATCAGCAGCCGTGCATCCACCGTGTCGTGAACCTCCTGCGGCACGCCGGCGCTTTCGCGGCCGAGCAAAATCGTATCCTCCGCCGCGAAGGCGAAACCGGTGTAGGGAAGGGTGGCTTTGGAGGTCAAGAGAACGAGGCGGCCTGCGCCGTTCTGCCTGTGCCCGGCGAGGAATTTCGCCCAACTCGCATGGCGCACGACGTCGGCCGAATCGACATAGTCCATGCCCGCCCGCTTCAGCCCCTTGTCGCTAAACAGGAACCCGCACGGCTCGATGATATCCACAGCCACGCCGAGGCAGGCGCCGAGCCGGATCAGGGCGCCGCAATTTTGCGGAATATCGGGCTCGTAAAGGGCTATGCGCATGGTGGCTCGATAATGGTCCAAGGCTCGGAGGAATCTCGCATTTTATGCGTCATCGTGCCGCAAGACCCTCCAAAATCGCTTCTCTATTTTACGCGCGCATTCGATGGTGCGCTCGGTTGAGTCCGGGGGCGGCGTGCCAACCTATCCCGCCGCCCGGGCGCCTGAATTTCAGTAGGTGAAACGTGGCAGAAACGACAGCGCCAGAACCAACAAGGCGCGACTTCCTTTATATCGCGACGGGCGGCGTCGCCGCTGTGGGCGCGGGCCTCGCAGCCTGGCCGTTCATCGACCAGATGAATCCCAGCTCCGCCGTTCTGGCACTGGCGTCGATCGAGGCCGATATCTCGTCGGTGCAGGTGGGCCAGCAGGTCGTGTTCAACTGGCGCGGCCATCCGCTGTTTGTGCGCCGCCGCACGCCGCAGGAGATTGCCACCGCCCGCGCGGTGCCGGTGTCCGAGTTGATCGATCCCATCGCGCGCAACGCCAATCTGCCGGACAACGCACCGGCGACCGATGCCGACCGCGCCGCGAAGGATCCGCAATGGCTGATCGTCGTTGGCGTCTGCACCCATCTGGGATGCACGCCGACGGTTTCGACGCCGCAAGTGCCGCAAGGCGAATTCGGCGGCTGGCTCTGCCACTGCCACGGCTCGCAATACGATGTCGCCGGCCGCGTGCGCAAAGGTCCCGCGCCGCAGAACCTTGCGGTGCCCGTCTATACCTTCCTCAGCCCCACCAAGATCAAAGTCGGCTAACGGAGCCCATCCATGTCCGGTCCCTCGACCTATGTTCCGCAATCCGGCTTGTCACGCTGGCTCGACACGCGGCTGCCAATCCTGCGCTTTGCGCACGATACGATCATCACCTATCCGACGCCGAAGAACCTGAACTTCTGGTACGCGTTCGGCGCCATTCTGACGTTCATGCTTGGCATCCAGATCGTCACCGGCATCGTCTTGGCTATGCATTACGTAGCGAACGCGGATATGGCCTTCAACTCCGTTGAAGGCATCATGCGCAATATCAATTACGGCTGGCTGCTGCGTTACATGCATTCCAACGGCGCGACGTTCTTCTTCATCGCCGTCTACATCCACATGTTCCGCGGCCTTTATTACGGCTCTTACAAGGCACCCCGCGAGATCATCTGGATCCTCGGCGTCATCCTCTATCTTCTGATGGTCGCGACCGCGTTCTTCGGCTACGTGCTGCCGTGGGGTCAGATGTCGTTCTGGGGCGCCACCGTCATCACCAACTTCTTCTCCGCGCTGGACCAGATCACCCCGCATTGGGGCAGCGCCATCGCCACCTGGCTATGGGGCGGCTTCGCGGTCGGCGACGCCACGCTCAACCGTTTCTTCTCGCTGCACTACTTGTTGCCGTTCGTGATCGCTGGCGTGGTCGGCCTGCACATCTGGGCGCTGCATGTTCCGGGCAACAACAACCCGCTCGGCATCGACGTGAAGGGCCCGCAGGACATGCTGCCGTTCCATCCGTATTACACGGTGAAGGACAGCTTCTACGTCGCACTGTTCGCGCTGGTGTATCTCGCCTTCGTGTTCTATGCGCCCAACTTCTTCGGCAATCCGGACAACTACACGCCCGCCAATCCGGTGGTGACGCCGCCGGACATCGTGCCCGAATGGTATCTGCTGCCCTATTACGCGATGCTGCGTTCGGTGCCGCAGAAGCTGATCGGCGTCTTGGTGATGGCCGGTTCGCTGTTGACCTTGGTATTCGTGCCCTGGCTCGACACGTCGAAGGTGCGCTCCACGCGCTTTCGCCCGATGATGAAGCAGTTCTTCTGGCTGTTCGTGATCGACTGCGTGATCCTGGGCTATTGCGGCTCGCAGAGCGCAGACGCGTCGCTTGAGATGATGCAGGGCATGCAGCTTCCGCTGGTGTGGGTGGCCCGCGTCGCCACGCTGTACTATTTCGGCTTCTTCTGGGTGATCATGCCGCTGCTCGGCATCATCGAGCGGCCCAGGCCGATCCCGGCCAGCATCTCGCAGCCTGTTCTTTCGCCCGCCGAGTGAGGATGACGGACATGAAAGCTTTCACCCTCGCATTCGCCGCGCTCATCGCGACCTCGGCCTCGGCGCTTGCCGAAGACCTGAGCCAGCCGCTGCCGCCGATCAAGCAGCAATGGTCATGGGACGGCCCGTTCGGCATGTACGACCGCCAGCAATTGCAGCGCGGTTTCCAGGTTTACAAGGAAGTCTGCTCGGCCTGTCACAGCCTCAAGCTCGTGTCGTTCAACGATCTTTCCTATGAGCATGGCGGCACCGGCATGTTCAGCGATGCGCAGGTCAAGGCGATTGCGGCAAGCTACAAGGTGCCTGCCGAGCCGGACGACAAAGGCAACACCACGGACGACAAGGGCAATCCGCTGACACGCGCGGGCATTTCCGCCGATCATTTCCCGCCGCCCTTCGCGAACGACAACGCCGCGCGCGCCAACAATGGTGGCGCGTTGCCGCCCGATCAGTCGCTGCTGGTCAAGGCGCGCGATGGCGGCGCCGATTACATCTATTCGATCGCCGTCGGTGACGGCGCGCCGGCGCCGCACGGCTTCAAGGTGCTAGAGGGCAAATATTACGACCCGTATTTCCCCGGCCGGAACATCTCTATGCCGCCGCCGCTGCGCAAGGATTCGGTGACCTATTCCGACGGCACCAAGGCGACGGTCGATCAGGAAGCCAAGGATGTGACGGCGTTTCTCGCTTGGGCTTCTGAGCCCAAGCTGGAAGACCGCCACCGCATCGGCTTCGGTGTGATGGCATTCATGCTGCTGCTGTCGGGTCTGCTCTATCTGTCCTACCGCAAGGTCTGGCACGACGCGCATTAAGCGCGCACCAAAATCGAAAGGCCGGAGATCAAATCTCCGGCCTTTTTGTTTGGATGTTAGTGCGCGAGCACGCAGACTGGCGGCAACCGCGCGCTGGCGCACAGCGTTTGGCGGATGCGCGCGTAGTCGCGGGCGCGCAGGGGATTGTTGTGCACGCTCATCGTCGCGCGGACGGAAGCCCAGCGGAATCCGACGCCGTCGTCCTGTCTGAGCACCGTGCCGCTGAAATGATCGATGGAGTCCGGATCGTCCGGCGATCCCGGTTCGGTCCAGCGCGTGAACACATAGCCCGGTCCGGCGGCGTTCATTCGCAGTTCGCCCTTGCGGTCCTGCACGAATTTGAGCGCGCGTTCCTGGCGCGCCATCATAAACGCGATCGGCGATTGTCCGTGTGGCACCTCGCCTGTGCGCAGGTTGGCGCGATTACCGCCGTCGCCGCCCGCCAGCGTGACGCGATCCGCCTCCCAATCGACGACGGCGAGCGATGCTGGCACGTCGATGGCGAAACCATACTGCCCGCTCACGCGATAATGGTTCGGCCGCGCGATCACCCAGACGCCGAAGGCAAGACTGATCGCGACGAGAATGATGCCAACGGTCCGCGCCGCGCCTTCGCTCTGGAAGATCGCCGCGCCCACCGCCACCAGCGCGCCGATGATCGCGAGCACGCCGGCAATGCCGCCCGCCTTGCCCAGAAATATCGCTGTGACGAAATTCAGCCAGTCATAAGCTGCATCCATCGACGCCCCCGTTCGATGTCCCCGAGCGGATTATGGCCGCATTTGGGGCGCTGCCAAGCCGCGCCGGTCACTGCGATTGCAAGCGACGCCCTCAGTGCGTAAGAGGGGCCGTTCTCTGCGGGTTTTCATATGACAAAGACGGTTCTGGGAATCATCGGTGGTAGCGGTGTTTATGACATTCCGGGGCTGGAGCATGCGCGCTGGAAGCATGTGAAGAGCCCGTGGGGCGAAGCATCAGACGCGCTTTCGTTCGGCACCTTCAAGGGTGTCGATCTGGTTTTCCTGCCGCGCCACGGCCGCGGCCACATCCAGACGCCGACCTCGATCAACTACCGCGCCAATATCGACGCGCTGAAGCGCGCGGGCGTGACCGACGTGATCTCCGTTTCCGCCTGCGGCTCGTTCAAGGAAGAGCTGGCGCCCGGCACCTTCGTGATGGTGGACCAGTTTATCGACCGCACGCACAACCGCGAGAAAAGCTTCTTCGGCCCGGGTTTCGTGGCGCATGTGTCGATGGCGCATCCGATCGACGCGAAACTGTCCGACGCGCTCTACGCCGCCGCGAAAGAAGCTGGCATCACATGCGCCAAGGGCGGAACCTATCTGGCGATGGAAGGCCCGCAATTCTCCTCGCTGGCGGAATCGCTGCTTTACAAGTCGTGGGGCTGCTCGGTGATCGGCATGACGGCGATGCCCGAAGCCAAGCTCGCGCGTGAGGCAGAACTGCCTTATGGCCTCGTCGCGATGGTGACCGATTACGATTGCTGGCACGAAGACCACGACGCTGTGACCGTCGATCAGGTGATCAAGGTCTTGACCGGCAATGCCGAGAACGCCCGCAAGCTTGTGATGGCCGTCGCGCCGAAGCTCGGGCCGGACCGCAAACCGTCCCCCGGCATCGACAACGTCCTCGACACCGCCTTCATCACCGCCCCGGAAAAACGCGATCCGGAAATGTTCAAGAAGCTCGATGCCGTTGCTGGCCGTGTGCTGAAGGGAAAATGACATGAACTTCGCCGATGCCATTCGCACGATCCCGGACTACCCCAAGAAGGGGATCATGTTCCGCGACATCACCACCTTGCTCGGCAACGCGCGTGCGTTCCGGGCGGCGGTGGATGCGCTGGTGCAGCCCTATGCCGGCGTGAAGATCGACAAGGTCGCCGGCATCGAGGCGCGCGGGTTCATCTTGGGCGGCGCGGTGGCGCATCAGCTCAGCGTGGGCTTCGTGCCGGTGCGCAAGAAGGGCAAGCTGCCGCACACCGTCATCGGCGAAGATTACGATCTGGAATATGGCAAGGACCGTGTCGAGATTCACTCCGACGCCGTGAGCAAGGGCGACAATGTGATCGTGGTGGACGATCTCATCGCCACCGGCGGCACCTGCTTCGCCGCGATCAAGCTGCTCGAACGCGCGGGCGCCAATGTCGTCGGCTGCGTTTTCGTGATCGATCTTCCCGACCTTGGCGGCGCGGATAAGATCCGCGCGCTGGGCAAGGAAGTCGTCACCTTGGCGAGCTTCGGCGGGCACTGACGTGAAAATCAACGGCAAGCCTTACCGAACTATCTGGCCGCATGGCGAAACCTCCGTCGAGGTGATCGACCAGACCAAGCTGCCGCATGAGTTCCGCACCATGATGCTGCGCAACGTGGCGGACGCGGCGCGCGCCATCAAGCAGATGATCGTGCGCGGCGCGCCGCTGATCGGCGCCACCGCGGCTTACGGCATCGCGCTCGCCATGCGCGAAGACCCGTCCGACGAAGCGCTGGACGCCGCACATGACATGCTGCTGGAAACGCGGCCTACCGCCATCAACCTGCGCTGGGCGCTGAAGCGCATGTGCGATGCGCTGCGCAACTATCCGCGCGATCAACGCGCCGCGCTGGCCTGGGCGGAAGCGGCGAAGATCGCCGACGAAGATGTCGAAGTCTGCCGTTCCATCGGCGAGCATGGCCTGAAGGTGCTGCAGGAAGCCGCCGCGAAGAAAGCGCCGGGCGAAACGCTGAACGTGCTCACCCATTGCAACGCCGGCTGGCTCGCCTGCGTGGATTGGGGCACTGCGCTGGCGCCGATCTACATGGCCTATGACGCCGGCATCCCCATCCATGTCTGGGTGGACGAAACCCGCCCGCGCAACCAGGGCGCTTCGCTCACCGCTTTCGAGCTTGGCGGGCATGGCGTGCCGCACACCATCATCGCCGACAATGCCGGCGGCCTTTTGATGACGCAGGGCAAGGTGGATCTGTGCATCGTCGGCACCGACCGCGTCACCGCGAATGGCGATGTCGCCAACAAGATCGGCACGTACCTCAAGGCGCTTGCGGCGAAGGACAACGCCGTCCCGTTCCATGTCGCACTTCCGTCATCGACCATCGATTGGGAGATGGCGAAAGGCGCCGACATTCCGATCGAAGAACGCTCTCCGGACGAAATCCTGAGAATGACCGGCCGCACACCGACCGGAACGCTGGCGACGGTCGACATTGCTGCGCCCGGTTCCCCCGCCCTGAACCCCGGCTTCGACGTCACGCCCGCGCGCCTCGTCACCGGTTTCATCACGGAACGAGGGACTTGCGGCGCCAGTGAAGCAGGCTTGCGCTCACTCTTTCCCAAATAAAAGCTTGTCATCCCCGGCGAGCCGCTCTTTGCGGCGAGGGAAGGGGACCCAGGTAGCGCCGACGCTCGCTTTCTGAGGAAAAAATGATATTGAACCAGCGCTCCCGGCACCATTCTCGCTGAGACGCCTGGGTCCCCTTCCCCTCGCTTCGCTCGGCCGGGGATGACAATTGGAGTTGAAGAGAAAATGCAATCCCGCTGGTCCGACGCCGACGCCAAAGATTATGTGAAGCGCTACGCCGAAAAAGGTGTGAACGAAGATCTCGCGCTGCGCACCTACACCACGCGCCTTCTCGGCGGCGATCCGAAGCTGGTGCTGCATGGCGGCGGCAACACGTCGGTCAAAACCACTGCGAAAGATCAGCTCGGCGAAGATGTCGAAGTGCTTCATATCAAAGGCAGCGGCTGGGACATGGGCAATATCGAGCCCGAGGGCCTACCCGCGGTGAAGCTCGCGGAGATGCGCCGGTTGCGCAAACTGCCGAAACTGTCCGACGAAGATATGGTCAATTTCCAGCGCATCAATCTGCTGGATGCTAGCGCGCCGAACCCCTCGGTGGAGACGCTGCTGCACGCCTTCCTGCCGCACAAATTCGTGGATCACACCCATTCCACCGCCGTGCTGGCGCTGACCGATCAGCCGGACGGCGAGGCCATTGCGCGCGATCTCTACGGCAAGCGCATGGCCTATGTGCCCTATTTCATTCCCGGCTTCACCTTGGCGAAGGCCGTGGCCGATGTGTTCGACAAGAACCCAGATGTGGAAGGCCTCATCCTGCCGCGCCACGGCATCTTCACTTTCGCCGAAGACGCCAAGACCGCTTACGAGAAGATGATCCAATTCGTGACGATGGCGGAAGAACGCCTCGCCAAGAATCGCAAGCTGCTGAAGCAGGCCGAATTGCCGAAGCACATCGCGCGCGTGGCCGACATCGCGCCCATCCTGCGCGGCGCCGTCGCCATCGAGCGCAACGAGATGGCCGGCACGGTGAAGCGGCAGATCCTTTGCTTCCGCAGCAACGATGCGATCCTGAACTATGTGAACGGCACGGAGCTTTCGCGCTATTCGCAGATGGGCGTGGTGACGCCGGACCACACCATCCGCACCAAGAACTACCCGCTCGTGGTGCCCGCGCCGGATGCGCACAAGCTGGACGAGTGGAAGAAAGATGTGGAAGCGGCGGTGGCGAAATACGTCGCCGACTATCACGCCTATTTCGCGCGCCACAACGCGAACATGAATCCGAAGAAGAAAGAGCTCGATCCGCTGCCGCGCGTGATCCTGGTGCCGGGCGTGGGCCTGTTCGGTCTCGGTGCGTCGGCGAAAGATGCCGCCATCGCCGCCGACATCGCGGAGAACACTGTCGAAGTCATCACCAATGCGGAAGGCGTCACCTCCTATCAGCCGATCAGCGAAGCCGACATGTTCGAGGTCGAATATTGGTCGCTGGAACAGGCCAAGCTCGGCAAAGGCGCGGAGAAAGTCCTGGCGCGGCAGGTCTGCGTCGTCACCGGCGGCGGCTCCGGCATCGGCGCGGCAACCGCGAAAGCGATGGCGGCGGAAGGCGCGGAAGTCGCCGTGCTCGATCTGTCGCATGACGCAGCGGTGAAAGCCGCGAAGGCGATTCACAAAAACGCGCTGGCGATCGCCTGCGACGTGACCGATCCGGACGCCGTGAAAGCGGCGTTCGACAAGGTGGTGGAAGCGTTCGGCGGCGTGGATATCGTCGTCTCCAACGCGGGCGCGGCATGGCAGGGCAAGATCGGCGAAGTCGAGGACGAGGTGCTGCGCAAGAGTTTCGAGCTGAACTTCTTCGCCCATCAATCGGTGGCGCAGGCCGCCATGCAGGTGATGAAGGCGCAAGGCACCGGCGGCTGCCTGCTGTTCAACACCTCCAAGCAGGCGGTGAATCCCGGCAAGGATTTCGGGCCCTATGGATTGCCGAAAGCCTCGACGCTGTTCCTGATGAAGCAATACGCGCTGGATTACGGCAAGGACGGCATCCGCTCCAACGCCGTGAACGCCGACCGCATCCGCTCCGGCCTGCTTACCGACGACATGGTGGCCCAACGCGCCAAAGCCCGCGGCCTCTCCGAGAAAGATTACATGGGCGGCAATCTTCTCGGCCGCGAAGTCTATGCGTCCGAAGTCGCCGAAGCCTTCGTCTATCTCGCCCACGCCGAAAAAACGACCGCCGCGGTCATCACCGTCGACGGCGGGAATATCGAGGCGGCACTGCGATAGTTGCAAGACTGCCGGCTGGATTTGAGTGGAGTAAACGAATGGCGCGCTACATTGCGTTGATCGACGGCAAGACCGGAGCCTATGGCGTCGTGTTTCCCGATCTGGCGGGCTGCACAGCGATGGGAAAGACCATGGATCAGGCACTCGCCAATGCTGTGGATGCGCT
>DASXHQ010000042.1:0-1784 GCA_036488415.1 Rhizomicrobium sp.
ACCGAAAAGGCTTTAGCTGTTCGGACGAATCCAACGAGGTTGGTTGCTCATCGCTCAAACGCGGCCAGCAACCTATGTTAATTCCTGAATGATCGCTTTCGCCACGCAGCGGCCGCTGCGGTGAAATCGCATGATGGCCCATCGCGTCGTTTCACTGCCGTGCGTAACCGTGTTGCTTGAGGGACGAGGCAGAGTTGCTTCGTTGCGCAACGCCGGCGGGTCTATGAATACATGGCCTGTGTGCAATTCAATTTTCTTTCTAGCGCCCGGGAGAGCTGATTTGCCCGACGGGCTGTTCTGCGAACAGCCTGTCTAGCGTCGACCGCAAAAATATTCTGCTTCCCTTCGAGCTAAAATCACCACTATCTCCGGCGCCGTCCCGCGCTCCAAGGAGGGGCGGCTCGCGATCGTCACGGACGTTGGGCGCGGGATGCGATGGACGCGGCGGTGCGCAGGACGAAGCGCGCTTTCGCGGACGGCGAAGCCGTGTGGTTCTGATGCCCCGACGCTGGCATCAAGTTCGCGAAGACACGTTCCGCGTCTCGCGGGCGATGGTGGCAATAAAGCCCGGTCACCAGGGAGAGCGCGGAGTAAGCCGTTAAAACCATTGCGCAGGGAAGGCCGGATGATCCGTGCTCACCTGTGGCGACTACACTCGTGTGCTTTTTACTCTGCACACGGGGCTGCGGGTGCGGCGGGCACCCGGTCTTCCCTGCGCCCTCGCTTGAAGGTCGCGCTGCGCCCTCACTTTTTTCCGGGGGTGATATTGGCAGAGCCCGGACGCGATGGCGTCGCGGGAACGCTCCGCGCTGTTCTTTGAAATCTGAATCGGAAATCTGATGTTTTGCCTGATGCCCGAGCGTAGGATGGTCGCGGGCGCGTCAGCTCCGACCGCCCGTTGTAACGACAGTCGGAAGGAGGATTGCATGTATGCCGCCATCCGTCAGGCCAAGGCAAAGACCGGAACGGCCGAAGAGCTGGCGCGCCGGATCAAGGAAGGCGCCATTCCCATCATCAGCGACGTCGAGGGTTTTCGGGCCTACTACGTCGTTTATGCCGGCGACGACACCGTGACTGCGATCAGCCTGTTCAACAATTTCGAAGGCGCGGAAGAGGCCAACAGGCGGGCGCTGGTCTGGATCGAGCAGGAGCTTTCGCCGCTATTGGTCGGGCAGGCGAGCGCGATCGCCGGTCCGGTGATCGTGCATACGCTGGCGTGACGATGGTGTAGTGAGGCTACCCCAACAGCACCGCATCCGCGCCGGTGACAGCATCGCCGCCTTCGGTGACCGCGCGTTCGAGCGAAGGCGCCTGCACCGTGATGTTCTCGGCGAAGAAGCGCGCCAGCGTGACGTAACGCTGCGGATCGCCGGCACTCTCGGCTGCCTTGCGCGCGGCCAGCGCTTCGCCGGCAAGCCAGCAGCCGCCGAGCGTCGAGCCGAACAATTTCAAGTAAGGCGTGGTGCCGGCCAAGGCCTCGTTCGGCGCAGACGTGACGCGCTCCAGCAGCCAGTGGCTGGCACGCTCGAGCGAGGCCAACGCTTCGCGCAGTTTCGCGCCGGTGCTGCCGAAGGCCGGATCGTTCGATGTCTCGACCTGCTTGACGATGCCGGAGAGTTCATCGATCAGCGCGAACACCGAGGCGCCGCCCTGGGCGCCGAGCTTGCGGGTGACGAGGTCGATCGCCTGGATGCCGTTGGTGCCCTCATAGATCGCGGTGATGCGGGCGTCGCGATAATGCTGTGCCGCGCCGGTCTCCTCGATGAAGCCCATGCCGCCATGGA
>DASXHQ010000090.1:0-12303 GCA_036488415.1 Rhizomicrobium sp.
GTATCCGGTCGCGGCATTGCCGCTGGCCACCGAGAAGCTGCCGAGCGCTTTGGCATTGCGGCCGCTGGCCAGGCTGTAGCCGCCGGTCGCTTGCGCCCCATAACCCAGCGCTGTGTCGTAGGTCTGGTTGCCTGAACTCACACCCGCAACACTGTTGGTGCCGATCGCAATGTCGCCGCTGTTGTAGGAGATGGCGCCTTGGGTCGTCAGGCTGTCCCCTCCGCCGATCGCGACAGAATTGGCGCCGCTGGCTGCACTAAAGGAGCCCACAGCAGTGCTGTAATCGCCGTTCCCGTAATAACCCGCCGAATATCCCAGCGCCGTACCCTCAAAACCGGTTGCTGTGCTATAGGCACCCACGGCGGTGCTGTCCGTGCCGCTACCGCCCCATCCACTGTAAACGCCAAGCGCTGTGCTCTCTGCTCCCGCCGCATTGCTGTGATAGCCGTAGGCCGAGCTGCTTCCGCCGGTCGCTTTCGCGCTATATCCGATCGCTGCATCGTTGGTTCCGGCTCCGCCGTTGATTCCGGCCTCGCTGTTGGTGCCGATAGCGATGTCTCCCGCATTGTTGGTTCTTGCGGCATTGCCGTTGGTACCGTTGTCACCGGCGCCGATGGCGATCGAGTTTTTGCCGAGAGCTTCCGAATATTCGCCGACGGCGGTGCTGTAATCGCCGCTGCCATAGTAGCCGCTGCCATAGCCCAGCGCGACGCTGTCGCTGCCACTCGCCTCGCTGTCATAGCCCACCGCGGTGCTGTAGTTGCCGCTGCCGTACAGACCGCTGCTATAGCCGAGCGCGACGCTATCGGTTCCGGCCGCCGTGCTGAGGGCGCCGACGGCGGTGCTATTCCCGCCGCTGCCAGAGTGGCCGCTGTTGTAGCCGATCGACGTACTGTCGGCGCTTGCCGTGCTGCCATAGCCATAGGCGGAACCGCCAAAGCTTCCCGCACTGCTACTCGTTCCACAGGCCACGGCGTCGGTGCCCGCCGCTGTGCCGCTGCCACAGGTGTCGCCCGCAGCGATCGCGATTCGGGAAACGCTCAGCAGAAAACCCGCGGTCAGCACCGCACTAGAAACAACTGCAATCTTCTTCATGGATATCCCCTTGAATGACCGGCGCGAGCCGCTCTGGAAAAACGGCGCGGACCATAGGGATGAGCTTTCCGCCGCGCTTGGACTGGGCGGAATAGCGGCTTGGACTGTGCGGTAGCGCACTCCCAAAACCGGGGCCAATTGGCTATATCGGGGCGGCATTCGGGGTGCGGATCAAAGCGATGGCGTGGGGGGTATCGGTCGCCAGCCGGTGGAATTGCAGAAGCTTGCGGTTGCTCCGCCGTTACACGAGGCGCGGGGCATTGGTGTCATGAACGCACCGGCCGTCCCTTATTCCATCCGCATGTCCACCGAAGCGATTCCCGAAGGCGAATTGCGGGAGATCGCGCACGAAGTCTTCTGCCGCGAGATTCTCCGAGTCGATATGAAGGAGATCGACAATGTTCCTTACAGGGCCGATCTGACATTACAGATTCTGCCACAGCTGAAGATGGTCAATGGCTGGACCCAAGGCATCAAAACGGCGCGCACCAAAAGCTTTCTGAGCGACGGTGTCGATGATGTATATCTGGCCGTCAGCCGGCGGGGCCAATTCATTATTCGCCAGCGCGATGTCGAAGCCGATCTTGCGCAGAACACCGCCTTTCTGGGGTCGCTCGCAGAGCTCGGCGATTATCTCCATGTGAAGACGGATGCGACGCGCATCATGGTGCCGCGCAAGGCAATCGCCGCCTTTGTGCCGGATATCGATGACCGGCTATTCAAACTTGTTCCTGCGCAAAACGAAGCGCTGCGCCTTCTTCTTGCTTACACAGCGACGCTGGAAGCCGGGAGGCTTGCCGATGCTCCAGGTCTGGCGGAAATCGCGGTCAATCACATGCACGATCTATTTGCGCTCGCCGTCGGCGCCACGGGCGACGCAGCGCATGTGGCCGCGCGACGGGGGCTTCGCGCGGCGCGGCTGCAAGCGATCAAGTCCTATATCAAGCGCCGGATCGGACCGAGCGCGATTTCGGCAGAGGAGGTCGCCGCACGGCACGGGATATCTCCGCGCTATGTGCGCAAGCTGTTCGAGAGCGAGGGTACAAGCTTCACGAATTTTGTATTGGAGCAGCGCCTCCTGCGAGCTTGGCGGATGTTGCGGGCGCCGTTACATGGGCATTTGACGGTGAGCGCTATTGCCTATGATGCGGGCTTTGGGGATCTATCCTATTTCAACCGCGTATTCCGCCGCCGCTTCGGCGACACGCCCTCCGCGATACGCAGCAGCAATCCATCGTGACGAAGGCCACGTCAGATTGGCGTTCAACAATCCGTCGGCGGATAAATAGTCCGACTTCCCAGTACGTCGATTTTTGAAGAACAAAACGCCGGTTCCTTTCGGACCGGCGTTTCGAAAGCGGGCGTCTCTTTCGCGAAATACTCAGGCCGCGCCCTGCAGGCCCTGCATGATGGTACGGTTGATCTCGATCAGCGGGTCCATCGGAGCGCCGGTGCGGGTGACCTGCTTGGAGTATTTGGACACCCACAAAGAGAGCGACACGATTTGCGCGCGCACTTCCTTGGGCAACTGGTTGCGGTCATCCAGGCAATCGCTGGCGAGCGTGCGCCAGAGCTTGCGATTCCAGTCCACGGCCTCGGCCAGCGGGCCGCCGCTGATCTGCTTCCTCTGCGCATCGATCAGCGCGCCGGTGACGAGGCCGAACAGCCGGTACTCGGTCGCGCGCGGATCTTCAGTAGTTACTTGCGCGCTTTGGTAGGCTTTGTGGGTCATAGTTCAGCCGCTCTCCTTCGAACTCAAACAGTTTTTTGCAGGCCATCAGGGCCTTGTAGTAGGTGCCGCCCATCACATCGCGGCTGATCTCGACGCAGGCCGCGAGCGCGGCGCGGTTGCGGATGGCGCCCATGAACTCGGTCATGCGAAGCGCGAAATCGTTGTAGTAGAGCTCGGTGTCCTCGGGCGCGAGGTACATCATCATGATCGGAAAATAGATGCGCCGGGCCGGGGTGGTGGCGGCTTCCGGCTGCATGATGTCCTTTTCGCGCAACACGCAGGCCTTGTTCTGAAGCACCAGGCTGGTGCGCTTGTCGCCATTGGCCAGCACCGCGCCGTTAAGCACGAACTTCTCACCCGGTTTGAGCGACAGTTTCAGCGGCATGGGCGAATTCCTTTTGAATTCATTAAATTGGGCCGGACGCGCAGCTCGCGTCTTCCAATTCACGCCCGTCACGCTAGCGCGCATTCCTTAACAAATGCCTTGCATCATCTGTCTTCGCGTTCACCGCGCTTTAAGCATGTTTGCCGTTTCATGCGCCCCGGTTTCGAAGGAATTTCTCATGGCGCAGGCGGCGGTCGCACTTGGTCTGGACACACTCGCGGGCGTAGGTGCCCATCACGCGGCTCTTGCGAAACTCGAACGTCTTGAGGAAGAACTCGACGCCGCGCTGGGCCGGCGCAAATCCAACGGTCTGGTGCGCCGCGCGATCAAGGTCTGGCGCCGTGGCGACATCGCCCGCGCCGGTCAGCTGGCGCTGGAAGCCACCGAAACCGACGAAACCAATGCGCAGGCTTTCCATGTTCTGGCGCTGGCGTTGGAAAAGATGGGCCATCTGCACAAGGCGCTGGTGACGTTCGAAAAAGCGTTCGCGCTCGATCCCAACGATCCCGATCTGCTCCTCAACCTCGGCCTCACCGCCTGGAACATGAAGATGCGCGCGCAGGCGGTGAAGATGTTCCGCCTTTTCATCACGGCCAATCCCGGCTCACCGCTCGGCTACAACAATCTGGGCATGGTGCAATGCGAGCTTGGCGATTGCCCGACCGCGATCGAGACGCTGCGCAACGCGATCTACCAGATGCCGGGCGAGCCGATCCTGTGGAATTCGCTCGCCACGGTGCTGGCCGAATCCAGCCGCGCCGACGAGAGCATCCAATTCTATCGCGAAGCCGTGCGCCTCGATCCCGCTTTCGCGCGGCCCTATCACAATCTGGGCTATGCTTATTCGCATCTTGGCATGCTGGAAGAAGCGCTTGCGGCCTATGACGGCGCGCTCGAACGCGCCACCGATCCCAGCGAGCGCGTCGAAGGCCTTCACTCGCGCAGCATCTGTCTCATCGGCATGGGCCGTCTCGAAGAAGGCTTCCGCGAGTATGAAATCCGCCGAGACGTGCATTTCCGCGCTTATGTGAACCAGATGGTGAAAGCGCCGTACTGGGCGGGCGAAAACCTCGACGGCAAAAGAATTCTGGTGATTGGCGAGCAAGGCCTCGGCGATGAATTCATGTTCGCCAACATCATTCCCGATCTGGTTCGCGCCGTGGGCGAAACGGGCAAAGTGCAAATCGCCGTCGATCCACGTCTGGTTCCGCTATTCCAGCGCTCCTTTCCGACGACCGAAGTCGGTCCCTATGACGACCGCCGGCTGCTCGATCGCGACCGCAACAAGGAACTGCGCTTCATTCCGTGGGCGCTTGTGCAGGGCGAGCCGGACTATCAGGTGCTGATGGGTTCGGCGCTGCAATATTATCGCCATCGCTTGGAGGATTTTCCGCGCGAAGCGTTCCTCGCCGCCGATCCGGCGCGCGTCGAAACATACCGCCAGCAGCTTGAAGCGCTGGGCACAGGGCCGTTCGTCGGCATCTGCTGGCGCTCGATGATGATGGATGGCAAGCGCGGCAAGTATTACAGCGCGCTCGACGAATGGGGCCCGATCCTAAAAACGCCGGGCGTTACTTTCGTCAATGTGCAATATGGCGACGTCGCCGCCGAACTGGAGCGCGCGCAACAGATACACGGCGTGACAATTCATTCGATAAAGGCCCTCGATCTGAAGAACGACATCGAAGGCGGCGCGGCGTTATCGGCGGCGCTGGACCTCGTCATCTCCGCGCCGACAGCCGCCGCCGCTGCCGCGGCCTCGGTCGGCACCGAGACATGGTTCCTCACCGCCGGCCGCACCTGGCCGCAGCTCGGCACCGAGGAATATCCGTGGTATCGCGCGACGAAGGTTCTCACCCCGAAGAAATTCGGCGACTGGGCCTCGTTGATGCCCACGGTCTCGGAAAACCTCTCGGCGCTCACGAAAGCCTGATCGGTTTAGTGCGCCGTTAGAAACGCCTTCACATCCGCAGCGGATTGGTCCGGCACCTCTTCCATCGGGATATGGCCGGTCGCCGGATAGACGATCAGCTTGGAGCCCGGAATATCCTTGTGGAAGGCATGCGCGGCGGCCACCGGGATCAAATGATCCTCCTGCCCCCACAGGATCAGCGTCGGCGCCTTGATGTCGCCGATATGCTCTTTCACATCGTTGGTGAACGGCAGCTGGAAGCGTTCGCCATTCGCTTCGCGCGAGCCTTCCATGCGCGCGAACTCCCAATACTGGTCGATCATCTTGTCGGTGATGATGGACTTGTGAACGATGGCATCGTTCAGCCCTTCCTTCACCAGGCTGCGCGGCGTGATATAGAGCAGCATCTTGTTCAAGACCGGCGTGCGCGCGATCTTGAACACGAGCGGTACGTGATCGCCCTCCTGGCTTGGCTCGCCGCCGGCATCGACCAAGATCAGCGCGCTAACTTTATCCGGATGTTCTTCCGCATAGCGCGCGACCACGCCGCCGCCCATTGAGTTGCCGCCCAGCGCGAATTTGGAAATGCCGAGTTTGGTGACGACCTCATCGACGAACTTCACCATGCCTTCCTGCGAATAATCGTGATTGGGCACCGCGCCGGTAAGGCCGTGGCCCTGCAGATCCATCGTCACGATGCGATAGCTGCCGCCCAGCCGCGCAACCCACGGCTCCCAAGTGAAGAGCGAAGCGTTGGAGCCGTGCACGAGAACCAGCACGGGGCCAGACTTGTTGCCCTGATCGCGCACATGCGCGCGCGCACCGTCCGGCAGCGTGAGGAATTCCGATGGCGGCGTCGCGTATTTCGCTTCGAGCGTGGCGCGCGGAATATCTGGATCGCTGAAATACCAGAACGCGCCTACCAACAGTAGAACGACAATTCCAAGTCCGATCAGAAATCCGCGCATCGCACACCCCCATTGCCCGGCGCGACCTTATCAGGCTTCAGAGCAGCTCCAAGAGCGCCTGCTGGTTCGGCGCCTTCGCAACGCGAATTTCACGAAAGTGCAATGGCGAAAGCGCTTTCGCCGTCGTTTGGCTGATGCATAGGACGATGAGCCTTTTGCAATGCGCGGCAAGCCCTGCTGCCGTCACGCAATCGGCGAATGTGGCGGCAACGCGCGGCGAGAAATGCATGGCCGCATCCAGGCTATCGCTTCGTAGCGCTTGCGCCGCAATATCCGGCAGGCTCGCGACCGCACGCGCTTCATAGAGAATCTCGCGGCGCACGGTAAACCCGCGGGTTTCCAGTTCGGCGGCAAGAAGCCTCGGCGCTTCCGCGCCCACGGCATGCAGCAGCGCGCCATCTTTGGGCTTCGCCCACTGCGCTGTGGCGCGCGCCAGCGCCATCCCGTCGCCCTGCGCATTCTTTATATGTGCGAAGCCTGCCGCGCGTGCCTCGGCTTCGGTCTGCGGACCCACGGCAAAGAGCGGCACGTCGCGGCGGGGCGAGCGTTTTGCGATGGCGCGCACGCCATTGGCGCTGGTAGCAAGGATCGCCTGAACGCCGTCCAGCGAAATCTCCGGGCCGTCAAGAAATTGGATTGTCAGCAGCGGCGCCGTGACGACGGAATGCCCCATCGCTTCGAGTTTTTGCGAAAGCTCACGCGCATCGTCGGCAGGCCGCGTGATCAATATGCGCATCAAAGCGCAAGCCATTGCGCGACGCGCGGCTTGAGCGCCTCGCCGGCTTCGCGGCCCAGTTGTTCCGCATGATTGCGCGGATCGTGGCCGAGATTCATTTCAAAGGATGTCTCGGCGAAATCGCTGCCATCCGGCGCCAGCACTTCGCCGCGAAAGCGCAACACATTGTTTTCGAACGTCGCCAGCCCTCCGATGGAGGTGCGGCAGGAACCATCCAGCGCGAACTGAAACGCGCGCTCGCAATTCAAAGCCACTTCTGTCATCAGATCGTTGAGCCGCGACGTGATCTCGCGCGCCTGCGTGTCCGTCTCGCGGATTTCGATTCCCACCGCGCCTTGCGCCAATGCCGGCAGCCAGTCTTCGGTGTCGAGATAAGATGTGATGCGGCCCTCAAGTCTAAGCCGTTTCAATCCCGCCACCGCCAGCAACATGCCGTCATAATCACCGGCATCCAGCTTCGCGAGCCGTGTATCGACATTGCCGCGCAGCAGCTTGATTTGAAGATCGGGCCGCACCCGCGCAACTTGCGCATGGCGTCGCACCGAACTCGTCCCGAACACCGCGCCCTTCGGCAACTCGGCCAGCGACTTCGCCTTGTTGGAGATGAACGCATCGCGCGGGTCTTCGCGCGGCAACAGCGCGCTCATCGCAAGCCCCGGCGGAATCGCCACCGGCACGTCCTTCATCGAATGCACCGCCAGATCGATGCGCTCGTCGAGCAGCGCTTCTTCCAGCTCCTTGGTGAAAAGTCCCTTGCCGCCCGAGTCCGCGAGGCTCTTATCCTGGATGCGGTCGCCGCTGGTCTTCAGCACCACGATCTCGACGCCCGCAAAGCCTTTGGCGGCGAGGCCGCTGCGCACCATCTCGGCCTGCACCAGCGCCAGCTTGGAGCCGCGGGTGCCGAGGCGAAGGGTTCGGGAATTGCTTTGCGGCATGACGCTGTTATCGGCTAGGGAGACCCCGAAAAACTAGCACGAGCATGGCGCCTTTGCGCGATTTCACCGTCCTCGGCCTTGAGACCAGCTGCGACGAAACCGCCGCCTCGGTGGTGCGCGGCCACGCGCCGGGCCCCGGTGAGATTCTGTCGAATGTCGTGCTCAGCCAGCTCGAAGATCACGCGCCTTATGGCGGCGTGGTGCCGGAGATCGCCGCGCGCGCGCATGTCGAAGCATTGGATCGTCTCATCGAGGAAGCGCTGGCGCAGGCCAAGCTCGATCTGAAAGACCTCGATGCCATTGCCGCCACAGCCGGTCCCGGATTGATCGGTGGTGTGATGGTCGGCCTCACCACCGCCAAGGCGCTCGCGCTCGCCGTCAATAAGCCGCTCGTCGCCATCAATCACCTGGAAGCGCATGCGCTCACCGCGCGTCTCACCGATGGCGCGAAATTTCCGTTTCTTCTTCTTCTGATTTCCGGTGGGCATTGCCAGCTTCTCGCCGTCGAAGGCGTCGGCAAGTTCAAGCTCTATGGCTCGACCATCGACGATGCCGTCGGCGAAGCCTTCGACAAGACGGCGAAACTTCTGGGCCTTGCCTATCCCGGCGGCCCCAATGTCGAGAAGCTTGCGAAAAATGGCGACGGCAAAAGGTTTTCCTTGCCGCGGCCGTTGCGCGGGCGTGGCATCGCGGACTTCTCTTTTTCAGGATTGAAGACGGCGGTGCGCCAGATCGCGAAGGGGGAAGACTTCAAAGAGTCCGACCGCGGCGATCTCGCGGCGTCGTTCCAGCGCGCGGTGCTCGACATATTGATCGACCGTTCGCGCATAGCGATGGATCTCTTTCGCGCGGACTTTCCAAACGAAGCGACGCCGGATTTCGTCGTGGCAGGCGGCGTCGCTTCCAACCGCGCCATCGGAGATGCGATTGAAAAGCTCTGCACCGAAAACGGATTTTCCAAAAAAATACCCCCGCCCGGACTTTGCACGGACAATGCCGCGATGGTCGCCTGGGCAGGGGTTGAGCGAAGCCAGTTGGGGTTGTTCGACGGCTTGGGGGTCGCGCCGAAGGCCCGCTGGCCACTTTCCGGATTGCCGCTAGGTGGGAGCCTAACCGCGGCAATACCGGGAAAGGGTTGAAGCGCGATCCGGAAAAGTGTGAAGCGGTTTTCCGGACAAATCGCGCGTAGTCAAAGAATCAGCCGGCGAAGATCGCCAGCGACACGAAGCCGGACAGGACGACCAGGGCCGTCATGAACAGGCTGGCAACGGTGCCATTGAAACTGGATGTCTGCGCCGGGGCGCTAAGGGTGATGTTGGTCATGATTGCCTCTCCAAATCAGGTCCGGTTCAGGGGCAAACCGGGCCTTGAAACTGTTTCCGGCGTCATTGCCGGACAGGGCTGATATAGGAGGGGGTCTGTAGGTCTTCAATGAATAATTCTGAAAGTATTTAGTGTTCATTGGGTATAAATTATTTCATGAAGTACCGTAAGTAGCTGATACAAAAGCAGAATGCAGAGTGGAGCGAAATGCCATGACTTTGCTGCATAGCAGCAATTCTTTTCCACAGGGCCAAAAACAGGGCTCCGAATGAAGCTGGCGACCTGGAATATCAACTCGGTCCGGCTGCGCTTTAACGCGGTCGCGCGTTTCCTCAGGACCGAGGCGCCGGATGTGCTGGCCTTGCAGGAAACCAAGGTCGTCAACGACCTCTTCCCGGCCCCGGGTTTCGCCAAGCTGGGCTATGTCCATCAGGCCATCAACGGCCAGAAGGGCTATCACGGGGTGGCGATCCTCTCGAAGCTGCCGTTCCGCAGTCAGTCGGCGCGCGAGTTCTGCGCCAAGGGCGATTGCCGCCATATGAGCGCGGTGTTCGAGAACGGTGTCGAGCTGCACAATTTCTACGTCCCCGCCGGCGGCGACATCCCCGATCCCAAGGTCAACGACAAGTTCGCCCACAAGCTCGATTTCCTGCGCGAGATGGAAGCGATGTTCGCGCACCGCGCTGATCGCCACGCCGCGCCGGTCGTCCTCGTCGGCGATCTCAACGTCGCGCCGTTGGAAAACGATGTGTGGAGTCACAAGCAGCTTCTGAGCGTGGTGAGCCACACGCCCGTCGAAGTGGAGCTGTTCGGCAATGCGCGCGAAGCCTTCGAATGGAACGACGTGACGCGCCAGTTCGTGCCGGAAGACCAGAAGATCTATTCGTGGTGGAGCTATCGCGCCCAGGATTGGCGCGCCTCCGACCGCGGCCGCCGCCTCGATCACATCTGGACAAGCCCGATTCTGAAACACGCGGTGCGGTCGCAGAAGATTCTCAAAGACATGCGCGGCTGGAAACAGCCGTCCGATCACGTGCCCGTGGTGGCGGAATTCGACATTTGAAAAATATTTTCGAAGCTTTTTTCGCGCGCAAATCCATGCCGCGCGAAAGGGGATAATATGTTTGCGTAGCAGGATCAAATACTTAGGCTAAATTCCCTGCTGTGAAAGTATTTTTCCCAATTAGCTTGACACCGTGACGGTACCCCCGTACATTCTTTCCAACTCTAGAACTGCGCCCAAACCATAGACCCGCCGCGAAAGCCGCGGGTTTTCTGCGTTTAATCCGCCCTCCCCTTGAGGGAGGGCCGACAAAATTCAAGCGAAGCGAAGAATTTTTCGGGGAGGGGTCATGGCGCGGAGCTTGGACCCCTCCCCGAAACGCTTGCGCGTTTCGACCCTCCCTCAAGGGGAGGGTGGATTTTTATCGAAAGGCTCTTTGAACATGCCCAACCTCTAATCGCCCCTCACCCTGATCGCCTTCAGCCTCACTTACCGGTGCTGTCCGCTGCTGACGCATGCGACCGCCGGATAGGCCGAAGAACGATCATCACCCGGTTCACCGCGCACTCTACTAAGCCGCGCTGAATAGGACGCGCCTCATATCGCGCATGGTGTTGAGGGATATTCACGCCTGCCTGCTTTCGCCCACGAGGCTCGAAAGAGACGTGCGATGCGAAGCGGGAAAATTTGAATTCAATTCGGTTCTGCAAAAACCGGACTCCCATTGTCGGGAGAATTGCGTCCGCGCTACCGCTTCATCGGCGCGATCATGATGGTCGCGGTGGCGGTGGCGATGACCTTGCCGTCTTCGCGCATCAGCGTGGCTTCGAGGAAGTTGATCTGGCGGCCGCGTTTGAGAACCTTCGCTTCGGCGATGTGTTTGCCCGCGCCGCCTTGCGAAAGGTAGCTGACCTTCATCTCCAGGGTCGGCGCGATCTCGCCCCACTTCGCCGCCATCCCGGCGGCGACGGCGAGAACATCGTCCATCACGCAAGCGATGGAGCCGCCATGCAGCGCGCCGAAGCGGTTGAAATGCGGCTCGCCCAGATCGTAGCCGATCTTCACCCAGCCTTCTTCGACATCCAGTTCGAGGATGGACTGGTTCAGCCACGCGCTGGCCGGTGCCTGGCGTTTGAGTATGGCCTGCACATTCGGCGGATAAGTTTCCGCCTTGGCGGGATCGAACGCCTCGCGCATGGGATCAGTGTTTCGTCTCGCCCGACCAGAACGGTTCGGTGCCGGCGAATCTCTTCCAGCGCTTCACGCTCTTCTTGAAGATGTGCGTGGAGCGGTCGAGATGCCAGCCATAGACGATGCCGGCGGCGAAGGAGATGCCGGAATCGGAATGATCGTTGGCGCCAGCCGTCAGCCGCGCCAGCGTTTCGCGCGCCACGACGACGTCGTGCACGGCGCCAAGGCTGTCCTGCATCTTGGAAAGCCGCTTGTCGAATTCCTCGACGCCCTCCTTGCCATAAAGCGGCGCGAAAAATTCGCCGGTGTAGCGCAGCTTCTTGAGCGCGATGCGCAGATGATGAATCTGCTCGTCAGATGCTTCCTTGAGCCGCTTCGCCTGTTTCTTCGCGGTCTTCAGGCGGCGGCCAAGAACACCGGCCGCCATATCCTGTGCCGGCTCGTCGAAAACCGAAGTGTCTTTCGCGCCCTCCAGCCAGATGCGGCGCTCCACGGCGGAATTGAGATCGGCCATGAAACCCGCAAAACCGGGGCTCATCACATGCGTCACCGCGAAATCCCAGGCGGTGCGGCGCGCATCGTTGGCGCGGTTGCGCAACAGCTCGAAACTTTCCACCGCACCATTGGCGCGCGCGGCGGGCTCGAGCAGTTCGTCAGTGAACACGTCGAGATCGCGCGCGGGGCCGAGATTCTCCGCCATGCGCTTGGCGCGATCCTTCAGCATGTCGAGCTCGATGTTGCGGAAATGCTTGCCGAAGGACGTGAACGCCACGCGCAACCGGCGAAAGCCGACTCGCATCTGATGCAGGCCTTCGATATCGCGCGCCTCGACCACGGCGGAAATATTTGCCGCGATGTGCCACTGGCATTGCAGCAGCGTGAGGCGGAACGCATCTTCGGCCGGAATGTCTCGCGGCAGAATCGCGGCGCGCGCCTTCACGGCGGAAGAATGGCTGCGGGTCTTCATCGGCGTGTCGACAAGGGTGGGCGGCGCAAAGCGTTTGGGCGGAGAAACTTCTTCCT
>DASXHQ010000116.1:0-2334 GCA_036488415.1 Rhizomicrobium sp.
AGGGTCCACAATCCCGATTATCATCGAGGCCCCATTCCACCTGACATGTACGTCCCGTCGCGCTTCTAGGGCGCGGCACCGCCGGGGCCGCTGGCCACGCGGCTTTCTGCCCCGCCGAACGCGTGGGACATCAACGGCGGATCGGCGTTTTGGGGCCCGGCCGGCACCGTGGCCTCTGGTCGGATACAGCTGGCGTGCCCGGCTGCCTCCATTGAACTCAGGGCGGCCCTCCGATATACGGGCAGTCGACTCCGGGCGGCGGATCGGGCATTACGGGGCACAACGCCCAGCCGTCCCGCCTCCACAGAAATTACCTTCAATATATCAAAGGCTTAGTAATGTCATCCACATTCGATCAGGTCGCAACGATTATCGCTGAAACCTGCGACATACCGCGCGACACGATCACGCCGGAGAGCCACGCCATCGACGATCTGGGCATCGACAGCCTTGATTTTCTCGACATCGCGTTCGCGATCGACAAGGCGTTCGGGATCAAGCTGCCGCTGGAAAAATGGACCCAGGAAGTCAACGACGGCAAGGCCACCACCGAACAGTATTTCGTCCTGAAAAACCTCTGCGCGCGCATCGACGAACTGGTCGCTGCCAAGAGCGCCGGCACCGGCGCCTAATCGCGCGTCATGCATCTTGAATATTTCCAGCTGATTGACCGCATCGTCGACCTCAATGTCGGCGAACGCACCATCACGGTCGAAGCCCAGGTTCCCAGCCACAACACCATCTTCGAGGGGCATTTTCCGGGTTACCCGATCATGCCCGGCGTGCTCTTGATCGAAGCCATGGCGCAGAGCTCCGGCTGGCTCCTGGTCGCGCTGACGAAATTTGAACGCATGCCGTTCCTGGCCGCGGTCAAGGAAGCCAAGATGCGCAGCTTCGTCAATCCAGGCGATCTGCTGACGATCGATGTTCGCCTCGTGCACGAAGGTTCGGGCTATGCGATCACCGAAGCCAAGATCCGGGTGAAAGGTGAACTGAGGAGCAACGCCACGATCACCTTCGGCGTCGTCCCGTTCCCCAATCCGGAATTGCGCGGTCACATGGACGCGATGGCCAGGCGTATCGGCTTTCCGCTGCAGGCCGTCAGCCATGACTGAGACGAAACCTTCGAAACCGGCGGCGGAAGTCTGGATTACCGGCATCGGCCTTGCCACCTCGCTCGGCGAAGGGCTGGATGCGACCTGGGACGCGCTCAACCAGCGACGTCTCAATGTCGACGAGAAGAATTTCGCGCCTTACGTGGTGCACCCCTGGGCGCCGGTCAATTTCGACACCCAGATTCCGAAAAAAGGCGACCAGCGCCAGATGGAAGCCTGGCAGCGCATCGGCACCTACACCGCGGGGCTGGCGCTGGATTCCGCCGGCATCAAGGGCAACAAGGAAATCCTGGCGCGGACAGACATGATCGTCGCCGCCGGCGGCGGCGAACGCGATCTGGCGGTCGACACGTCCATCATGCAGGCCGCGGTCAAGAGCAACGCGCCGCCCGGCTTCCTCAACGAACGGCTGATGGGCGATTTGCGGCCGACGCTGTTTCTCGCCCAGCTCTCGAACCTGCTTGCCGGCAATATCGCCATCGTTCACGGCGTCACCGGCTCGTCGCGCACCTTCATGGGTGAGGAAGGCGCAGGCGTCGATGCGGCCCGGATCGCGCTGGCGCGGATCGCCCACGGCCAGAGCGACATCGCGTTGATCGGCGGTTCGCACAACGCCGAGCGCAAAGAGATGTTAATGCTCTACGAGTTCGACGACTTCAATCTCAGGGACAAGTACGCGCCGGTGTGGGCGCGCACCGCCAAGCCCGGCTTCGCGCTCGGTTCGGCCGGCACCTTTCTGGTGATGGAATCCAAGGCGCATGCGCAGGCGCGCGGCGCCAAGCCGTATGCACGGCTAACCAACGTGGTGGCCGATCAGGCCCGCCGCAAAACGCCGGGCGAAGTGACGGCATCGTTGCAGGCGCTGTGGTCGAAACTCGGCAAGCTTGACGACAAGGCGGCCATCATCACCGGCGCCACCGGAGCGGAGCCTGCCACCTCGGAGGAACTGGCGTTCCTGCGCCAGCACCAGAACCTCGCGATCCGCGCCTCCGGCACCGCGTTCGGTCACAACGTGGAAGCGCAATTCATCCTGGGATTAGCGCTCGCGGCATTGTCGATCTCGCGCGGGGCGTTGTTTCCCCCCAACGATTCAACCGCGCTGGAGGTTGAAATGCCGGAACCTCCGGCCCAGATTGTGGTGACGGGAGCGGGCCACTGGCGCGGCGAGGGCATGGCCCTGGTCGAGGCGGTGAAGTAAGCACAGCGCGAGACCTGCGGG
>DASXHQ010000017.1:0-1757 GCA_036488415.1 Rhizomicrobium sp.
CGTGGTTTTCCTATGATAGCCAGCGCATCGGCCAGGGACGCGAGAACGCCAAGGCCTTCCTCAAGGCGAACCCGGATATCGCCACCAAGATCGAGGCGGCCGTGCGCCAGAACGCCGGTCTCATCGCCGAGCAGATCCTCGCCGCCGAAGGCGAAGAAGAGAAGGACGACGCCGAGGAGGCGTGAGACAGACTCGAGCGGCGCGGCCGCTTACCCTCCCCCTTGTGGGAACCGTTGCGTATTTCGGCTGGGCTCCTTCCAGGGGGCGATAAGTTGGGTCGATCGGCGAGTTTCCGTCCCGTTGCGGGATGAATGTGGAGTGGATCGGTCGTTTTTGGTCATTGGAGACATGGTTCGACCGTCAAGATGCGAGGGCGCTTGCGCGACGCATGTTGTAGGCGAGCGCAAGCAGCAGGAAGTGAGCCGTGTTTTTGGCCAAGCCGATGTAGCGTGTGCGTGCGTAACCCATTCGCCGCTTGAGCACGGCCATGACCGTTTCCACGCTCGCTCGGATCGGCGCGATCAGCGCGTTGCGTCGCTTCTGCCAGTGCGTCAACGGCGGGCCGCCACCCCAGGTTTTGTGCATGATGCGGTCTTTGATGCCGGCAGCCTTGAGCCGCTCGCGGCGCTCCCGTTTGGCGTAGGCCTTGTCTGCATAGACTGCCGCTTCATCACCGCGGATGAGGGCGTCCGCGACCACCGTCTCATTGACGTTAGCTGGCGTGAGAATGGCCGAGCGGATTAGACGCGTGCCCTGGTCAACGCCGATATGTGCTTTGTAGCCATAGGTGGAGCCCGGCTTGCCTTCCTGCTTGGCAAAGCGCGCGTCGGGATCAACCGCGTCCGCTTCCTGTCCTGGAGGCGGGCGGGTGTGGCTGCATTCCACCAACGTGGCATCCACCATCGTGCCCTGTTTGAGAACGAGCCCACGCCCTTCAATTTGCCGATCGAACTCGGCAAACAGCCGCACGATCAATCCCGCCTCGGTCAGCCGATTGCGAAACCGGCACAGCGTCGTGTGGTCGGGAGCATCCGCGTCAAGGCCCAGGCCCAGGAAGCGGCGGAACGAGACCCGATCGTTGAGAGCCTCTTCCAATGCCGAATCCGACAACCCGTACCATTGCTGCAGAAGCAGGGCCTTGAACATCAGCAAAGGATCAAACGGCGGCCGGCCGGCACCCTCCGGCTCCAGCTTGTGCAGCAGCTTCTCAAATCGATACCACTTCACTTCGGCGGCAACCCGATCCAGCCGGTCGTTGCGGCCCAGCTTTCTCGATGCAAACGCCTCAATGAAGCTTTGCTGATCCCGCGCCATCAGGTCCTCCCCCGAATCCGTCGCTCTCAGGGAATCACACCCCCAGATTTTCGCAACGGTTCCCCTTGTGGGGAGGGTCGGCGCGCAGCGCCGGGGTGGGGGTCGAAGTTTGGCGGCACGCGAGTGCGATCTCACATCTACCCCCACCCCGCTCGCCGGCGCTTCGCTTGGCGAGCGACCCTCCCCACAAGGGGGAGGGTAAAACCCGCCCGCGCCGAGGACTCGAGATCTGTGCATTCGATCGCGCTGCGCGGGGGACGGTCAATCAGCCGCGTCGCTGCTCTATATGAGAGACCCTGCACATGAGCGGGCCGGCGCCGATCGCGGTACGCGGGCTCCGCAAGGTGTTCCGCCAGGCGACCACCGGGCAAGCGGTGGTCGCAATCGATAAGCTCGATCTCGACATCGCGCCGCGCGAGGTGGTCGCCATCGTCGGGCAGACC
>DASXHQ010000082.1:0-23346 GCA_036488415.1 Rhizomicrobium sp.
CACAAGATGGTCTTGAGCAAACAGCAATAATACGCCCAAACGCCGCGCATCAGATCGGCCGTTTGTCCGCAGCGGGCATCCGGCACGTAACAACGGCCTTTAATCCATGGTTCATTCAACCCAGCCGCAGGGCGATCGCAAACGAGATCGCGCGGTTTAAACCAGATATCATCCAATATTGGACCGGCAGGGCAGCAATGACAGCCGTCAAGACGACCGCCCGCCAGATCGGCTGGTTTGGGGGATACCGCGACCGCTGGCGATATAGCACTTGCACCCATTTTATAGGCATCACCGATGATCTGGTCCGGCACATTCGCGAACAAGGTGTTGAGGAGAAGGACATCTCGCTGGTCCACACCTTCGCGGAACGCGTGCCCGCGGAGCCGATAGATCGGGGGCAGTTCGATACGCCCGGTAACGTGCCACTTCTTCTTGCGCTTGCACGCCTGCACAAAGACAAAGCTCTGGATGTCCTGCTACCCGCCCTGCAAAAAGTCCCCGAAGCTTATTTGTGGATCGCCGGAGAAGGGCCGGAACTGGGAGCGCTCTCGCGGCAGGTGCGCAGCTTGGGGCTCTCCGAGCGTGTGCGATTTCTGGGTTGGCGCAACGATCGCGAAGCACTACTGGCAACCGCCGATCTTTGCGTCTTTCCATCGCGGGAAGAGCCCTTTGGCACCGTGATATTGGAAGCCTGGGCAGCCGGCATTCCATTGATCGCCGCCGCCGCCCAAGGACCCGCAGCCTATGTGAAGGATGGGGAAAACGGGCTTCTCGTTCCAATCGACGATGCGGACGCGCTTGCCACTGCAATTTCGCGCGCGATTGGCGATCCGTCGCTGCGCGGTCGTTTGGTTGAGCGGGGCCGCAAGGAGTATGAAACCCAGTTTACCAAGGAAGTTTATGTGAAAGCGATGCAAAAGGTGTATGCGCAAGTGATGCGGTAGCACCAATCACACACACTTTAGCTCTTTCGTTTACTTTCCTTGATTAAGGCGCTTCGAACGAACCAACGTTTCCCAACGGATGGTGATCAGCGTTTGAAGGCGACTAGATTGCAGCGGCTCTGGCGGAAGCCATCGCCACGGAAAACGATCAAGGATGCGTCGGGCCGTTCATTTCTGGCGACGATCAGGCTTGCGGCGTAAGTCGATTGTCGGAAGCAAGCCCGCACAGTGTTTTCGGATTGCGCGCGAAGAGGTCTGGGGAGAACGATCCAGCCGTTCTTTCCGTCGAGTGTTGTGGGATCAAGATCGATCGCAAAATTTCTGGGGTCGTTCGAGGCAACAATGACTCGATATTTTCCGCCAAGCGCCTCATCGATCTTCGCGGCCTCGCGCCAGCTCGACGCCAGGGCGAATGTTCTTTTCGGATCGGATTGCGCGATCGGCGCCAATGGAACCCAATTCGCGTTGTCCGCTGTCGGATCCCTGCGCTTGAACATGTGCGGAAATGCTGTACCGAGCCAGCCGCTCTGGAATTCAAGTCCCGCGGCGACCGTCGCCGCAAACAGGACGGCGGCTATGAAAAACATCCCGGGGCCGATCGAAAGCCTTGCGCGAGATCGCTCATCGAGGAATCTGCCGGCGAGCGGCAGCAGCATGAGCCAGCCTGGCATCGCCCATTGCATCATGCCGTTGTCGGTCACAAGCGGTATGAACGTGAAGAGAACGACAATCGGAAGTCCTAGCCAAAGAAGAAATTGCTCCTCCGAGTTGCGCGAGGACAGCGCCTCTCGGGTGCCGGCGATGAGCGGTATGAGCGCGCCCGGCAACAACACCGCAATCTGCGCGGAAAGAAGCGAAAGGAAGAGGCCGACGCCCAAATGATGGGGCATGGCGCGTCCACCCTGAAATCGCAAGGACGCCCAGCCCTGTGAAGCGTTCCAGATCAGCACCGGCGAGATGACCGCCAGCGCAACAGCACCAGCTAGCCAAGGTCCGGGCGTCAGTAGCATCCGTCTGCGGTCGCCATCCGCAAGAAGGAAGACCAGATAACCCGCGAGGAAGAGGAACGCGTGATATTTGGATAGCGCCGCCAAACCTGCGAGTAACCCCGCAGCCAGCCAATTCTTGTTGTTCAGCGAGCGGCCTTGTGCCGTGGGCACTAGCACCAGCGCCGTGGCCAGAAGGAAAAAATTGAGCGGTCCATCCGGCAGAATCCAGTTGCCCGACACGAGGTTAAAAAAAACGGATAGGTTGAGCGTGAGCGTTGCCCAAACGCCGGCGCGATCGCCGAACAGCCGGCGCGTAAGCGCGAACATCATCCAGGATGTGGCCGCGCTCAGCAGGATGAATGGAATTCGTGCGGCGCTGTTGTCGCCGAATATCAATTCGCACAGATGCGCGAGCCAGAAATGCAGGGGCGGGTGGTCGAAATAGGACAGACTCATCAACCGCCCGCTGGCGATGGCATAAGCCTCGTTGGTGCCAAGACCGACGAGAGGACTTACCGCCAGTTTTAGCGCCGTCGCCACCGCGATGATCGCCAGGACCTGAACGCGCGCATCGGAAAGCCACACAGATTGTGTCGCGGTAGCCGGGCTGTTGGAGGAGATCGGCGTGGCCGAATTCACTTTTGCCGCCACACAAGTCGGTTGGACATGGAGAAATTCCAGACTGCGCCGATAAGCGCGCCTGCGGCGCCCGCCAGCCACCAGAGATGCTGGGCCCCGTAGAGCAGGGTCGCTATGCCGATATTTGCAATGAATCCCGTAGAGCCGATCATGCAGAAGATAGCAGCGCCGCGAAGGGCTGCCAGCCCGCGCAAGCGCATGTCGCGATAGGTGAGGAGATTATTGATCGCGAAATTCGCGAGCATTGCGCAGAAAGTGGCCAGCGCCTGGCCGCGCTCGAAGCCAACAACGTGCAGAAACGACCGCAGAATGGCAAAATGCACCAAGAGGCCGATAGTGCCGACAAAGGCGTAAGGGACGAAACGCGGCGCTACGATGCCTCCGCTCAACCGCGAGGCGACAAGACCGAGAAACTCTAGTCCCGTGCGCAAGCTGAACTTGCTTTCGCCGACCTCGCGGCTTCGAAATTCATAAGGTTCCTCTACAACCCGCAGACCGGATTTGGCTGTGGCGAGCAAGTCGAGCAAGATCTTGAACCCGTCGTGCGAAAGCTGAGGTGCAAATCTCTCAAACGCTTCGCGCCGGATCATAAAAAAACCGCTCATCGGATCGCTGATCCGCACCCCGAGAAGCTTCTGTGTCATGGCATTGGCTACGCGGCTTAGAAAGCCACGCTGCGCCGAAAATACCGCGGCCGATCCGCCCGCAATGTATCGTGTGCCGACAACCACGTCGCCTTCACCATCCTGCAGCCTGCGCAGCATGCGTGCGAGCACCAACTCGTCGTGCTGCATGTCGCCATCCATGACGGCGACATAAGGCGCGCTCGATGACAGAATTCCGTCGATACAGGCGCCGGCAAGTCCCCTGCGGCCAACGCGGCGCAGGCAGCGTATGCGCCGATCGCCAAGCGAGAGGCTTTTTGCAAGAGAATGGGTGCCGTCGGGGGAATTGTCGTCCGCAAAGATCACTTCCCAGTTGATGCCGAGCAGCGCGGTGTTGAGTTTGCGAAGCAGCGGCAGGAGATTTCCCGCTTCTTCGTAGGTGGGCACCACGATGGAGAGGACCGGCTGCGCCGATTCGGTCAACGTAGAGCTTCGGGTCTCCCGCGCTTGCACGGACATATGGCGCTCCAACGTCGCGGAATGTCCGCGCGGCAGAGGCAGATTGGCAGCGTGCACCTTGCCCGGCCCGGGCAGCGAATATTGATTTTTCGTCGTTATTGCGCGGCATTCTTGCTTTTTATACCGGTCTGTATAGTCAACGTCAGGTTCGCGTCTCCGGCGGGGTGAGCGCCGCGAACAGAGTGCCGGGCTTTGCCGATGAAGCTGTTATTGGTCGAGGACGACGCCGAAACTGCCGCTTTTGCCCTGCGTGGATTTCGGGAGCGTGGATACACGCTCGATCATGCCAAGAATGGCCGCGACGGACTATATCTGGCCATGGAGAGCACCTACGATATCATTATCGTCGATCGAATGCTTCCCGGCATGGATGGGCTGTCGATGGTTAAAGCCTTGCGGAGCGCGGGGGTGGTGACGCCTGTGCTGTTTCTGACCACGATGAGCGGCATCGATGATCGCGTCGAAGGTTTGGATGCTGGCGGCGACGACTATTTGATAAAGCCTTATGCCTTCTCCGAACTCGCCGCGCGCGTGAATGCTCTGGCGCGCAGGCCCCCCGCGTCAAAGGAAAGTACGGTTCTGCGCGTGGGCGATTTGGAAATGAATTTGCTCAAACGGGTTGTTACGCGCGGTGGCGAGACGATCGATTTGCAGCCGCGCGAATTTCAGCTGCTCGAATATTTGATGCGCCGGGCCGACCAGATCGTCACGCGAACGATGCTGCTCGAGGGCGTCTGGGACTTCCACTTCGACCCAAAGACGAACATCGTGGAGACGCACATCAGCCGTTTGCGATCGAAGATAAACCTGGGACGGGAGAACGATCTGATCCATACCGTCCGTGGCTCGGGATATTGCCTGCGTGCGCCTGCCACGGCTTCTTAGAACCACAAGTTTCCGGCTGGCGGCGCTGTTCGCGCTGATTTTCGGCATATCCACCATCGTCGTGGGCAGCTTTGTATACATCAACGTGAAGGCCGCGCTCGACCGGCAGGAGCGCACCCGTATCCAATCGGACGCTCTTGCGCTCAAGGGTGAGTTCGATAGCGGCGGCATGCCCGATTTGATGGATGCGATTAAGGAGCGCGAGCGGAACAAGCTTGCAGGTGGTCTCGATTATTCCCTGTTCACGGCAAAAGGCGGGCGCATCGTCGGCCGTCTCCCGACTCCCAGGATGCGGGCAGGCTGGCGGCATGTGAACGGGCCGCCCGACGGCGACGAGCCGCCGGGCGAACTCGAACATCTTCTCGTCTACAGCATCAATCTGTCGCCAAATCTTTGGCTTTCGGTCGGCGATGACATCGGTCTTCTGCGGAGATTGGATAATACGTTTTTGCAGATGTTCGTGATCGGTCTCGTCCTTGCGATCACATTGGCTGTGGGCGGCGGGATTGTTGTCAGCGCGGGCTTTCTGCGCCGCATCGACGCTATCACGCGAACAGCTGAGGCGATCATAGAAGGCGACATCGGCAAGCGCATCGTGCGCAACGGTTCGGGCGACGATCTGGACAGGCTGGCCGCATCGCTCAATCGCATGCTGGATCGGATCGGGTTGCTGATGGACGCTCTGCGCAATGTGTCCACGGATGTCGCGCATGATCTACGCACGCCGCTAGGCCATCTGCGCCAGCAGCTCGAGAATGCGCGTGGCCACGCGCGCAGTACCGGCGAATATGCGCAAGCTGTGGATAGCGCAATCGCCAAAACGGATTCGATTCTCGAAACCTTCTCGGCAATCTTGCGCATTGCGCAGATTGAATCGGGTAGCCGTAAGGCAGGCTTCCGGCGCATCAATCTCAGCGAGATCGTTGCGAGCCTGGTGCAGAGTTACAGCCCGACGGCGGAGGAACAGCGCCGTCCTCTTTCCGCGAGCATCGCACCTGACGTCAGCATCGACGGCGACCGGGAATTGATTATCCAGCTTGTCGTCAATCTGCTGGATAATGCGATGCGGCACACCCCGCCCGGCACACCGATCACGGTCAATCTCGCCGAGACACCAGATACAATCGCTCTTGAAGTCGCGGATAAGGGGCCGGGCGTGCCGGAGGCCGAACGTGAACGAATACTGGAACGCTTCTATCGCTGCGAGACCAGTCGCTCCACGCCGGGAAGCGGATTGGGCTTAAGCCTGGTCAGCGCCGTCAGCGGCCTGCACCGCGCGACGATCCATGTGATGGACAATATGCCGGGCCTGAAATTTCGTATCGAGTTTCTTCGCACGAACAACCAAGGGGCAGCATGAGTGCGATTTCCGGCCGTGCTCTTTGGGGCATTGTTCTCCCTTTTCTCTTGTCGACATCGGCGCTGGCGGGGCCGCCCTTCGCGACGGACGATCCAGAGCCAACCGCCTATCGCAGCCTCGAGATCTACATGTATTCCGAAGGCACGCACACCGACAGCGACACCTCGGGCACGCTGGCGGGTTTGGAGGTCAACTACGGCGCCGCACCCAATCTTCAACTCACTGTCGCGGTGCCTTTCGCGTACGACAAAGGAGCCGGGCGAGGCACGCTCTTCGGTTATGGCGCCACAGAATTCGGCGCCAAATACCGGTTCATTCAGGAAGACGATAGCGGCTGGCGGCCGCAAGTGAGCTTCTATCCGTCTGTGGAAATCCCTATCGACAGTGACCGGCCGGCTGGTGTCGGCGGCGGACACGCGCGCTATTTCCTGCCTTTATGGCTGCAGAAAAGCTATGGCCCGTGGACGACATTCGGCGGCGGCGGCTATTGGATCAATCCCGGTAGCGGCGACCGGAACTACTGGTTTATGGGTTGGGCGCTTCAGCGCCAGATCACATCGAACTTCTCGATTGGCACGGAGATATTCCACCAAACGCGGGACACACTAGGGGGCGAAATCAGCACCGGCGTGAACGTAGGTGCGATCTACGACATCAACGATCGTTGGCATCTCGTGGGATCCGTCGGCACTGGCGTACAGAATGCGCGGCAGACCGACGAGTCCACGTATTATTTCGCGATCGAATGGACGCCGTCACTGGACAGCAACAAATGAAGGCGGCTGCTTGCTTAATTCGCGGCTGCGCCCATTGCCGAGACTAGGTGTATTAATCGACGGCCTCCGTTCACGCATGCGGACTGCACGGATTTTGCGCGAATCTGGATGTGCACTCGTTCGTTTTCCTTCCCTCAAATTCCGATTTGTTCGCAAACCGAACGGGACAGGAACAGGCGCGTCATTGAATTTATCGGGCCAGATGGTGGGCGCGACAGGGATTGAACCTGTGACCCCTCCCGTGTGAAGGGAGTGCTCTCCCGCTGAGCTACGCGCCCCCGATGGGGAGGAGCCCTATAAGGCGGCTCCGCCGAGGCCGTCAAGCGGCCGGTGGGAAAGGCCTATTCCGCAGCCAATCGCTCCGGCGGCGAAGCGCTTACGGCCGCGTTCTTTTGGTTCCAATCGTCGAGATTGCGTAATCCGTCGCGCACAAAGGGGCTGGCGCGCAGGATCGAGAAAAAGAGATCGCGTAACATCGAGCCGGGGAATTTAAGCGGGCGTTTGATGTGGATCAGAAGGATGATGCGGTCTTCGTCCGTGTCGTTCCACACTTCGTGCGGGAACATGTCGTCGAAGATGACGATCTCGCCTTCCTGCCAGACAACGTTGTGACCGTCGCCGACGGCCATGTGGCACTTCTCGCGCTCGCGCGGAACGATCAATCCCAGATGCGTGGTGAGGATGGCTTTCGTCGGCCCGGTGTGGCGCGGCACATGTGCCCCCCTGAGCATCACCGAATAGAACGCGGTTAGGAGGCCGGGAATGTTTTCGAGGATCTTCGCGGTCTCCGGACACCTTGCAAGATTGTCCTTAATCCGGACGCCGTATCCCCACAGGAAGAATGAACGCCATTTGTCGTCCAGCGCGATCTTGGCGTGGTCCGGCGAAATCTCGCGCACGCTCGGCACGCTCATGCGATCGCGCAGCAACGCTTCCGCTTCAGCGCGGATGACGGGTGTCTGCGCCTTCAGATAATCCGTCCACGGAAACAGCGAATTCGGAAAGATCTGATATTCCTCCGTCGCCCTGCTTTTCATCAGCAGGCGGTCGAAGGCGGGCAATATGCGAAGCGCGGTCGCAATGAATTTGTCTCTGAAAAGTCCCAAACGAATATTCCTCAACTCGGCAGAAGGAGAGATCATAAAGGTTCCCGCTTTCGCAAGCGACGGCTCTATGTTGAAATAAATCAATTCGCACACCGCAGCCCATATAAAAATGCAAGAGGCCGGGGTGACGTTCCGCCCGGTTCAGAAAGGGATCAGCCTGCGCGCGAGATGGGGGATGTCCCGGAAGTCGCCGGTCACCGCATCTGCGCCAAGGGTTTCCACAGGATCGGGTGTGTAGCCATAAGAAAGCAGAATCACCGGCACCTGCGCGGCGCGGGCGGTCTTCGCATCCGTGGTGCTGTCGCCAACCATCAGCGCGGGCTTGTTCGGACTTCCAGTTAATTCCTCAACGACATGGTGAAAAACGCGCGGGTCCGGCTTCACGTAAGAGAAGCGGCCCGCGCCATGGATCGCACCGAAGAACTTGCTCATGTCGAGCGCATCGAGCAGCGGCAACGCCAACTCGTGCGGCTTGTTGGTGAGAACGCCCATCGGCACATTTTGCGCCTTCAGGGCGGTCAACGTGTCGATCACGCCGCAAAAGGGCACGCTGGCATCGGCGATATGTTCGCCGTAATGCACCACGAAATCGTCCACCAGCTTGGGCAGATGGTCCTCATCGACGGGGGCGCCGGTCGCAACCATCGCCTGGCGGATCAGTGACGCCGCGCCGAAGCCCACCATATGGCGCAGCGTTTCGGGATCGACAGGTTGGCGGCCCTGCGCCACCAGCACGGCGTTCATCGCGGCCAGAAGATCGGGGGCCGTATCGACCAGGGTGCCGTCGAGGTCGAAGATCAGCGCGGGCAGGGGCGGGTTCGTCATAGCTCTCGTTAATGGACCGGCGGGGTGGTGCGCAATATAATGTTGCAAATCGTCATTTTGACTTGATCCGATGGCACGTTATCGCACATGCAGACCCCAACCATGAACCATCCATGACCGCGCGCGCGGGAATCATTCTGGCGGCAGGCCAGGGCACGCGGATGAAATCCGCCAAGCCCAAGGTGATGCACGAAGTGGCGCATCTGCCGATGCTGGGTCATGTCATCGCTGCCATGAAGGACGCGGGCATCGAGCGCATCGTCGTGGTGACCGCGCCGGCGCATGACGAAGTTCGCGCTTTCGCGGCGAGCTTAGGCGGGGAAAGCGTCATACAGGACAAGCAGCTCGGCACGGGTCATGCCGCGGCCTGTGCCGCGCCGGTGCTGAAGGATTTTCCCGGCGTGCTGGTCGTCTCCTATGGGGACATGCCCTTGGTGACGGCCAAGACCTTTGAAGAGTCGTTTGCCGCGCGCGAGCAGGCGGGCATGGCGATCGTCGCTTTCCACTCCGAGAGCAAAGCCTATGGTCGCGTGATCGTGGACGACGGGCTTCTTTACCGCATCGTCGAATACAAGGATGCGGACGAGCACCAGCGCGCCGTGAAGTTGTGCAACGCCGGAATCATGGCGGCGGACGCGAAAAGCTTTTTCAAATGGGCGGCGAAGCTCGAGAACCACAACTCGCAGAAAGAATTCTATCTCACCGACATTCCCACCTTCGCGCGCGAAGAAGGCGTGAACTGCGCCGTTGTTGAAGCCGAAGAGCGCGAGATGATGGGCGTGAATTCCCGGGCCGAACTGGCAGCCTGCGAAGCGGTGATGCAGCAGCGTCTGCGCGCGAAGCTATTGAACGATGGCGTTGGCATGCTGGCGCCGGAAACGGTCTATCTCAGCCACGACACGATGATCGAAGCGGATGCGCAGATCGGTCCTTATGTCGTGTTCGGGCCCGGTGTGATAGTGCGCTCCGGTGCGCAGATCAAATCGCACTCGCATCTGGAAGGCGCGGACGTCGGCAAGGGCGCATTGGTCGGTCCCTATGCGCGGCTGCGGCCCGGCGCGGTGCTTGAGGAGGACGTTCACATCGGGAACTTCGTCGAGGTGAAGAAAGCGCGGATCGAAAAAGGCGCCAAAGCCAATCATCTCACCTATATTGGCGATGCGCGCGTCGGCGCCGGCGCGAATATCGGCGCGGGCACCATCACCTGCAATTACGACGGCTTCGACAAGCATTTCACGGACATCGGTGCAGGTGCATTCATCGGCTCTGACACAGCGCTGGTGGCGCCGGTGAAGATCGGCGACGGCGTTATCACTGGCGCGGGCAGCGTCATCACAAAAGATGTCGAAGCCAATGCGCTGGCGGTGACGCGCAGCGAGCAGCGGCAGATTTCTGGATGGGCGGAGAAATTCCGGGCGAAGAAGCAGGCGGAGAAAGCCGCCAAAGGGAAAAAGTAGATGTGCGGGATTGTCGGCATCGCTGGGGGCGAAGAAGCGGCGCCTCTCATCCTCGAAGCACTGCGCCGCCTGGAATATCGCGGCTATGACTCGGCTGGCATCGCCACGCTGACAGGTGGCCACATCGAGCGCCGCCGCGCGCCGGGCAAGCTCAACAAGCTGGCGGAAACGCTCGCGAAACATCCGCTCTCAGGGGGAACCGGTATCGGCCACACCCGCTGGGCCACGCACGGTGCGCCGACGGAATCCAATGCGCATCCGCACGCTACTGCGCGCGTGGCGCTCGTCCACAACGGCATCATCGAGAATTTCCGCGAGCTGCGCGACGAGTTGCGCGCCAAGGGCCGCAAATTCGAATCCGAGACCGACACCGAGGTGGCCGTGCATTTGGTCACCGATCTGCTCGACAGCGGTCTTTCGCCGGAAGAAGCCGCGAAACAAGCCGTGCGCCGCCTCACCGGTGCTTATGCCCTGGCGATGATCTTCAGGGACGAAGACGGCCTCGTCATCGGCGCGCGCAAGGGCAGCCCGCTGGCTGTCGGCTACTCGGACAAGGAAGCCTATCTCGGCTCCGATGCCTTCGCGCTGGCGCCCTTCACCAACCGCGTTTCTTATCTGGAAGACGGCGACGTGGCGGTGCTGCGCGGCCCCGACGTGCGCATCTACAATGAAAACGGAGAGCCCGCGAACCGCGAAATCCGCATCACCTCGGCCTCGGCCGCGCTGGTGGACAAGGCCGGCCACAGCCATTTCATGGCTAAAGAAATCTATGAGCAGCCCGAAGTCGTGGGGCATACGCTGGCGCATTACATCGACGCCACCGGGCCGGTGGTTTCGCTGCGCGAGAAGGGCGCAATGGACGCGCTCGCCAAAGCCTCGCGCCTGATGATCTCTGCGTGCGGTACGTCTTATTACGCGGCGCTGGTCGGCAAGTATTGGTTCGAAAAGTTTGCGCGCCTCGGTGTCGAGGTCGATGTGGCGTCGGAACTGCGCTATCGCGACCCGGTTTATCCAAAAGATGGCGTCGCGCTGTTCATCTCCCAATCTGGCGAGACGGCGGACACCTTGGCCGCGTTGCGCGATGCGAAGGCGCAAGGACAGACCACCATCGCCATCGTGAACGTGGTCGAAAGCTCCATTGCGCGAGAAGCCGATGTGGTGCTGCCGACCTTCGCCGGACCGGAAATCGGCGTCGCTTCGACCAAGGCCTTTACCTGCCAGCTGGCCGTGCTGGCGTCGCTTGCGATTGCGGCAGGACGCGCGCGCGGCATCATCGACGAGGCGCAGGAGACGAAGCTCTGCGCTTCGCTGCTGGAGACACCGCGGCACATGGTCGATTTCGCCAGGCAGGACGCGAAGGTGAAGGCGCTGGGCGCGGAAATCGCCAAGGCCCGCGATGTTCTCTATCTCGGCCGCGGCGTGAATTTCCCGCTCGCGATGGAAGGCGCGCTGAAACTGAAGGAAATCTCCTACATCCACGCCGAAGGCTATGCCGCCGGCGAGATGAAGCACGGCCCGATCGCGCTCATCGACGAGGATGTGCCGATCATCGTGATGGCGCCGCACGACGCGGTGTTCGAGAAGACGATCTCCAACATGCAGGAAAGCATGGCCCGCGGCGGCAAGGTGGTTCTGATCTCCGATGCGCGCGGAATTTCCGCAGCCGGTCAGCAGGCCTGGGCGACCATCGAGGTGCCGGAGACGGATGAGTTGATCGCGCCGCTGGTCTATTCCCTGCCGATGCAGTTGCTCGCCTATCACACCGCGGTTGCCAAAGGCACGGATGTGGACCAGCCGCGCAATCTGGCCAAGAGCGTGACGGTGGAATAGCGCTGCGGGTTTGTTACTGTCGGACATGACCCAACCCGATTCCGCAACCCTAAAGCGCGAAGCTGCGATCAAGGCGCTCGAATTCGTCGCCGATGGCATGAAGCTGGGGCTGGGTACCGGCTCGACGGCGGAGGCATTCCTCGAAATCCTCGCGCCGCGTGTGAAGGGCGGGCTGAAGTTGCTCTGCGTTCCCACCTCCGAGCGTACGGCGCAGAAATGCCGCGAGCTGGGCATTCCGCTCGGCACGCTGGAGCAACTCGCGCCGCTCGATCTGACCATAGACGGCGCGGATGAGACGGATCGTGCGCTCAATCTCATCAAGGGCGGCGGCGGCGCGCATCTGCGCGAGAAGATCGTGGCGTCATCGTCCAAGCGCATGGTGGTGATCGCGGACAAATCCAAGCTGGTGCGCCGTCTTGGCAAGTATCCTCTGCCGGTGGAGGTCATCAACTACGGCAAGACCACGACGCTAGAGCGCATGAATGAAGCTTTCACCAAGCTCGGTTACGAAAAAGTGCCGGTCACGTTGCGCGAGAAGGACGGCGAGCCGTTCAAGACCGACAGCGGCAATGTCATCTACGATTGCGCGTTCGGTGCCATCAAGAATGCGGCCAAGCTTGCGGCGGCGCTGGATGGCATCACTGGCGTCGTCGAACACGGCCTGTTCATCGGCCTCGCCAGCGCGCTCATCATCGCCGGGCCGAAGGGCGTGGAAGTCCTCAATCGGCGATAGCGGCAACCAGCCAGCGCAGGAAGCGCGTGAAGATATCCGGCGCGCGCATGTCCTTCACGGCCAGCCGGTAGGTGCCGTCCTCTGCGCGCTGCAACGTCGGCGGCTGCGCTTTGTAAGATGTCAGACGTTGCTCCGCCGTTTCGCCGGCCAGCGCCAGCGACATGTCCGCCAGCATCTCATAGGACAGACCGTAATATTCATGCCCCGCGAAATCCGCCGGTGCGTCGCCGGCATCGATTACATCGGCGACGTCCCGCGCCGCAGCCGGATCGCGCCCCAGCCGCGCCACGCCGCCGTTCAGGCGCCGCGAAATCGCCAGCGCCACGTCTTCGTTCGATGCATAGATCGTCAGACGCCGCAGATGCGGCGCGGCGTCGTGAACGAGCGTCGGAAATTCTTCTGTCCCAATATCAGGAGCGGCAAGAATGACGTGATCGGCCGAAACCTTCGACGACGCGAGCGCTTCGATCACAAGCTTGGCGCCCATGCTGTGCGCGATGATGTTCGCCTTGAGACCTTCACCCGCCAGCGCGCGCAGGAAATCGGCGAACAGCGGCTCCGCTGCGACGGCATTGGCGCGGTCGGAATCGTATCGGCCTTTGTCCCCCGCGCTGCTCCAGCTGAACGCTGCGACCGCACAAGGCCACTGCGTATCGCTGCCCAGCTGCGCCGCGCGCAGAACTGCCGTCTCGAATCCGGTGTCGAAGCCGTGGACATAGATGAGAACCGCGCTGCAATTCTGCGCGTGCGCGACCGTAGCGACGTGGCGCGCCAATTCGGTGTTGCCATTGCCGCACGAAATCGTCTCGCGCGTGCTCTCCGGCTCAAACGCGAACAGCGCCGGTCCTGCGGGCAACCGCGCCACTGGGATCTCGGCATGCACCACGCCGCAGGACGCACCGTCGCGCACGCGGTCGAATTTGTCGGGCAGCCAGCCAGGATTTGGCTTGCGGTCGGTCAGGAAAAATACAGTTGCCTGCCTGTCCGATGCATCGGCCGGCCGCCACACCGAATGTACATAATAAGGATCGTCGTAACTCGCGCATCCCGCGAGCAGCGCCGTCAGCGCAAATGCCGCAAGCCGCTTTATTTGCCGCCCCCATCCCATAGCGTGATAGAAACGCGCCAACCCGGAAACAGGCAAGCGCGGACTTTCTCCCATGGCATATGATTACGATCTTTTCGTCATCGGCGGCGGTTCTGGTGGCGTGCGGGCCAGTCGCATGGCAGCCATGGCGGGCAAGAAAGTCGCGATCGCCGAGGAATATCGCTTCGGCGGAACCTGTGTGATCCGCGGCTGCATTCCTAAAAAGCTGTTCGTCTATGCCAGCCAGTACGGCGAGGATTTCGAGGATGCCGCCGGTTTCGGCTGGACGGTGCCGGAAAAGCATTTCGACTGGAAAATGCTTGTCGCCAACAAGGACAAAGAGATTGCGCGGCTCTCCGATCTCTACGAGCAAAACATCATCAAGGCGGGCGCGGAGATCATCCAAGAGCGGGCCGAGTTCCTCGACCCGCACACCGTTCAGCTAAAAAGCGGAAAGAAGATCACCGCCGAACGCTTCCTCATCGCCACCGGCGGCCATCCATCCCACGAGGCAAATGAGATCGAGGGCGCAGCCAACTGCATCACCTCGAACGAGGCTTTCCATCTGGAAACGCTGCCGCGCCGCGTCGTCGTCGCCGGTGGCGGTTACATCGGCGTGGAGTTCGCGCATATTTTCCACGGCCTCGGCAGCGAGGTAACGCTGGTCTGCCGCGCGCCAAAAGTGCTGCGCGGGTTCGACGAAGACATGCGCGATTGCCTCATGACGGAGATGCACAACAACGGCATCCGCGTTCTTGTGGAGACGAAGCTCACGCGCGTGGACAAACGCGGCGACGAGGTTTTCGCCTTCACCGACCATGACGAGATGATCGAAGCCGATGCGGTGATGCTGGCCATCGGCCGTCATCCCAACACCCGCGGCCTCGGCCTCGACAAGGCCGGTGTGGCGCTGGGCAAGCACGAAGCGGTGAAGGTCGATGAATATTCGAAAACCAACATCGATCACATCCATGCCATCGGCGACGTGACGGACCGCTTGCAACTCACGCCGGTCGCCATCCACGAAGCGATGGCCTTCGTGAGAACGGTCTATGAAGGCAAGCCCACGCCGGTCGATCATCATCTGGTGCCGACGGCGGTGTTCAGTCGTCCTGAAATCGCCACCGTCGGCCTCTCGGAAGCCAAGGCCTTGGAAAAAGGCCACGCGATCGATGTCTATCAATCCAGCTTCCGCCCGCTGAAGCACACCCTCTCGGGCCGCAACACCCGCGCGCGTTTCAAGCTGGTGGTGGATTCCAAAACGGATAAAGTTCTGGGCTGTCATATCTTCGGCTTCGACGCCGCCGAGATCATCCAGATGGTGACTGTCGCGCTGAAGATGGGCGCGACCAAGGAAAATTTCGACGCCGCCATCGCGCTCCATCCCACCGCCGCCGAAGAACTGGTGACGATGCGGACGAAAAGCTATTCGAAGCCTTGAAGTGAGTTTAGAACATGAATCGTCATCTCATTCGGAGTGAAGCGGACTATAATTTGGCGTTGAAGGAAGTCGCTCGGTTCTTCGAGAACCCGCCGAAGCCAGGAACACCGGAAGCTGCCCGCCGAAGCGGGCCTGAGCAGCCCGTTCACCACGCCGTTCCGCCGGACTGGCAAAGCCGTCCTCTGCCGCGTATATGCACAGGCAGACAGGAAAGGCGCGTGCCGTGGCCCAGGTTTGGAGCCCAGATAGCTGGCGGAAAAAGCCCATTGTTCAGGTTCCGGCCTATCCGGACCTTGGCGCGCTGGCGGCCGTCGAGGCGCGTCTGAGGACCCTGCCGCCGCTGGTTTTCGCGGGCGAGGCGCGCAACCTGACCGCTGCGCTGGCGCAGGTGTCCGAAGGCAAGGCTTTCCTGCTGCAAGGCGGCGATTGCGCGGAAAGCTTCGCCGAATTCTCCGCCAACAATATCCGCGACGCGTTCTGCGTCTTTCTCAGCATGGCGACGGTGCTGACGTTCGCGGCGGACGTGCCGGTGGTGAAGGTCGGCCGCATCGCCGGTCAATTCGCCAAGCCGCGCAGCGACGACAACGAAACGCGCGACGGCAACGTGCTGCCATCTTATCGCGGCGACATCATCAACGGCGAGAACTTCACCGCCGCCGACCGCGTGCCCGATCCCGAGCGCATGCTGAGCGCGTATTTCCAGGCCGCGGCCACGGCCAATCTTGTTCGCGCCTTCGCGACCGGTGGTTACGCGGACCTATCGCGTGCGCGCAACTGGTTCCTCGATCATCACCATCCGGATCTGGAACGCCGCTACAACGAGGTGGTGGACAAGATCGACGATGGCGTCGGTTTCCTGCGGACCTTCTCGCTTGCCAATGCAGTGAAGCAGCAGACATCGCGTGTGGATTTCTACTTCAGCCACGAAGCGCTGCTCTTGCCTTACGAGGAAGCGCTCACCCGGCAAGACTCGATCACCAAGGATCATTACGCCACCAGCGCCCACATGATCTGGATCGGCGACCGCACGCGCCAGCCGGAGGGCGCGCATGTCGAATTCGCGCGCGGCGTGAAGAATCCCATCGGCCTCAAATGCGGCCCGTCGCTCAGCGAAGACGATCTGCTCAAGCTGATCGCCTTGCTCAATCCCAAGAACGAGGCGGGCCGCCTCACGCTCATCTGCCGCTTCGGCGCCGACAAGGTGGCAGAGAAGTTGCCGCGTCTCATTCGCGCGGTCGAGAAGGAAGGCGCGAACGTCGTGTGGTCGTCCGATCCTATGCACGGCAATACCGTGAAATCGAACAACGGCTTCAAGACCCGCCACGTCGAGCGCGTCATCAAGGAAGTGAAGAGCTTCTTCGAAGTCCATCGCGCCGAAGGCACCCATGCCGGCGGCGTGCATTTCGAGATGACGGGGCAGGACGTGACTGAGTGCCTGGGCGGCGCGCAGGCGATTTCCGAAAGCGATCTGGCCAGCCGTTACGATACGCGCTGCGATCCGCGCCTCAATGCCAGCCAATCGCTGGAGCTTGCTTTCCTGATGGCCGACAGCCTCAGGGCCGAACGCATAAAGGACGCGACGGCCAAGAGCGCCTGACGCGGAAAGACGTCCGAAGGGGACACGGGAATGGGTGCGGCGCGTTTGCTCGCGAAGGCTTGGCTGGTGTTCTGCGTTTTCGCGGGCGCCTATGAAGCCGAGCAAATGTTCTCCCGCGGCCTGCCGCTTCCGGAATATGCCGGTCCCATCGCCGTGTGCGTGTTGCTGTTCGGCGCGATGGGCCTTCTGTTCATCGGCGGTTACGGCGCGTCCGGCGCGCATGGGTCGCTTCTGGCGCGGCTGAAGCCCGACCACTGGATGCCCGGCTTCAACGGCCTCGTCTTCCTCACCTTCGCCATCGTGATCTTCGCCGTGCAGACCACCTATCTGCCGCAGCACGTGTCGGGCACCATCCTTGCGGCGTTGGAAGCGTCGGTGCATTTCGCCATCCCCGGCCAACGCGCGCTGGAAACGCGGCTCGATGCCTGCACGCTGGATGGCGGGCGGGTTACGGCGTCCGCGCTGTCGTGGCTGCTGGCGGCGATCTTCCTCGGATCTGCTTTGTCGCGTGTGCGGCTCGCGGCCGGCATCGTGCGCCTGGAGCGCAAGGCGCGCCCGGACGCGCTCGGACCCGCGAGCCTGACGTTTCTGCTCGGCATCGCCGCGGTTGTTGGAATCCAGTTCCTGTTCCTGGGCACGATCTTCACCATCATCCCCTGCGACATGCTGGTCGATCTTCCCGGAGAGCTCTTGATCGGCCTTGGCCCGCTGATGCTGGCCTATCTGATCGTGGCGGCGGTGACCGATCTATTGTCGCTGGGACGGGAAGCCTGAAATCCCCTGCAAATCGCGCGCGAATCTTTAAGAGCTGGTAACGGCAAGGCGCGATCATGCGCGCCATGAAGATTGCAAAATCAGCGCTGATCCTTTTGCTTGCTGCTGGGCTTTTCGCGTGCGGCCAGCAAGATTGGCGAAAACAGGCGATTGCCGACGCCGAAGCCAAGATGCGCATTGAGGTCAGCGATCCTGCCGCGAAATTCTCCGATGTGCAGGTGACGGGTGACGATACGACCGGGCAAATCTGCGGCTCGATCTCGGCAAAACTCCTGACCGGTGGCGAGCGCACCGCGCGCTTCATCGTCTATATCGACAACACCTCCGGGCCCTATGTTGAAGGCAATATCGGCGTGCATCCGGTCTCGGACGACCGCTTCGTCTTCGCCTGGCAGAACGACTGCGTGAAAGAAGGGTATAAGGAGTGAAGTTTCCTCCTCGATTTACAGCTCAACTTCATAATCACCCTCTCCCCCTTTGAGGGGGAGAGGGCAAGGTGAGGGGCGGCTGCCACAAACGATGTGTTTGGTAATCAGTATCCTGTCGCCGCATTCCGTCGTCCGTCTCATTGCGGCGGCGCGATGGCCGGCGCCGCTTTGTCGGCTGGTGGCTTTATTGGACGTGTGGGTCGTTCAAGGTGAGGCGAATTTGCACTCCACGGAGGGATACGGAACCACGCGCGCGCCTTTGAGACATCCGTCATGTCGTAGAACTCGTCAGTCTCGTAACGTCGAAAAAAATACCACTCTGTGTCTTTGTCGGGGAACGGCAGGTCGCCCTTAGCCTGAGCGTCATGAAAGAAGCGCCCTAGCGCGTCGATGGGTTCAAGATCGAGCATATTAGGCAAGCGATATGCTTTCGTCTTTTCGGGATCGACGGGAGAGGAATCATAGGCAAACACACTCATGATCGAATCATAGGGCCATTCCATGCCCATGGATGATTGACCATTGTTCGTGAAGAACTTCGTTGCATCATATTTTTCTACGACGCAGTGGAGCGCCTTCCAAATTTGAATCTGACGTATAACAGCGGGAGTCGCATTGGGCATCGACGCGCTGACGTTGGCGAGCTCAGGCAGACTATATTGGCGAATGAATGTGATACCGGCCCGCTTCCGTCTCGCACGAGATTGTTCTGCATCGGGATCGATGAGGGGCAGGCCATGTGCAGCGTATTCGTTGATTTCATCCCGCACGACCGAGTGCCAATACGCAAAGAAATCAAGTAGGGTTCGATGCGCTAACGTCGCAAGCGGGGAGGACTTTCGGAATAAGTGCCAGAAGACGATCCGTGCGCGTAACATTTATCCCCCTCTCCCATCGCATAAGTGCATCGTCAGGGAGAGGTTGCGGTGAGGCACTCTGCGCAAGAGCGAGAAATACAAATATCCCGAGAAATCGTTTCATCTGACGTCGCCCTGCACCTGCAAACAAAATTCCCGCACGATCAAGACCAGAGAATCCAGAATCCGGCGATAGCATGCCGTTTGCACCGCCCCTCACCCAACCCTCTCCCCCCTATGCATGGGGGAGAGGGCGTGAGTAACTACACCGCCTTATCCGGTCCCACGCGCACGACCATCTTGCCGGTGTTGTCGCCGGTGAAGAGGCCGATGAAAGCATCTGGCGCGTTCTCGATGCCGTCCTTGATCGTCTCCTGCCATTTCATTTTGCCGGCCATCGTCCACTTTGCCATGTCGGCGATAAATTGCGGCGCCATGTCGGAATGATCCGACACGATGAAGCCTTTGATTGTCAGGCGCATCGGAATGACCATAACGATGTTGCTCGGTCCCGGCGGCGGCGTGGTGGCGTTGTATTGCGCGATCATGCCGCAAACCGGAATGCGTCCGTTCTGCCGCATGTTGGGAAGCGCGGCGTTCAGATGCTCGTCGCCGACATTGTCGAAATAGACGTCGATGCCTTTGGGCGCTGCCTTACGCAGGGCGGCGGAAAGATCGCCCGCGGTCTTGTAATTGATGGCGTGATCGACCTTGGCGACATCCTTCAGCCATTTGACTTTCTCGTCGGAGCCCGCGGTACCGATCACCGTGCAGCCCTTGGCCTTGGCGATCTGGCAGGCGACAGCGCCGACTGCGCCCGATGCGGCGGAGACGAAAACCGTCTCGCCGTCCTTTAGTTCACCGATGCGCAGCAGGCCGGCATACGCCGTCAGCCCCGGCATGCCGAAGGTGCCAAGATAGGCCGAAAGCGGCGCGAGGTTAGGATCGACCTTCTGAAAGTCCGCGCCGGTCGAGACATACCACTCGCGCCAGCCGCCGAAGTGGCTGACATGGTCGCCGACCTTCCACTTGTCGTTGTTGGAGGCGACGACTTGTCCAACCGCGCCGCCGGTCATCACTTCGCCGATCTTGAAGCCGTCCACATAGCTCGCCCGGTCGGTCATGCGTCCGCGCATATAGGGATCGACCGACATGTAGCTGTTGCGGACGAGGACTTCGCCCGGGCCGGGGGTGGGAACCGGCCGCTCGGCCAGCTCGAAATTCGCCGCCGAGGGCATGCCGGACGGCCGGGATTTGAAAAGAATTTCACGATTCTTTTGGTTGCTCATGGCGCTTCCTTTAACCAGGGTTTTCTTGGGTTTTTGCGGGGCAGACCCTAGCAGGGACGGGGAGTGTAACAAGGCGAAACATTATGTTGGTGGCCCGCGGCCCCTGCGGCGTGGCCTTTAGGGCCCGGTACCACCCGGGGATTCCCTTGTTTCAGCCATCTCAGCAGGAAGCCGGTCTTCTCCGTGCCGCCGTCATCGGCCAGGGCGCGTTCGGCCGTCATCACGCTTCCAAATATTCCAAGCTGCCGGGCGTGCAGCTGACCGCTGTCGCCGATCCGTCGGCTGACGCGCGCACTGCCTCCGCTGCCGCGCATGGCATCACCGCCGTTGCCGACTGGCGCGATCTGCTGGGCAAGGTCGACATCGTTTCGGTTTGCTCCCCGGCCGTCACCCACGCGCCGATCGTGCGCGGCTTCCTCGAAGCCGGCGCCCATGTGCTGGTTGAGAAGCCGATCGCCACGGACCTCAAGGAAGCCGACGCGCTGATCGCGCTGGCCGAGATCAAGAACCGCGTTCTCACCGTGGGCCATCAGGAGCGCTATGTTTTCGCGCGCACCGGCCTTCTGGATTTCGACGAAGCGCCGCTGGAAGTGGAATGCTGGCGCACCGGTCCGTGGACGGGCCGTGGTGCCGACGTCTCCGCCGTGCTGGACCTGATGATCCATGACCTTGATCTCGTGCACCGCATCGTGCCGGGTGGCGTCTCCGGCGTGCGCGCCAAAGGCCGCACGGAGCAGGGCGATCACGCCGATGAAGTCACCGCGCAGGTACATTTCGACAATCACGCGACGGCCAAGCTGGTCGCCTCGCGCATTTCGCCGATCCGCCGCCGCGGCATGCGCGCGGTCTATGAAGACGGTGTGGTGGAAATCGATTTCGTCACCCGCGAAGTGAAGAACACCACCGGCCACAAGCTAAACCCGCTGGAGACGATGGACCCCTTGGGCGAAAGCGTGGCCGCGTTCGTGGATGCCGTTCGTCTGGGCAAGCCTGCGCTGGTGCGCCCGGAAGAAGCGCGCCGTGCGCTCGAAACCGCGCTCCTGATCGACCAGGCCGCCGCGCCCCAATTCGGCGCCCAACAGCAAGCGCTGTACGCTTAAAGCAAAAAGCTGCTTCTTTTTTCCTCCCCCGTTTTACGGGGGAGGTGGCGCGCGCGCAGCGCGTGACGGAAGGGGTGGCTGGATCGCAGAAAACATTTCACCGCTGCCGCCACCCCCTTCGCCTCACTTCGTTCGGCACCTCCCCCGTAACGACGGGGGAGGAAAGCTGCTAAGAACCGCTCCATGACAGACCGTTTCCGCATCGCATTGGCCCAGCTCAATCCCACGATGGGCGACATTCCGGGCAATCTGCGCCGGGCGAAGGAGGCGCGCGCGAAGGCGGCGGCGATGGGCGCGGATCTCATTCTCTTCGCCGAGCTTTATATCGTCGGCTATCCGCCCGAAGACCTCGTGCTGAAACCGGCGTTGCAGGACGACGCGCGCGAGGCCATCGAGAAATTCGCGAAAGACACTGCCGATGGCGGCCCCGCCGTTCTCATCGGCTCGCCCTGGGTGGAAAACGAAAAACTCTACAACGCCTTCGTGCTGCTCGACGGCGGCAAGGTCGCGGGCAAGACCTTCAAAGTCGATCTGCCGAACTACGGCGTGTTCGACGAGAAGCGCGTCTTCGAGCCCGGCCCCATGCCCGGCCCGTTCAACATCCGCGGCATCCGCATCGGCATTCCGGTGTGCGAGGACATGTGGAAGCCGGACGTGGTCGAATGCCTTGCCGAAACCGGCGCGGAAATTTTGCTGGTGCCGAACGGCTCGCCTTACGAATGCGGCAAGGAGGACGAGCGCCTCAATCTCATTGTCGCGCGCGTGAAGGAAAGCGGGCTGCCGCTGGCCTATCTCAACCAAATCGGCGGGCAGGATGAGCTGGTGTTCGACGGCGGCTCAATGGTCGTCAACGCTGACGCCTCGCTCGCGCTCGCCATGCCGAGCTGGGAAGAAAAGATCGTTCTCACCGAATGGTCACGCACCGATAAGGGCTGGGTGTGCGCAAAGGGCGAGGTCGAAAAAGAAGAAGACCGCCTCACCGCCATCTACAACGCGATGGTGCTGGGCCTGCGCGATTATGTGAACAAGAACCGCTTCCCTGGCGTGGTGCTGGGCATGTCCGGCGGCATCGACTCTGCGCTCTCCGCCGCGGTCGCCGCCGACGCGCTGGGCGCGGATCGCGTGCGCTGCGTGATGCTGCCGTCGCGCTACACCTCGCAGGACTCGCTCGACGACGCCGAAGCCTGCGCCAAGCTGCTGGGCGTGAAATACGAAACCGTGCCCATCGAAGGCGCGGTGGAAGCCTTCACCCACGCGCTGTCCTCCACCTTCGCCGGCAAGGCGGTGGACACGACGGAAGAGAACGTGCAGTCGCGCATTCGCGGCGTGATCCTGATGGCGATCTCCAACAAGTTCGGGCCGATGGTGCTGACCACCGGCAACAAGTCCGAGATGAGCGTCGGCTACGCCACGCTCTATGGCGACATGTGCGGCGGCTACAATGTGCTCAAAGACGTCTACAAGACCGACGTGTTCAAGCTCTGCCATTGGCGCAACGAAAACACTTCGCGCATCGGGCTGGGACCGAAGACCCGCGTGATCCCCGAGCGCATCATCACCAAGCCGCCCAGCGCGGAACTGCGCGACAACCAGAAAGACCAGGACTCGCTGCCGCCTTACGACATCCTCGACGGCATCCTCGAATGCCTCGTCGAGAACGAGATGACCTTCGAAGCCACCTGCGCCAAGGGCTATCACCCCGCCACGGTGAAGCGCGTCGAACAGCTTCTCTATGTCAGCGAATACAAACGGAGACAGGCCCCGCCGGGCGTCAAGCTCACCCGCAAGAATTTCGGCCGCGACCGCCGCTATCCGATTACGAATGCGTTCCGCGATGCACGCGATATATAAAACAAAAAAATCTCCCTCTCCTCCCGTAGGGGGAGAGGGTCGGGGTGAGGGGGATCGCACCCTCACGCCGGTGCTCCCCCTCACCCTAGCCCTCTCCCCCCAGGGGGGAGAGGGAATGGTTTAGTTATGACCATCGTCCGCTTCGCTCCGTCCCCCACCGGTCTGCTCCATGTCGGCAATGCGCGCACCGCCATGCTCAACTGGCTGTTCACGAAGAAGCATCACGGCAAGTTCTTTTTGCGCATCGACGA
>DASXHQ010000080.1:0-30698 GCA_036488415.1 Rhizomicrobium sp.
ACTTCCTGGGACAACGACGGCGGGCACAACAACGCCTGGACAGTCTCGAACGGTACCTACACGATCCATCTGGGTAGCAACGACACGCTGAAGACAATCGGCGGCAGCAACACGATTTATTTCAACAGCGACGCAACAAACGATACCATCACACTCGGGAACGGGACCAACGTCGTGAACGCCGGTGGTTCCAACGGCGAGTTCACGGTCCATGGCGGTACGGCGGGCGACTGGCTTGAGTTTTTCTCGATGTCAGGGGGAGATCTCACGGTCACCCGGCCGACGGGCGCCGCACCGGATGTCGTCGATATTGATAATTCCAGCCTCAACTCGGTGACGCTGACAATTTCAAACCAGGCGGATGCGCTCGTCTCCTTCGGCGCCCACGTCACCAACCTGACGCTGAACGTCGCGGTCGACGGCTTCAAGCTGCCGGATGATAGCGCGGGGTCGAGTTTTGGTAGCGTTAAGGTTCATTACGTGTCGACGGGCGAACTCATCGCCGCGCCCTACAACAAGGCCGAACCGCTTCCCTATTTCCTTTCCGACCTTCTCTTTTTCCCTACCCCGCATTGGACAACCACGCTGGGCGTGCATGCCACGGCGCCGACGCTGCATTTCAGCATGATGCAATCGGTGCCGAGCTATGCGACCTCAGGCGATGCCAACGGCTTCGTAGCGCTTGGCGGCGATCTGCCGGCCGGCTATTCGCCCCAGAAATTGCTGGATATGAACACGGCGGGGACCATCACGCTCTCAAGCGCCGAGGTCAGCGCCATCACCGCGCTTGCGGCCTGGGCGGCGGTCGTGAATGTGAGATTCGTGTCGGCAGCAGACAGCAATTCAATCGATATCCGTTTCGGCGCGAACACGCAGTCGAGCGGCGGCTACAGTTACGTGCCTGCCGTGCCGGTGAATTATTACGGCTCATCGGCCTACAAGGAGCAGGCCGATATCTATATCAACAAGAACTACATTACCGACCAACACATCTTCGCCCATGAGATCGGTCACGCCCTTGGCCTTGGCGGCGAGAGTGGAAACAGCGACACGAGCGACGTGCTGCCGTTCGGTGAGGACAGCGGGCAATACACCGTCATGTCGTACAACGGCGCTGCCCTGGGCACGCCGCAGGTTTTCGACATAGCGCTGGCGCAATATCTCTACGGGCCCAACCCGAACTATCATCCCAATTCGAGCCATGTGTGGACGTTCAACGGCTCGGGCGGCAGCGGGAATTTGATATCGGACGGCGGCTCTTCCAAAAACACGATCTCCTCTGTGGGCACCACAGCGGACGCCTATATCGATCTCAGGCAGGGCCATTGGAGCTGGCTGGGTGCCAAGTCGAACGATGTTCTGGCGGCCAATCAGCTTTTTATTGATTACGGCACGGTCATCAACATCGTTAAAACCGGCAGCGGCAGCACGACGGTCGTCTGCAACGACGGCAACGATCACGTAACGTGCGGAAAGGGTGCTGACCTCGTCGTGGTCGGATCCGGCGCCGATGTCGTCTCGACCGGAGGCGGCAAAGATGACGTGCTGTGCGGCACCTCTGATTTCGCAGCCGCGGATCAATTCAATGGCGGCGGAGGAACCGACACGCTCACGCTCGCGGGCAATTTCGCAAAGCCTGTAACGCTCGATGTTACGACGCTCGTCAGTTTCGAGAACATTGTTGTGGACGCGGGCCACAACTATGACCTCGTGAGCAATGATGCCACGGTCGCGTCTGGCGCCACGCTCACGGTGACGGCTTCGGCTCTGGCATCGACGAATTGGCTCAAGTTCGACGGTCACGTAGAGACCGACGGGCATTTCAATCTGAAAGGCGGCGCCGGTAACGATACCCTCATCGGCGGCGCGCAATCGGATACGATCAGTGGCGGAAAGGGCGCCGATAGCTTGACCGGCGGCGGTGGCGCGGATCATTTCGTCTATGCCAGCGCTGCCGAATCCACAAGCACTCAATACGACACGATCACGGACTTCTATTTCGGCACGGACAAGTTCGATCTGCCCTCCGCCGCGAGTGTGACGGGCATCGACAAAGCGCTTACCGCAGGAGCGCTCTCATCGGCGAGTTTCAACAGCGATCTGGCGGCAGCGCTCTCGGGCAAGCTCCACGCCCATCATGCTATCCTCTTCACGCCGAACTCCGGTTCGCTGAGCGGTCAACACTTCCTGATCGTCGATGTGAACGGGAATGCGCAATATGACCCCAATACGGATTTCGTCTTTCACCTCACGAGCCTGCACGGGACTTTGTCAACGGGCGACTTTATTTGAGGAGAGCCGGCTTCACCACCTAGCCTTCGCCAAGGCGGTTGATGACCAGCCAGGAGAAGCACAGCTTTCCCACCTCTTTCACCAGCTTCTGCGACGCCGCGCGCGAGGCAACGTCCGATCCTTCGGGCAGGCGTACCGTCAAATCCGGAACGATCTTCAGATCGAGCGGGCCTTCATTCAGCGCATAGTCCCATCGCCCCGTAGCGCGGATGATGACGATTTCGTTGTTGAGATAACGGAACTTCTTGTGCGCGATGCCGGTGTCGCTCACCACGCCCACCAGTTCCAGCTTCGGTTCGAGTGTGATGCGCCGCCCGCTTCTGCTGGGCGTGGGATTGAGATCGGTATAGATCAGGGTGTTGAATTCGATGGTCTTGTCGAGCGATTCCTTGCGCCCGAAATGGAGCATCCCGCGCGCCAGCGTGTTGCGCCAATCTTTCAGCACGGAGCCGACATTGGGATGGCGCAACTGTTGCGCAAACATCTCCAAAATCGGCTTCACATTGGGATCGACATCGGACATGGCGTAAAATCGCGCGGAGGCGTTGGGGCGGTCAAGCGGGCCGCTTCAGGACCATGCGGGCGACATCGCCGTCGCGCGTCACATCCACCACGTCATAGCCCTCCTGCCGGCACATATGCGGCACGTCTATCGGCGCCATTGGATCGTCGGTGACAACGCGGATCTCGGTTCCGGCGGCGGCGGCACGCAAACGCCGGCGCGCCATCAATGCGGGCAGGGGGCATTTCAAGCCCCGCAGATCGATTTCCTCTTGCGCCATTTGGTCCCTGTTGCCGCCTTTCCCGTACCGCCTATTCTCACCGCTTTCGAGTCGGAAGGGCAGCCGCAAGCATGTTCGAGGCCATCAGGCGCGAGGCCATCTATATATCAAGCCTGGCGCGCACCTTCTATCGCATGCGCCATGTGAAGCCGGACTCGGCCACCACCATCGCCGATGTGGTCGAAGCAGTGGTGCGCGCGTATCCCAAAAATCCCGCCATCCTCTTTCAGGACCGCACCATCACCTACCGCGAAATGGACGAATGGGCTGCGCGTTATGCGCGTTGGGCGCAGAGCCAGGGCATCGGAAAAGGTGATGTCGTTGCGCTGCTGATGGAGAATAGGCCCGAATATCTCTTCGCGTGGCTGGGGCTTGTGAAACTTGGCGCGGTGGTGGCGCTCATCAACACCAATCTGCGCGGAGCGCCGCTCGCGCATTGCGTCTCCATCGCTGGCGCCAAGCATATCGTCGTCGGCGCGGAAATGGCCGAGGCCTACAACGAAGCATCCACGCTGGTGTCGCCCGCGCCTTCGGTGTGGATCACGGACGAAAACGGCGGCGGCAATCTCGACGCCGCGCTGGCGGCGCAATCGCCCGAACCGTTCGGTGCGAAAGCGCGCGAGGGCCTGCTCTGCAAAGACAAAGCGTTCTACGTCTTCACCTCCGGCACCACAGGCCTACCCAAGGCCGCGAACGTCAGCCATCTGCGCGCGCTCTTTATGATGTATGGCTTTGCGGGCGGATTGAACGCCAAGCCCAGCGACCGCATGTATAACGTACTGCCGCTCTATCATTCCTCCGGCGGCATCTGCGCCGTGGGGGTGGCGTTCACGGCGGGTGGTGCGCTGGTGCTGCGGCGCAGGTTCTCTGTCCATGAATTCTGGGACGATTGCTGGCGCTACAAGCCGACGTTCTTTCAATATATCGGCGAGCTTTGCCGCTACCTCTTGAACGCGCCGCTCAATCCGCATGAGCGTGAACACGGCTTGCGCGCCATCACTGGCAACGGATTACGTCCGGAAATCTGGCCGCATTTCCAGCAGCGTTTTGCGATCTCCAAGATCGTGGAATTTTATGGCGCCACCGAAGGCAATGTGTCGATGCTGAACTACGACGGCAAAGTCGGCGCCGTCGGCCGCATCCCGCATTATCTGCGCAACGTGCTGACCACGCGCATCGTCCGCTTCGACATCGAGCACGATATGCCGATCCGAAACGCCGAAGGCTGCTGCATCGAATGCGCGCCGAACGAAGTGGGCGAGGCCATCGGCAAGATCAGCCATGAGCCGGGCAAGGATTTCGAGGGTTATACCAAGGCCGCGGACACAGAGAAGAAAGTGCTTCGCGATGTGTTCGAGAAGGGCGACAGCTGGTTTCGCACCGGCGACCTGATGAAGCAGGATGAGCTCGGCTATTTCTATTTCGTCGACCGCATCGGTGACACCTTCCGCTGGAAGGGCGAGAACGTGGCGACCAGCGAAGTTTCCGAAGCGCTCGGCGTCATCCCCGGTGTGCTCGAAGCCAATGTTTACGGCGTTTCCGTGCCCGGCATGGACGGTCGCGCCGGCATGGCATCGCTGGTGGTCGACGGCGATTTCAAGCCGGACATGCTGGCGCAGGAACTGACGGGCAGCCTTCCGGCTTATGCGCGGCCGGTTTTCCTGCGGCTTCAGCCGCAGATGGAGATCACCGGCACCTTCAAGCAGCGCAAGATCGAACTGGTGAAGGAAGGTTTCGATCCGTCCGCGATTCCAGAGCCGCTCTACTGGCTCGATCCCGCGACCTACAAATATGAGCTCCTGGACGCCGCGCGCTATGCCGGCATCCTGTCCGGCCGGGTGAAACTCTAGCCGATCTTCATTTCAGAAACCGGCGTCCATTTCGTTTTGCGCCGTGCGATGCGGCCGGGTACGTCCTCGCCGTCGAAATTGTGCGGCACAACAGGGAAATCCAGCGGCGGTTTCTCGCGGAAGCTGTTGGCGTTGACGGTGAACCAAATCTTCCCGCCATCCTCCATCAGCGCGCCGATATAGACGCCGCAATCGCGGCAGACGAGGAAATCCGCGGTCTTCAGTGCGAAGCGATAGCGGCTCAACTTGGCTTCATCGCGCACCGCAATCCGGATCATGCCGTTGGGATCGGACGTCGTATGCGCGCCATGCGCCCGGCAGAAGCTGCACATGTCCGCGCGCAGGCCGAGTGATTCGAGTGGCGCGGTCGCCTCGAAGACAAAGCTGAGATTGCCGCAATGACATCCGCCCGAAAAACTGTGATGTGCCAAGGCATTCGTCCTCCAGGAGCTGGCTCTATCATAGCAGGACAAAAACGAGGAAGATTTGCAAAAGCATCATCGGGGGATTGCAATGACGGAAGCGGAGCTGGTTCAGGCATCGGCCGTTTGGGCCAATCTAGCCTATACGACGTCGCAATGGTGGCTCACCGTGACGACAGCGCTGGTCCTTGCCACATATTTCGCCGCGAAAAACATCGCGCCGTGGTTTTTCGCCCTTATCGTGCTGCTCTATATGACGACTGCGATTTCGGTTATTTTTGAGCTGTCAGAATACAGCAATCTGTCTTTCATTTACGGCACGCGGATCGTTCAACTCGCTCATCCCGAACTGAACGCAAATGTCATTCCCAGTACATTTGACAGGCTCGTGAACAATTATGCGAACTGCATCATCATCGCACTCGGGACATTCGGCGCAATTTCGTTCTCTTTCGTTCACTGGCGAAAGGCGCGCAGCGGGGAATAGGAAAAGAGCCGGACGTTTTTGACACCCGGCCGCTCGTTCCTGGTGGGTGAGGCTACTCTGCCGCTTTCTTACCCTTCTTCGCTTCATCTTCGTGATGCTTCTGGATGGTCTGCATCGCGGCGTTCATGGCGGCGCCGATGAACTTTTCCTTGTTGTCCTTCGCCCAGTTTAGCGCCGTTTCGCGCGCGGTGTTCGCGCCGTTAATCACCGGCGTCACATGGCGCTGCCACAGCTCATAGGACTTCTTGGTGTTCTCGAAATTCGCCCAGTTGTGCGCAAGCTGCAGGAAGCAGCCGAACTCGCCCTGCTTGACCTGAAGCCGCTTGATCTGCGCGATGGCATCGTCCGGCGTGCCGACGACGATGCCGCCTTCCGCGACCATGCTTTCGACGGTGGCTTGATCCATGCCCTGCCGCCCGACCGCGCCGCCGATGCCGCCGAAATAGCCGATCCATTTGTCGAAGCCGAACTTCACGTTCTCCAGGGCCTGGGCGCGCGTTTCAGCGATATGCACCGGGCCGACGAGGCGCAGTTTCTCCGCATCCATCTTGCGGCCGTTCTCTGCAGCGACTTTGTTTGCGATTTCCCAGTTGATCGCCAGCGCGTCGTAGCCGCCGGCCTGTGTCGCCGCCACGCACAGCATGCCGAAACCGTGCTTGCCGGCGAGCTTGCCGCCCGACGGCGTAACGCTGGATGCCACCGCGATTTCCGGATGCGGATCGCTGAACGGCAGAAGCTGGCAGGTCGCATCCTGCAGGGTGAACCAGTCTGTTTTGTGGGTGACGCGCTCGCCCTTCCACAAGCGCAGGATGACTTCGATGGATTCCACCATGCGGTCGCGCTGTGTGGAGGGATCGATGCCCATCGAGAACGCGTCGGAAGGCAGAAGGCCGGGGCCGACGCCGAACATCACGCGCCCGCGTGTCTGATGGTCAAGCTGGATAATGCGGTTCGCCGCCATCAGCGGGTTGTGATAGGGCAGCGAGACGACACCGGTGCCGAGCTTGATGCGCTTGGTGCGCTCCGCCACGGCGGCAATGAACAACTCCGGCGAGGAGATGATTTCGAAACCGGCGGAATGATGCTCGCCGATCCACGCTTCTTCGTATCTCAGCCGGTCCAAATGCTCGATCAATTCCATGTCGCGCTGGATGCACAGCGTTGGGTCTTCATCGACGGGATGGAATGGTGCGAGGAAGATTCCGTTGCGAAGTTTCATGGCGTTCCCCTGAATGGAATATCGTTGACGAAACTATGCCATGCGGGCGCGTGCGAGCCCCCGCTTACGTCGCGTCAAAGAGGCGGGGCTTCGAAGCCACCAAGCTCCTGTTCGATGGCGCGGGCCAGATCGAACAGCCGGTCCTCCCCATTGCGCCGCCCCACAAGCTGCACGCCCACCGGCATCCCGTTCGCGGCGCGTCCGGCTTGCACTGCCAGCGCCGGTGCGTGCAATGACGTGGCGAGCGAAATCCAAGTGAGCAGCGAACCGTAAGGCACGGTCTTGCCGTCCACCTCGATGGTGCGATCCGCGAAGCTGCCCTGCTGGTTATGCGCGAAGGCGGTGATCGGCGTCACCGGCATCAGGATCGCCTCATAACCTTCGTCGAAAAAGGCATCGAGCTTGTCCTTTTGCTTCTGGCGCGCAACGCCTGCGCGGATGATGTCGCGATAGCTTGCGGTCGAAGACAGCCGGAACGCCGCGCCGCCATCGCCACCTTCGGCAAGCGTCTTGCGATCCTGCACATTCATCGCCGCGAAGGCATTGTAGACATCGTCCGGCAATCCACTGCCGAGAACGGCTGAAAGCGTCTGCATATAGGGCGCCATCAATTCCGCGCCGCTGACGGGTGGCTTGGCGTTGCCGATGCTGACGCCCTGCCGCGACAGCGCATCGGCGGCGCGCGCCACCGCGCTCCGAACTTCGGCGGCAAGCGGAAACGCCGGATCTTCATCCCACACCGCGATGCGCGAACCCTTCACCGGCTTCTCCGCCGCGCCGTTATGGCCGCGCAGCACATTCCACAACAGGCGCAAATCGTCGACATTGCGCGCCATCGGCCCGACGACACCCAGATCGGTTTCGACGAAGTCATCCGGCGCCGGCGGAATGTGGCCGCGCAAGGACAGCACGCCCCAGGTCGGCTTGAGCGAAACCACGCCGCAGAAATTCGCAGGATGGCGCAGCGATCCGCCGATATCCGAGCCGATCTCTAGCGGCGTGATACCGGCCGCCAACGCGGCCGCAGCGCCGCCCGACGATCCACCTGGCGTCTTGCTCACGTCATAAGGATTGTTTGTGGTGCCGTAGATCTCGTTGTAGCTCTGAATGTCGCCCAGCATGTAGGGCACATTCGTCTTGCCCCAGATGATCGCTTCGGCACGTCGTGCGGCGGCCACCACGTCTGCGTCGTTGCAGTCCTTGGCGCGGCCATAGAAACCGCGCGCGCCCGATGTCGCCGGCATGCCGAACACATCGAAGCCGTCTTTGATCGTCATCGGAAGGCCGGCGAGTGTGCCCAACTGTGCGCCATGCGCCCGCGCATCGTCGATGGACTTGGCGGCAGCGCGGGCGTGGTCGAGGTCTTTTTCGATCACCGCGTTGAGCTTTCCGTGCAGCGCATCGTTGCGCGCGACATGCAGGTCCAAAAGTTCGCGCGCGGAAATCTTTTTCGCCGCCAGATCGGAAAGCATCTGCCGTGCCGTAGCGTAAATTCCGGTCATCTCGAGCTCTCTTGTGCGGACCATCGGATGACATAAGGTCTGGGAGAGAAGGTCAAGCAGGGCAGGGGTCCACCAATGCGCGCCGCCGTTTTCCGCGAGATGTCCAGGCCGCTGACGGTCGAGACCATCGCCGATCCCGCGCCTGCCGCGCATGAGTTGATCCTGAAAGTGAAGAATTGCGGCATCTGCGGATCGGATCTGCACATGACAGAGCCGACCTCGATCATGCCCTTGGCGCTGGGCAGCGTGATGGGCCACGAATTCGCGGGCGAGGTTGTCGGCATCGGCAGCGCGCTTGCCGGGCAGTTCAAGGAAGGCGATCGGCTCGCGGGCTTTCCTTATATCTGCTGCGGCGATGCCAGCCCCTGCAGGAACTTCTCTTTCGGGCAGAGCGTGTGCAGCAAAGGCATCAGCATCGGCCTCGGCCAGAGCCACGGCGCTTATGCCGATTATGTGAAGATTGGCGGCAGCGGTGCTTACCGCTTGCCGGACGCTGTTTCTTTCCGCGAAGGCGCACTGGTCGAGCCGCTGGCGGTCGGACTGCACGCCGTCGATATGGCGAAGATGCCGCGCGGCGCAACGGTGCTGGTGATCGGCGCAGGGCCTGTGGGCCTTGCGGTGATGCTGTGGGCCAAGTTCCTCGGCGCGCGCCACGTCATCGTCAGCGAGAAGGCGGATGTGCGGAAAACAATGGCGGCGAAATTCGGCGCGACGGATGCCGTCGATCCCAACATGCCGCTTACTCCGCAGGTGGAGAAGATCGCTGGCAAAGGCCCCGATATTATCTTCGAATGTGTCGGTGCGCCGGGGCTCATCAACACGGCGATGCTGGATGCGCCGCGCGGCTGCCGCATCGTGATCGCCGGCGTCTGCCAGCAACCCGACACGATCATGCCGTTGATGGGCATCGTGAAGGAGCTGGAGCTGCAATTCGTGCTCGGCTACCGCCCCGCCGATTTCGACTATGTGATCGGCATGATCGTGTCCGACCGCGTAAACGTCGAGCATATGATTACCGATGTTGTCACGCTCGATACGCTGCCCGGCGCTTTCGAGGCGCTGCGCAAGCCATCGCACCAGTGCAAGGTGATGCTGGAGAATTAGTAGTGTACGATCCGGCCGATTGCGGGAGGCTGGGATGTCGAACATCGAATATGTGACGCGGCCGCATATGAAGGCGCTGATCGAGCCTTACGGCCTGTCCGAAGCCGTCCGCCACGGGCAAACGCTGACCTTGGCCGGGCAGACCGGCATGAACAAAGACCATCAAATCGTCGAAGGCGGATTGAAGGCGCAAGCCGCGCAGGCCTTCCGCAACATCCGCGAGATCGTGGAATTCGCCGGCGGCTCTGCCGAGAACCTGGTCCATCTCACCTGGTATGTCGCGCCGACGGGGCGCAGCTTCATGGAAGATGCTCTCGATATCACGGTGGCGCGCAACGAGGTGCTGCCCGGCATCGCGCCCGGATCGACGGCAGTGCGCGTGGCTGAACTACTGACGCCGGACATCCTGATCGAGATCCAAGCCGTGTGCGCACTGTGAACCACGCGGCGGATGTCATTGTCGTAGGCGCAGGTGTTGCAGGATTGAAAGCGGCGCAGGTACTTGTCGCGGCTAGCCGTTCGGTGATCGTACTGGAAGCGAACGAGCGTGTCGGCGGCCGCCTCAAACGCGCGGAAATTGCCGGCTATGTCGGCGATGTCGGTGGGCAATGGGTCGGCAAAGGCCACGATGTTCTTCTCGGAGAAGCTAAACGCTTCGGCATCCAGACCTACGCGCAATATGAATCCGGCAAGACGTTGCTCCAGCTTTTGGGAAGGTTGGTGAGCTTTACCGGCAATGTTCCGAAGATGCCGCCGCTGGCGCTGGTCGAACTTGCGCTGCTTCAGCGCCAGTGGGCGCGCGAGATGAACACCGTCCTCGCCGATGCGCCGTGGACTGCACCGCGCGCTAGTGAGTGGGATGGCATCACCCTGGAAAGCTGGATCGTCAAAAACATCCGCACCAAAGCCGCGCGCGAATTCGCTCGCCTGGTGCCGCGCGGTGCGTGGGCGGCCGAAGCGCGGCAGGTCTCTTATCTCTGGTTTCTCGATGCGCTGCGCAGCGCCGGCGGGCTCGACTATCTGATGGGCGTGAAGAACGGCGCGCTCGATGCGAAGTTCAAAGGTGGCATGCAACAGATCCCGCAACGCATGGCGGAGGAATTGGGCGAACGCGTCGTACTCGGCACTCCGGTCGAGAAGATCGTGCAGGACTCAAACGGCGTCCGCGTTGCGACGCCGAAGGGCGAATTCACCGCGCGCTTCGTGATCGTCGCGGCACCGCCCGGCCCCGCCGCGCGCATTCAGTATGAGCCGCACCTGCCTGCCTCGCGCGATGGATTGCAGCAGCGCATGCCGATGGGCGCGATCGTCAAGATCATCGTCGCCTACACCACCGCGTTCTGGCGCACTGCCGGATATTCGGGCCAGGTCGCGACCGATGACGATACGCTCGGCATCGTCATGGACGACACACGCGATAGCGGTCCCGCGGTGCTGCTCTGTTTCGCCGAAGGCCGCCACGCGGTGGAAATGAGCGCACTCGACAAGGAGGCGCGTAAAGAAAAGGTCCTCGCCTCGCTTGTGCGCTTCTTCGGATCGGACGCAGCGCACCCGATCGGTTATGAGGACAATGACTGGCTGACCGAGCCTTATACCCATGGCTATGTCGGCCACATGCCGCCGGGAACGATGACGCGCTTCGGGCACGCGCTGCGCGAGCCTTGCGGTCGCATCCATTGGGCGGGCTCAGAAACGGCCACCGAATGGGCGGGCTATATCGAAGGCGGATTGCGTTCCGGCATTCGCGCCGCGCGCGAAGTGGCGGCACGTCACAACGAGTAAATTTAGACGGGCGTCACGATGAATCCCGCGCGCGGGAAATGCACCACCACATCGCCGACCTGATCGTCCGAGCGTGCGATGGCGATTTCATGTGCATTGCCGAACAGGATGGTGCCTTCCACGGCATCGCGGCCATAGTCGTCGGCGGCGACCGTCACGCGTGTTCCAGGTGTCAGTCCGCGCGGATCGTATGGATCGGCGGCCATCTGCGCTTCCGGTGTAGAGGCCTTGGCGATCTTCAACGCTTCCTTCGAATCCAACGGCGTGGGCTTGCCGTGACCGATGGCGGACACGCGCGCCACCCATGCGGCAACCTTGGGAATTTCGCGCAAGAAGCCATTGGCGATGTGTGGCACCGCCGCCTGCAGCCACCAGAAATTCATATAGGCGTGGATGTCCGCCGCGCCCGGCTTGGGCCCACCCATGAAATCGCGTCCGTCTTCCAGTGTCTCCGCCACGAAGTCCGCATGCGCGCGCCATTGATCGCGCATGAACAGCGCCGCGGCCTTCATCGCATCGGTGTTGAAGGTATTGCCGGACATCTTGCTGCGATCCTGCTTGAACGCTTCGGGCACCATGTCGCCAACTTCGGCGAAGACGATCGCGACGGAAGACATGAAGAACATCCGGTCGGCCCAGAAGCCGATGGCGTAGGCGAGGCCGTTCTTGACCGGGAAGATGGAGGGCGTGGGATAACGCCGCTCCAGCTCGCGCAGGATGATCTGCGTGTCGCAATAGATGTCCGCGCCGATCTGCATCACCGGTGTTTTGCGATAGCCACCGGTCAGCGACAGAAGATCGGGCTTTGGCATCATGTTGGGGATCTCGACCGAGCGCCACGCAAGGCCTTTGATGCCGAACGCCACGCGCACCTTCTCGGAGAAGGGCGATGCCGGATAATGATGGAAGATGATCTCGTTGGTCATGGTCAGTGGAGCTCGTTGGAGAATCGGATGTTGTTTTTCTCGATGCCTTCCAGCACCACGTCCATGCCGCCGGAGCGGATCATCCATTCCAGACGATGATCGCGATATTCGCGCTTGAACAAGCCGCTTTTCACCGCCTGATCGACCTGCGCCATGTTGGCGACAACGGCCGCCGCCGCCTGCGCGGCTTTGGTGACGGAAGGCCGCGCATTGGCGCGCTTCAGCCATTGGCCGAGCGGTGAGCTCTCATCCGGACCGATGCCGTTGCCGCGCGCGCCATTGAGATAAGGCACGACCGACAGATCCGCCCAGCCGAAGCTTTCGCCATTGAACCATTCGCGATTGCCCAGATGGCGTGTCAGCCATTCATAGATGCCGCGCGCCTGCGCATGCGCGCGCGCTTCCAGGGTGCGGGCGCGCTCGCCGGTGGCGCGCTTGAACCATTTGATTTCGCCCATGCCCCAGTTGATCGGCTCGAAACTGGTGTCCATCACCTCTTCGATCATGCGCGCAGTGGCGCGGTCCGCCGGGGTTTTCGGAAGCAGCGACGGGGACGGCCATTTGTCCTCGATATATTCCAGGATGATGGTGGAATCGAAGATCGAGACCTCGCCATCGATCAGCGAGGGTACTTCGCCGCGCGGATTGGATTTGAGGAAGTTGGTGTCGGGCTGCCCGCTACCGATGGCCGCGGGCATGCGCGGTTCGTAAGCGACACCCTTTTCATCGAGCGCGATCTTCACTTTCTGTGCGTAGGGCGATAGCGGGTGTTCATAGACGATCAAGCTCACGAGGGTTTTCCTTTTCGATCATTCCAGATCTGCGCCATCCATCCGAACAGCGTCGCGGCGTCGGACGGAACGTCCTTCGCGCCGAATTCGCGGTAGAGCGTGGCAGTGTTAACGGCGATGCGCTCGGTATCGCCCCAGTTGGCGAAATCGGCGAAGGAAATGTCGCGCGCTGCTTCCAGCGCGCCCATGCCGGCGTCATAGCGCTTCTTCGCCTCGTCGCGAATATAAACGAGATATTCGCGCACTCGCGCCACGCCGCGCTTGTCCGTCACCGGGCCGTGGCCCGGCACGATCACCTCGGCGTCCATCGCCTTGATCTGCTCGCAAGCCGCGATCCAGTTGCCGACGGGCCCGGCCCAAATGATCGGATGGCCCTCGATGAAAAGAATGTCGCCGGTGAACACCGCCTTGTCGGATGGCACATAGGCAATCGCATCGCCGCCGGTATGCGCGGGCCCGACTTCGATCAATTCGATAGTCTTATTTCCGACCTGCTTCGTCAGATGGCCGTGGAAGGTGTGATTGGGGAGTTTCGCGTCGATACCGCCGAATTCAAAGCGTCCGAAGCAATGCAGGAAATATTCGCCCGTAAGGCCCATGCCCGGCGCGACCTTCATCAGTTTGGCGAGGCCATCCGGCGTCTCATGGCCCATCGCGGTCTTGGCGCCTTCGGTGGCGATGATCTCCGCGTCCTCCACCAGTGCATTGCCGTAGCAATGATCGCCATTGTGATGGGTGTTGAACAGCGTGCGGATTTTCGCAGGGCTTGCGCGCTTGAACCCATCGAGCATCGCGCGGGTGTGCGCATAGTCGAACATGGTGTCGATCAGGAACGCATCGCCGTCGCTCGTCACCAATCCGGAGTTGGACAGGCCCCATCCGCCATCCGGTTGGAGATAGGCGAAAGAGCCGTTGCCGAAGCTTTCAATACCGGCTTCGTAGCGCGCCCTGGGGAAATCGAGTCTGCTCATAACCCGCTCAATCCCCCGTCCACCGCCAGGGTCTGTGCGGTGATGTAGGCGCTTTCGTCCGACAGCAGGAACAGCGTCGCGTAAGCCGTTTCCCAGCCAGTGCCTTGCCGTCCCAGCGGCACATTCGTCGTCGCGCGATTGGGCCGCCCGCGCGAGGCGAGCCGGCCGATAGACGTGTCCATCAATCCCGGCGCCACCACATTGGCGCGAATGCCGCGCCGCGCGCCTTCGAAGGCGACGTGGCGGCACAAGCCGAACAAAGCGGCCTTCGATGCGTCATAAGCGGGCAACCGGCTTCCCGGCGTCAGCCCCGCAATGGAAGAAATGAAAACGATAGAGGATGCATCAGCCAGTTTCGCCATCGCATGTTTCACCGTCAGCATATGGCTGCGCAGGTTGATCGCGAACACCTTGTCCCAGCTTTCGGCGCTGGTGCCTTCCAGCCACGCCCCGCCCGCTCCGATGCCGACATTGAGCACAATGCCGTCGAGTGATCCCAACCCCGCATGCGCCTCCGCGATCATGCGGATGATGTCGTCTTCCTTCATCGCATCGGCCTGGATGGCGAAAGCCTGATTATTCTCTTTGGCGATGAGCGAGACGGTCGCTTCCGCACTGGCCAGGTCGCGGTCCGCCACGGCGACGCCAGCACCCTCGCGCGCACAAAGCACGCTGATCGCGCGCCCGTTGCCGATCGGAACATCGGCCTCGCCGATGTCCATCTGTCCGCCGCCCAGAACCAGAATGCGACGCCCCGCCAATCGTCCGCGCGGCTGTGCCTCACCCTTCGATTCCAGCGGCGTATGAACCACGCGCTCGCTCATCTGGCTTTCTCCCTTGACGGATTAGGGCGCGGCTGCTTGTTCTGCGCAAGGGCAATCGGATTAACGGTGCGGCATGGTCGAGGCGGTGATCTTTGATTTTGGCGGTGTTTTCACCACATCGCCCTTCGAAGCCTTCGCCCGCTATGAGCGCGAAAATGATCTGCCCGTCGATCTCATCCGCCGGATCAACAGCCAGAACCATCTCACAAACGCCTGGGCCAGGTTTGAGCGCGCAGAGCTGGACCTCGATAGCTTCGACAAAGCCTTTGCCGACGAAGCCTTGGCGTTGGGTCATTACGTTCCGGGCAAGGACATCATCGGCTTGCTGTCGGGCGATTTCCGTCCGGAGATGATCGAGGCGCTGCGTCGCATCAAGGCGAAATACAAAACCGGCTGCATCACCAATAACGTGCCCGCCAACATGACCGGCTCCAATGAAGGCCGTTCGCTCTATGCGAAGGACGTGATGGCGCTGTTCGATCACGTCATCGAATCCGCCAAGACCGGAATCCGCAAGCCCGATCCGCGCATCTATGAAATGATGTGCGAGACTCTGGATGTGCAGCCGGATGCCTGCATCTATCTCGACGATCTGGGCGTGAACCTGAAGCCGGCCCGTGCGATGGGCATGGCCACGATCAAGGTGGAATCCGGCCCGCAGGCGATCGCCGCGCTGGAACACCTCACGGGCATGAACCTGCACTAGGCTTTAGGCGAAATCCTTCGAGAGTTCCGCGCGCACGTCCGGCGGGATCACCGCCATGTGGCCATAGGCCGGATGCGCGATGCCTAGAACCGCCGTCACCGAGGCATCGCGGAATCTCATAATCTGTTCGGGCATGAATGTGAATCGCACCCAATGCACCGATGATGTCTTTCCATCTGGCGTGGTGCGGTCGTCATACTCGGTCGGCGTGGCGGCGATGCGTTCCTGGTTGAGTTCGATATAGATGCTCTCTTCAATCCCGGCGAGGCGATAAAGCTCGCGCTCGCGGCGCTTGGCGTCCTCGATCTCCAACATCAGGGTCGCAATCAGCTCGGACCCCTGCGGAATGAGCGGATTATAAGCTTCGAGTTCACCGGCAATCTGTTCGGTCCCACCTTTTTCGATGTGCAGCATCTCCTGCACCTGCATCCACATCGTCTCGTAATTCTCGAAATAGAATGTCGCGAAGGGGCCGACTTCCATGCGCCGGTTCTTCTTGGCCGGAATGATTTCCTTGCGAAATTGCGCCCGCTCGGCGGCATATTTCTCGTAGGCAATGATGTCGGCCGGCCTGATTTTGCGTTGCTCTGCGGGCATGTGCGTCACTCCACCAATCCGAAAGCGCGCGCCATGATCTGGATGGGATGCTCCGGCTCTTTCGTTTTCGTTTCTTTTCCGTCCTTGTCGTTCAACGCTTTGACGTTCTGCAGGATATGCTGCGCCGCCAGCGGGCAATCCGATGCGATATGGCCGTGGTTCTGTCCCGCAGCCGCGCGAAATACCGGCCGTCCCACTTTCTCCGCGACCGCATGCGTCGGTTTCACCACGCCGAACGTGCCGCCATGGCCGGAGCAGCGCTCGATCACATCCACGCGCGTCTCTGGAATGAGCCTCAGCATCTCCGCGGCTTTGGGGCCCATGTTCTGCGCGCGGGCATGGCAGGCCAGATGCACCGTGATGCCTTCCGGCAGCGGCTTGAGATCCTTGGGCAATCCCTCTTTGCGCGCGATGTCCACCACATACTCGTCGATATCGAACACCGCATCCGCCACGCGTTTAACATTCGCGTCGTCCGGCACGATGAGCGCCCATTCGAATTTCAGCATCAGTCCGCAAGACGCCGTCGGCGCCACGATGTCGTAACCTTCATCGATCAGCTTCACGAGTTCGGCCGAAACTTTGCGCGCTTGCGCGGCCACCTTTTCCATCTCGGCCTGTTCGAGGAACGGCATGCCGCAACAACCCGGATAAGCGGCCTTGGTTTCCACGCCCAGATGATTGAGCACGGCTCGCGCCGCCATGCCGGTGTCCGGCTTGTTGTAGTTCACAAAGCAGGTGGCGAAGATCGCGGCCTTGCGCTTGCCATAAGCGGGCGCGGAGGCGTTCACCGTCGAAGGTGCTTCCTTCTCTTGCTTCATGAAAGTTTTGGACGCGAATTTCGGCAGCGTCGCGGTCTTGTCGATGTGCAGCACCGCGTCCATCGCCGGACGCGTCAGCGCGTTGCCGGTCTTCGCACCCCAATTCACCAGTGGTGCCAGCGGCACGGCCATGCGGCCGTTGCGGTCCATCTCGGCGAGTTGCCGCGCGGTGAAATCCTTTTTGCCTGCCTTTGCTTCTGCCAAGCGATGGCGCAGCAGCAGATGCGGAAAGTCGAGCTGGAAGGGATGCGGCGGCACATAAGGGCACTTCGTCATGAAGCACATGTCGCACAGCGTGCAGGCTTCGGTGACTTCCGTGAATTTCTCGCTGGGAACGCCATCCAGCTCTTCCGTCGGACTGGCATCGATCATGTCGAACAGGCGCGGGAAGCTGTCGCACAAATTAAAGCAGCGCCGGCAGCCGTGACAGATGTCGAACACCCGGCGCATTTCCGCATCCAACTTCACCGGATCGGTGAAATCCGGATTGCGCCAGTCGATCGAATGGCGCGTGGGTGCGTCGAGGCTGCCTTCGCGGGAAGTCATGGGTGAATAGCGAATGGCGAATAGCGAATGGGGAAAAAAGAAAATGGCGGGTGGCTGCGCTATTCGCTATTCGCCACCCGCCATTCGCGTACTTACTTGCCGAGGGTGTCGAGCGCCTTCTGGAAACGTCCGGCGTGGGACTTCTCCGCTTTCGCCAGCGTTTCGAACCAGTCGGCGATCTCGTCGAAGCCTTCGCCGCGCGCGGTCTTGGCCATGCCCGGATACATGTCGGTGTATTCGTGCGTTTCGCCCGCAATCGCGGCTTTGAGATTCATGTCGGTGCCGCCGATCGGCTCGCCCGTCGCCGGATCGCCGACCGCTTCGAGGAATTCGAGATGGCCATGCGCATGGCCCGTCTCGCCTTCCGCGGTGGAGCGGAACACGGCGGAGACATCGTTGTAGCCTTCCACGTCCGCCTTCTGGGCGAAGTAGAGATAGCGGCGGTTGGCCTGGCTTTCGCCGGCGAACGCGTCCTTCAGATTCTGTGCGGTCTTGGAGCTCTTCAGGTCTGCCATGTCATTCTCCTTGGAAACTGTGGGCCCGGCCGCAAAGATGCGCCCACGCGCAAGGGCGTGTCAACAGTTTAGAACAATTCAAAAGAGAAGTTTTTGAGGCGGAACTAGGCGCGCTTCACGCGCACAACGACATCCACACGGTCGACCGTCATGCCCTTGGGCGGCGCGGGAACATTCGACACCGCGATGGCGTCGCCGGGAATATCGATCAGCTCGCCGTTCTCTTCGACATAGAAGTGCTGGTGATCGCCGATATTGGTGTCGAAATAGGCGCGGCCCGAATCCACCACGACCTCGTTCAGAAGGCCCGCCCGGGTGAACTGATGCAAGGTGTTGTAGACGGTCGCCAGCGACACGCGCACGCCCGCCTTCGCCGCTTCTTCGTGCAGCGCTTCCGCCGTCACATGACGGTCGTGCTCCCGGAACAGAAGACCCGCCAAAGCCACGCGCTGACGCGTAGGGCGCAGACCCGCGGCGCGCACCTTGGCGCCGGGGGATTCGGCGGCCTCTTTGCCGGGCTTTTTGCGGACGACGGACAACTTCAACACCTTCGCAGCGGGTCTTGCGCCAAACACGCCGGACACGCATGTTGCGGCCCTGCAATCTGGCCGCGGTTGGTTAGAATGCTTCTAACAAACAAAAATCGGCTCGCAGCGCCCATTTGTCAAGAGACGCGTTGTGGAATGGCCGAAACCACGGGATTCCTAAGGAAATGACGGACACGGTGCTGCGCCCCTCCAGCTTCGATCTGAACGGGCTCCTGGCCTGCGCACGCGGTGAGTTGTGGGGCGACGAGAACGCGAAGCTGCCCATGCCGCCCATGCTGATGATGGATCGCATCACCAAGATCACGGACAAAGGCGGCACCGAAGACAAAGGCGAGATATTCGCCGAGCTCGATATCAATCCGGATCTGTGGTTCTTCAAATGCCACTTCCTCGGCGATCCGGTGATGCCAGGATGCTTGCCGCTGGATGCCCTGTGGCAGCTCGTTGGATTCTTCCTCGGCTGGATGGGCGGCAAAGGCCGTGGCCGCGCCGTGGGCGTTGGCGAGGTAAAGTTCGCTGGCATGATCCTGCCGACGGCCAAGAAGGTGAGCTATCATATCAATATGAAGCGCGTGATCCTTCGCAAGCTCGTGATGGGCGTGGCCGATGGCCTCGTCTTTTGCGACGGCAAACAGGTTTTCGAGGCGACGGATTTGAAAGTCGGTCTGGTCACGGACGAACAGGCCGCCGCTGCTGCCGCGCGGGCGTGATATGAAATTCGCAATTCAGGGAGATTTGCCATGAGACGGGTCGCCGTCACGGGCATGGGCATTGTTTCGCCCATCGGAAATAATACGCAGGAAGTGGTCGCATCGCTGCGCGAGGCGAAGTCGGGCATCACCGGCGCGACGCAATACAAGGACATGGGCTTTCGCAGCCAGGTCTTTGGCAAGCCCAACATCGATCTTCCCGCGATGATCGACCGGCGTGCGATGCGCTTTATGGGCGATACCGCCGCTTTCGCCTTTGTGGCGATGGATCAGGCGCTGCGCGATTCCGGCCTTGAAGAGAAGGACATCGTCCATCCCAGGACCGGATTGATTGTGGGCTCCGGCGGCCCGTCGGTGCGCAATATCATCGAAGCAGCGGACATCAACCGCAAGAACGGCAGCCCCCGCAAGATCGGCCCCTTCGCGGTTCCCAAGACCATGTCGTCCACCTGCTCGGCGGTGCTCTCGACTTGGTTCAAGATCAAGGGCGTGAACTATTCCATCAGCTCGGCCTGCGCGACCAGCGCGCATTGCATCGGCAACGCCGCGGAGCTGATCCAGTTCGGCAAGCAGGATATCGTGTTCGCCGGCGGCGCCGAAGAACTGGACTGGGCCATGTCCGGCCTGTTCGACGCGATGGGCGCCATGTCCACCAAATACAATGACACCCCATCGGTGGCGAGCCGCGCCTTCGACAAGAACCGCGACGGCTTCGTTATCGCGGGCGGTGGCGGCGTGGTGGTGCTGGAAGAATGGGAGCACGCGAAGGCGCGCGATGCGAAGATCTACGCCGAACTTGTCGGCTATGGCGCGACCTCGGATGGCCACGACATGGTGGCGCCATCGGGCGAAGGCGCCATCCGCTGCATGCAGCAGGCGCTCGCCACCGTGAAAGGCGACATCGATTATGTGAACGCGCACGGCACCTCGACGCCGGTGGGCGACGTCACTGAAATCAAGGCGATGCGCGAAGTGTTCGGCAACAAGATGCCTTACATCAATTCGACCAAGTCGCTGACCGGCCATTCCTTGGGCGCCACCGGCGCGCAGGAGGCGATCTATTCGATCCTGCAGATGAACAACGGCTTCATCGGCGAAAGCGCTCATATCGAGGAAATCGACCCGGATGTGGCCGATGCCCCCATCGTGCGCAAGCGCATGGACAACGTCAGGATCGAGCGGGCGCTTTCCAATTCCTTTGGGTTCGGTGGAACTAACGCGACGCTGGTATTCCAGCGGCATGACGCGTAAATCCCCGCACGCTTATTGCGAAGGGCAGGAAAATTGCAAAGGACAGGCAAACCGCCTGTCCTCGCGTTCCAAAACGAGACAGGCAAGGATTGATCATGGCTGATGTCGGCATGATGAAGGGCAAGCGCGGGCTGGTGATGGGGGTGGCGAACGACCACTCCATCGCCTGGGGAATCGCGCGCACATTGTCCGCGCAGGGCGCGGAGGTCGCGTTCTCTTATCAGGGCGATGCGCAGCTGCGCCGTCTCAAGCCGTTGGCGGATAGCATCGGCTCCAAGATTTTGCTGCCTTGCGATGTCGAAGACGACAGCCAGATGGATGCGGCGTTCGATGTGTTGAAGCGCGAATGGAAGACGTTCGACTTTGTGGTCCACGCCATCGCCTTCTCCGACCGCGACGAACTGAAAGGCCGCTACGTCGACACATCCCGCGAGAATTTCGTCCGCTCGTTGCTCATCTCCTGTTATTCCTTCACCGCCGTCGCGCGCCGTGCCCGCGCGATGATGCCGAACGGCGGCTCCCTGATCACGCTCACGCATATGGGCGCCCAGCGTGTCATTCCGAATTACAACGTGATGGGCGTGGCGAAGGCGGCGCTGGAAGCCAGCGTTCGCTATCTCGCCGCCGATCTCGGCAAGGACAACATCCGCGTCAACGCGATATCGGCGGGCGTAATGCGCACCTTGGCCGGTTCGGTGATTGGCGAGAGCCGCGTCGTCTTCCGCTGGAACAAGGCGCAGTCGCCGCTCAATCGCACGGTCGATCTCGATAATGTCGGAAACTCGGCACTCTATCTGCTCAGCGATATGGGCGCCGGCGTCACCGGCGAAGTCCATCTCGTAGACGCCGGATACAGCATCATTGGAGCGCCACCATCCACCAAGCTGAAAGGCTGGACCGGCGGCGAGGACGAAGGGGACTAGTCATGCGTGTCATCGGCTTAACGTTTGCTGCGATACTTCTTGCAACACCGGCGCTGGCAGGCTGGCAAGATGTGGCGACACCGGCCGATCAGAAACGTCTTTCGCTTCTGGAAGAATCCAAATCCCGCGGCCTGCAGCAGGCACAAGGCGGGTCCGACATGGGCGTGATCCACGCAGTTCTCGATCCGCAAGGCGGTCCCGCCGAAGGTGTCGAAGGCGCATGGCGTTGCCGTCTCATCAAGCTGGGCGGCATGACGCCGAGCCGCGTCTATAGTTGGTTCACCTGCCGCATTTCCGACCGCCGCGGCCATCTCTATTTCCAGAAGCTGAACGGCACGACGCGCACCGCCGGTTATCTCTATCCGGAGCATGACGGGAAGTATGTCTATCTCGGTGCGGAATATATGAGCAGCGAGCCGGTGCACGCCTATTCCGGCAGCGGCGCGTCCTATGGCGCGGTGCAGACGCCGGATGACGAGATTGGGTTGCTGTCCGGCATCGGCTCCGGCCACGCCCGCATCGAGCTGCCTTACCCCGTGCAGGAATCGGCCTTCGACGTGATCGAACTTCGCCGTTAGGCCTTAGCGAGTTCCAGCTTCAATTCATCGAGCAGCCGCGCTTCGGCGGGATCGATGCGCCCGTCCGCCATCACCACGGCGCGCGCGGCAGCCAGCAGCGCGATCATCGTGTCGGCGTTTTCTTTTTCGAGCCGCCGTAGCGCCGGATCGAGCTGTGCGAGAGATGGGCGATATTCTGCGATATAACTCTTGAGCACGGTCTTGTGATCGTCGCTCATGGACTTGCCCGCATTGGTGAGAACCACGATCAGATGTTCGTGGATGGCCGCGATCTCGCTGTCGGCTTCGTCGCCGTCGGAGCGCGCCAGCAGCGCCAGCGGAATGAGGTGATGGGCAATGGCCTCGCGCACATCCTGATCGAGCGGGAAGGCGGGCTCCGCCATCTCCACCGATACCGGCGTGTCGTTGTATTCGCGCACGAATTGGCCGAAGCGGCCAACCAGGATTCCAAAGCTCATGTCACACCGCTCTAAGAGACTGGCGAAGCTATTGAACACCGATGACGGATTTGTGTCATCCGGAGCGATTTGCGCGCTCAGGTCTTGGCTTTTGCGGCCTTGGCGAAACGCTCGAACAAATAGTGCGAATCCATTGGCCCCGGAGAAGCTTCCGGGTGGTACTGCACGCTGAAGATGTCCTTGTCCGCCACGCGCAGCCCGCAGTTCGTACCGTCGAAGAGCGAGACATGCGTCTGCTTCACGCCCTTGGGCAGGCTCTCCGCATTCACGGTGAAGCCGTGGTTCATCGACACGATCTCCACCTTGCCGGTCTCCAGATCCTTCACCGGATGGTTCGCGCCGTGATGACCTTGCGCCATCTTCCTGGTCTCACCGCCCAGCGCCAGCCCCAGCATCTGATGACCGAGGCAGATTCCGAACACCGGGATTTTCGTTTCCAGCAATCCCCTGATCGTGGGGATCGCATAAGCGCCCGTCGCCGCCGGATCGCCGGGGCCGTTGGAAAGCAAGACGCCGTTGGGCGAATGGCGCATCACGTCGTCGTAGGTGGCAGACGCCGGCAGCACGATGATCTCCGCGCCATGCCCCGCAAGCTGGCGCAGGATGTTGCGCTTCACGCCGTAGTCGAGCACCACCGCGCGCCATGTCGGGGTCTTTTCGATGGAATAGCCTTCACCCCACATCCACGGCGTCTCGTTCCACGCATATTGCTGGCGCGTGGTGACATCCTTGGCGAGGTCGAGGCCGACCAGCCCCGGAAATTCCCGCGCCTGTTTCACCAGCGCATCGCGATCGAATTTGCCGTCCGGCGAAACCGCAACGACCCCATGCGGCATGCCCTGTTCGCGGATACGGTTGGTGAGCGCGCGCGTGTCGATACCCGCGATGCCCGGAATGTTGTGCAGCTTCAGCCAGCGGTCGAGCGGCGACAGCGCGCGGTAGTTCGACGGCTGCGTCGCATCGGAGCGCACCACCATCGCGCGCACCACCGGCGTCGTCGCCTCGATGTCTTCGCTGTTGGTGCCGACGATGCCAATGTGCGGGAAGGTGAAGGCCACGATCTGCCCGGCATAGGAGGGATCGGTGAGGATCTCCTGATAGCCCGTCATCGCGGTGTTGAAGCAGACTTCGCCCACTTGCGCTGTGGCCGCGCCGAAACCCTGTCCCTCGAACACCGTGCCGTCGGCCAGAACGAGAAGTCCCGTCGCGCGTGAAACGGCCGCCGCCGGACGTTCGGCGGTTGCGGAAATGGGATCGCTCATTGGGGGCTCCGATTTGCCGGAAAATAGGAACGTGACCCCTGCGGGTCAAGCGCGTCGCGAAGCCGCGTTATCCCGCGCGGCTGCCATTGGGGACCGCGCGTTCCGGCATGGCGAGCGCGGGCAGGATTCCGTCCTCATAGCCGATGTCGAAAAGCATCCCTTCGCTCAGAATTCCGGCCATTTTGCGCGGTTCGAGATTGACGACGAACAGCGCCTGCTTTCCCACAAGCACGCTCAAATCCGGACGTTCCTGCTGCATGCCGCTCAGGATCGTGCGTTTGTGGTCGCCGAAATCGACGGCGAGCGATACGAGTTTGTTGGAGCCGGGAACCGCCGTCGCCGACTCAATGGTGCCGATTCGAATATCGATCTGGTCGATCACCGATTTTGCGATGGCAGGTTTGATGGGCGCGGGCGTCATGCCGCGATGTTAACAGAACGCCGTTGTCCTGTTGCGCAGATCAGCCCTGCATTTGCGGGCGTTCGTGCTTTGGCCTAGTTTTCGGGCGATTTTGAAAGGTGACGTCATGGGCCTGCGCGAGCAGTTCAACGAGCAGATGAAAGAGGCGATGAAGGCGAAGGATCAGCGTCGCCTGTCGACCTTGCGCATGATTCTGGCGGGCGTGAAGGACCGCGATATCGCCGCCCGCACCGAAACCAGCCGCGAAGGCATCTCCGACGATGAGATTCTCGGCCTGCTCGGCAAAATGATCAAACAGCGCGAAGATTCGATGACCGCTTTCGTGGTCGGAAACCGTCCCGAATTGGCGGACGCCGAACGCGCAGAAATCGAAGTCATCCGCGAGTTTATGCCCAAGCAGATGTCGGCTGACGAACAGCGCGCCGCAATTCAGGCCGTGATAGCCGATACCGGCGCCACCTCGATGAAGGACATGGGCAAGATCATGGCTGCCCTGAAAGAGCGCTACGCCGGCCAGATGGATTTCGGCAAAGCCAGCGGGATGGTGAAAGAACTGCTGACGCCGAAATAAACACCACTGTCATCCCCGGCGAGCGCGAAGCGCGAGGGAAGGGGACCCAGGTAGTCGATTTGGATAGGTCTCAAATGGCAAATTCTCTTGGCCTGGATGATGATCTGGATGGTGTTGAGCTTGTCCAAAACATCGAGAAGGCGTTCGACGTAAAGATCGCTGACCAAGAGGCTGAACGAATACTAGTCGTAGGTGAGCTCTACGATTTGCTACTGAGCAAAATCCCAACGAGCGAAGCTAACAAGAAATGCGCAAGTGCCATGACCTTCTACAGATTGAGGCGAGCGATCAGGAAATTGGGTGCTGATGGGGACTATGGCCCTTCGTCAGAAATCCGTTTCCTTGAAGAGAATGGCGTAAAGGCCTCATTCGGAAAAATGGAGGTGGAAACCGGTCTTCAACTACCAAAGCCTCCTCTCATGTTGATCGGAGTTTCGGGTTGCTTGGTATTGTTTCTCTCCCTTCAAGGCTTCCGCCCGACGCTGACGCGTCGCTCGCTAGGGATGACAATTAGAGCTACGCCACCAAACGCTGCATCGCGCTGGATACCGCCGCCGCCAACGCTTCCACCGCCTTCACATCGTCATCCGTGAACGCGCGCTTGTCGCGCCAATAGGTGCCCATCGCGGCGATAGGCGCGTCGCCGCCCACCGGCACCATCACCAGGCTGTTGACGAAGGTCTTGCGATAGACGTCGTGCGGAATGCGCGGGTCCACGAAGATGTCTTCGATGGCGGCGGTCTTGCCGTTCAGCATGCACCATCCGGAGATGCAGGTTTCCATCGGGAATTTCTGGCCCTTCCACAACGGCCCGATGGCGTCTTCCTCGACATAGTGGCACTTGCCGTCGTCGCGCAGCACAAAGGTCACTCCATCCGCCGAGCAGACCGAGCGTGCCGTGGAGCGCACGATGGCGATGATCTCTTCCAGCGAGCCTGCAACACTCAGCCGGTCCCGTGCCGCTTCCAGAAGCTTCAGGCGAAAGTCCTGATCCCCACGGATGTGAATATCGTTCGACAAATATTGGCCCCAGACTCAGTCCCCATTAGAGGAATACAAATCTCTCCTTGCGATGACAATGAAACCGCGGGTTGAACAAGCCCCGTTTATTGTCGGATTTCGTCCCAACGCTATTGGCCGACCGGGCAGGTTCGGCGAAATCCAGAGGTTTTGGCATCGGCCCACAGCCGAATTCGGCCACGCCTTGAGACATTCCGCGCCCGCGCACCTACATTAGAGCATGCGCTTTGGCCCCAACCTTCTCGACGAAGTCCTGCGGCGGACCGATCTGGTCCAGCTTGTGGGCCGGCGCGTGAAGCTCACCCGCAAGGGCCGGGTGATGTGGGGCTGCTGTCCCTTCCACAAGGAGAAATCGCCGAGCTTCAAGGTGGAGAACGAGCGGCGCACCTACAAATGCTTCGGCTGCGGCGCGGGCGGGGACGCCTTCAAATGGGTGATGGAGACCGAAGGTCTCACCTTCCCCGAAGCGGTGGAGAAGCTGGCGGGCGAGGCCGGCGTCGAGTTGCCCAAATGGTCGGCGGAAGACGAAGCGCGCGAGGAAAAGAAGAAGTCGCTTTACGACGTGGTGGAAGCGGCGTGCGCGTTCTTCGAGGAACAGTTGCGCGCGAAGAACTCGAGCGAGGTGCGCGATTATCTCGTGTCGCGCGGGTTGAACGGCGAGGCGGCGAAACAGTTTCGCCTCGGCTACGCGCCGGATTCCAACAGCGCGCTGAAAGATCATCTTTACGCCAAGAACATTCCGCTGGACGACATGGTCGCGGCGGGTCTGGTGCGGCCGCAGGACGGCGACCGTGCCCCACGCGATTTCTTCTACAACCGGCTGATGTTTCCCATCTCCGATGCGCGCGGGCGCATCGTGGCGTTCGGCGCGCGCGCGCTCGATCCCGATGCCAAGCCCAAATACATCAACACCGGTGAGACAGCGCTCTTCTCCAAGGGCCATCTGCTCTACAATTTCGCTACCGCCCGCGCCGCCGCGCTCAAGGCACAAACGATCATATTGGCCGAAGGCTATATGGATGTGATCGCGCTGGTGCGCGCCGGTTTCGATTACGCCGTTGCCCCGCTTGGTACTGCGCTCACCGAGGATCAGCTTCATCTTCTGTGGCGAACGGCACCCGAACCGATCCTCTGTTTCGATGGCGACGAGGCCGGATTGCGCGCAGGGCTCCGCGCCGCGCATCTGGCGCTGCCGCATTTGAAGCCGGGCTTCTCACTGCGCTTTGCGTTCCTGCCCTCGGGCGAAGATCCCGACACGCTCATCAAGCGCGAAGGTCAGGCGGCGATGCGCAAAATTCTCGATGCCGCTGAGCCCCTCGCCAAAGTGCTGTGGCGCGCGGAAACCGAAGGCAAGGACTTCTCCACCCCCGAACGCCGCGCAGGCCTGGAACGTGCGCTGGCCGAGATCGTCGGCCGTATCGGCGATGGCAAGATCGCCGATTACTACCGCCGCGACTTCGATCAGAAAGTGTTCGACAGCTTCAAGCGCCGCGCACCGGCGCAAGCGACCTATCAGCCGCGCGACCGCCAGCAAGATCGCCGCAGCTTCTCCGGCGGTGGCCGCCGCCCGCCGCCGCGTCCCGGCTTTGCCGGTGGTGGCGAAACCGTGTCGCCTGCGGTGAAGAACTCGCTTCTCGCGCGCTCCGGCCGTTCGGGCGCCCGCAGCGTGAAGGAACTGGAGCTTTCGACCATCCTTTTCCGCCATCCGGACCTGGCGGTTCGCCATAGCGAAATTGTCGCCGAATTGCCCCTGTCCGATCGCGTCCTTGACAGGTTCCGGCACGAACTCCTAAACCTCGCCGCCTCCGGCTCCAGGCTTGAAAATCAAGGCTTGGAAGCCCATCTGGTCCGTCACGGCATGTCCGATCTCGTCGAGCGCCTGAACGCGCGGGCGCTGGCGAGCGGAGAAATTGCCCCCGCGGACGACGCGCAGGGGATTGAGGGTGCCGAAGACATCGAAGCCCGCTGGCTCAGAGCCGCGTCTCAGTTGCGGGACATGGCCGAAACTGGCCCCGAACGGGCCCGTGCTTTCGAGCGTTTCAAATCGGAAGGCACCGAGGAGAGCTGGCGCGATGCCGCCAATCTTCTCCCAAGGCACGATGACTAGCGCGGCATTCGCGTTCTGTTCACGGTAGGGCGCAAAAACCGGACTCTCTCCGCTATAGGGTAGAGGGTTCAGCAAAAACGGAAATTGTCAGTTGGCGACGAAGAAAAATCTCAAAAAGAAGCCGGCGAAAGCCGCTCCCAGCAAATCCAAGACGCTCGCGAAGTCCAAGGCGAAGCCGGCTGCGAAGGCCGCCGCTTCCAAAAGCGCCGCGGTGAAGAAGGCTGCACCCGCCAAGCCCGCGCCGAAACCTGCCGCGAAGGCCGCGATCAAGGTCGATCCCAAGGCCAGCAAGAAATCCGAGAAGCTCGATCCCAAGCTGGCCGCGAAGGCCGCTGCCGCCGTCGGCTTGGTGAAGAAGCCGGACGTCATCATGAAGAACGGCAAGCCCGTTCCCGTGAAGGGACTGAAGCCGGGCGAGGCCGAGCCGCCCGGCGATGCGGATTCGCCGCTGCTGGATATGTCGGACGCGCAAGTCCGCAAGATGATCACCAAGGCGAAGGCGCGCGGCTACGTCACCTATGACGAGCTGAACAAAGTGCTGCCGTCGGAGAAAGTCTCGTCCGAGCAGATCGAAGACACGATGTCGATGCTAAACGAGATGGGCATCAACGTCATCGAATCCGAAGAGCAGGAAGAAGGCGAAGGCGGCGAGGCCGGTGAAGGCGGCGCGCTGACGACCACGACTGGTACTGCCGTCGCGACGACGGCCACCGGCAAAGAGACTTATGACCGCACCGACGATCCGGTGCGCATGTATCTGCGCGAGATGGGCAGCGTTGAATTGCTTTCCCGCGAAGGCGAAATCGCCATCGCCAAGCGTATCGAAGCCGGCCGCGAATTGATGATCGGCGCCTTGTGCGAAAGCCCGCTCACCTTCGAAGCCATCACCGTTTGGCGCGATGAGCTGAACGAAGGCAAAGTTCTCCTACGCGACATCATCGATCTGGAAGCGATGTATGGCGCGGGGCCCGATGGCCAGCCCGCTCCCGTGCCGCCGCCGGTCGGTCCCGACGGACAGCCGCTGAACAATCCCGCGGTCAACGCCGCGATCCACGGCGCGAACGGTGCCGCCGTTGCCGCGCCGCCCAAGCCCGCCGCTTTCGTGCCAAAGCCCGTGCCGGCGCCAAAGCCCGCTGCCGCGGATGGCGAAGAAGTCGATCCCGGTGAAGCCGCCGCGGCTGCCGATGCTGGCGACGACGAGGAAGACGAGGGCAATCTTCCGCTCTCGGCGATGGAAGCAGCGCTCAAGCCGCAGGTTCTGGAGACGCTCGACAACATCGCCAACCTCTACAAGAAACTGGGCAAGCTGCAGGACGCGAGCGTGGAAGCACAGCTCGGCGGCGCCGAGGATTTGTCGACGTCGCAGGAGCGCCGCTTCAAGAAGCTGCGCAACGACACCGTAGATCTGGTGAAGGGCCTCAAGCTCAACAACAACCGTATCGAAGCCTTGGTCGATCAGATGTACGGCATCAACCGCCGTCTGGTCTCGCTCGAAGGCCGCTTGCTGCGCTTGGCCGAAGCGCATGGCGTAGACCGCGCGGATTTCCTGAAAGAGCATTTCGGCAACGAGCTCGATCCGCATTGGTCGCGCCGCGTCGGCCGCCTGACGCGCCACGGCTGGAAGGATTTCATCCAGGACGAGCGCGACAAGGTCTCGAATCTGCGCGATGAAATTCAGAGCCTTGCGCAGGAGACGCGCCAGTCCATCGTCGAATATCGCCGCATCGTTCACACGGTGCAGAAGGGCGAGCGCGAATCCGGTCAGGCGAAGAAAGAAATGATCGAGGCCAACCTTCGCCTCGTGATCTCCATCGCCAAGAAATACACCAATCGCGGTTTGCAGTTCCTCGACCTCATCCAGGAAGGCAATATCGGGTTGATGAAGGCGGTCGATAAGTTCGAATACCGCCGCGGCTACAAGTTCTCGACCTATGCGACCTGGTGGATTCGTCAGGCGATCACCCGCTCCATCGCCGATCAGGCGCGCACCATCCGTATTCCGGTGCACATGATCGAGACGATCAACAAGCTGGTGCGCACGTCGCGCCAGATGCTGCACGAAATCGGCCGCGAGCCGACACCGGAAGAGCTGGCCGAACGCCTCGCCATGCCGCTGGAAAAAGTGCGCAAAGTTTTGAAGATCGCCAAAGAGCCGATCAGCCTCGAAACGCCCATCGGCGACGAGGAAGATTCGCATCTGGGCGATTTCATCGAGGACAAGAACGCGATCCTGCCGATCGACGCCGCCATCCAGGCCAACCTGCGCGAGACGACCACGCGCGTTCTGGCCACGCTCACCCCGCGCGAAGAGCGCGTGCTGCGCATGCGCTTCGGCATCGGCATGAACACCGACCACACGCTGGAGGAAGTCGGCCAGCAGTTCTCGGTGACGCGCGAACGCATCCGCCAGATCGAGGCAAAGGCGCTGCGCAAGCTCAAGCATCCGTCGCGCAGCCGCAAATTGCGGTCGTTCCTCGACAACTGATCACACACCCTTCGCTTTTGCTCTTGAGAGCGGGGCGAAGTTTTACTAATCACCTCCCCCTTGTGGGGAGGTCGGAGAGCGAAGCGAGCACCCGCGTGGTGGTTTCGCGCAGGTTCGACTGGATCGCCGCGTCGATCGGCAGGATCGCGTTCTTGTCCTCGATGAAATCGCCGAGATGGCTGTCCTCCTCGTCGCCGATCGGCGTCTCCAGGCTGATCGGCTCCTTG
>DASXHQ010000063.1:0-16248 GCA_036488415.1 Rhizomicrobium sp.
CCCCGGCCCGGCGTTGTAGGCCGCCGCCGCCAGCACCAGCGAGCCGCCATAGTCGGAGATGCGATTGCCCAACTCCGTCATGCCCAGCTGCATATTGTAGGTCGTGTCACTGGTGAGATCGTTCGGGCGAAACGCAAGGCCCGCTTGCTGGGCTGCGATGCGGCCTGACGACGGCATCACCTGCATCAGCCCGCGTGCGCCGGGTGCGCTTATGGCGGTTGGATCGAACTCCGTTTCCTGGCGGATGATGCCGTGAACCAGCGCGGGCTCTGGCGCGGTGCCGTTGCCCAGATAGCCGGGCACCGACGTGGTCGGATAGAGATAATTCCAGAAATAGATGCCGTCATAGCTCGCCTGCTTGGCGACGCGCACGGCGATTTCGCGGAAGCCCATCTTCACCAGATCGGCGCAGAGCGCCTTGATGTGCCCCGGCTCGTTGTAGACCGTTGCGTCCTGCACCGCGAAGATGCGCAGCAGGCTTTCCTGTCCCAGATCCGCCAGCACGCGGATGGCTGCGCTGAGCTTGTCGCCTTCATAGGCCGCCGTCGCAGGAGCGGCCGGTGTCTCCACCAGTGCGAGATGTGGCGTGGAGTCGATCTTGGCCAGTGCGAGCTGGCCGTAGAAGGTCTCGGGCGCCGCGGTCGCAGTGTGATAAGCGGTCGCCGCATTGGCGGTATCGCCGGAAGCTTCCCATGCGCGGCCAACCCAGTAATAAGCGCGCGCCTTGCTGATCGGCCGCGCCACGGCTTTGGCGAGCGCGTGGAAATGCGTCAACGCCGTGGACGGTTGATTGAGATAACGCAGCGCGATCCAGCCCGCGAGGAACTGGTCTTCGGAATATTCGAGGCCTTTGTCGGACGTGGTATCCGGCGTGAGGCCGGTGTTGGCGGCGATCTGATAAGCCGCGCGATAGTTCTTCACCTGTAGCGCGTTGCGCGCAGCAAGGTTCATCTCGGCCCACCATGCCGAGGGACCAGCCACCGCGATCTGATGCACCGGCGCGCGCTGCACCAGCGCGGCGATCTCATCCAGATCGTTTTGACGGCGGAAGGCGCGCACCTTGTCGAATACCAGCCCCGGATCGTTCGCAAGTGAACCCGGCAGATTGTCTGCTTCGCGAAGTCCTCCTGTTGGATCGGTTTTCAGCAGCAGCCGGACCTGCGCGATCCTCTGCGTATCCGGCGCCACGCGGGACAGTTCGCGCCGCGCTGCGGTCACCTCGTTGCGCAGGAGCAGATGGTCGATTCGTTGCGCATCCACATCCGCTGTGAGGATGTCGCCGTGGCGGGCGATGATGTCGGCTTCGTCGCCCGGATCGAAGCTGCCGTCGATCCAACCCTGCTGGATCATCTTTCTGCCGCGCGCGGCATTGCCGGTGGCGATCAGCGCCTCGCCGAAGCGCACTTCGCCGAGCCCTGTCACCGGATCGCGGCTGCCGAAGAACGCCACGATGGATTGCGCTGGCGTGTTGGGCGAGATTGCCTTTTCCGCCCGCGAATAGAGCGTGTCGCGCGCCGGCCAGTCCGGATTGTTGATCAGGAAGCCGCTGATCTCGGCGAAACTCGCGCCGCTGTTCTTGTCCAGCAGATAGCGCCATTGGATCAGCTTATTGGCGGTGGCGTCGTGACCCTGCGCCGCCAGGCCCTTGGCGGCGATCCAGTCGCCACGATCCCCGGCATCGAAAGCGCGGCTGTAAACGTCGTGATCGGAAGCGCTCAGGATCGGGATCAGGCTCATCCGGCGTTCGGCGCTGAGGATCGGGCCGGCGTCGGAATCCGAAATCGGGTGCATCATGATGACGCCGCCTTGCTGGGTGAGGCCGGCGGGAAGCGGACTTGTGGTCTGACCCGAAGCCGCCACCGCGCCAACGGCCAATGCAGATCCCGTCAACAAGGCGGCGCGCAGCAAAGTCATGATGGAATCCAAGTATTGACCCGATGGTGAAAGCATAAGGGCGGCATAACGGCCATGCCAGCGATGATGCCTTGCGGCGCGTGGTTCCAGGGCGGTATTTTGGTGGCAGTTGCATATAGGTGTTTCGATGCGCGATGTGCGCGAACGGATAAGAGGTTCAATTCCCGCACTGATTACGCCCATGACGGGCGGAAAGGTGGACGAGGCTGCGTTTCGCAAGCTTGTGGCATGGCAGATCGCGGAAGGTTCACACGGGCTTGTTCCCTGCGGAACCACCGGCGAATCGCCCACGCTGTCACACGAAGAGCACATGCGCGTCGTTGAGATCTGCGTCGAGGAAGCCAAGGGCCGCGTGCCGGTGATCGCGGGGGCGGGCTCCAACTCCACTGATGAGGCGCTGATGCTGACGCGCCATGCCAAATCGGTGGGCGCGGACGCGGTGCTCTCCGTCACCGGCTATTACAACAAGCCGTCGCAGGAAGGCATGTATCGCCACTTCGCGACGATTGCCGAAGCCGTCGGTATTCCGATCCTGCTCTACAACATTCCCGGCCGCGCGATCGTGGAGATTTCGGTCGAGACGATGGCGCGGCTGTCCAAGATCGCCAATGTCATCGGTGTGAAGGACGCGACCGCCAATTTGATGCGCCCGTCGCGCGAGCGGCTGGCCTGCGGCAAGGATTGGCGCCTGATCTCCGGCGAGGATGGCACGGCGCTCGGCTATATGGCGCATGGCGGGCATGGCTGCATCTCGGTCACGGCGAATGTGGCGCCGAAGCTTTGCAGCCAGTTCCAGGAAGCCTGCATGCAAGGCGCGTTCGACACGGCGCTGAAGATCCAGGACCAGTTGATGCCGTTGCACGATGCGATGTTCTGCGAGCCCAGCCCCGCGCCGGTGAAATATGCGGCGTCGCTTCTTGATCTGTGTACGGATGAAGTGCGCCTGCCAATGATGCCGGCGACCGACGCCGCCCGGGTGAAGGTGAAAGCGGCCATGCAGTCGGCCGGCATTCTTTGATGGCAAAGAAGAAGGACGACGGCACCAAGACCGTCGCCGACAACCGCAAGGCCCGTTACGCCTATTCGATCGACGACACGCTGGAGGCGGGCATCATGCTCGTCGGCTCCGAAGTGAAATCGCTGCGCGGCGGCAAATCCACGATCTCCGAATCCTACGCCACGGCGAAGGAGGGCGAGCTTTACCTCATCAATTCCTATATTCCCGAATACACCGAAGCCAGCCGCTTCAACCATGAGCCGAAACGCGACCGGAAAATCCTGGTTCACAAACGCGAGGCCGCGAAGCTGACGGCGGCGATCCAGCGCGAAGGCATGACGCTCATTCCGCTCCGGCTTTACTTCAACGCCAAGGGCCGCGCGAAACTCGAACTGGGCATCGCCAAGGGCAAGAAGCTGCACGACAAGCGCGAAACCGAAAAGCAGCGCGACTGGCAACGCGACAAGGCCCGGCTCATGCGGAATAAGGGGTAGTCTTTTTCGCCTCAACAAAAACAGCTCGCGATCTTTGTTTGCGAGAAGACTTCCAATCACCTCCCCCTTGTGGGGAGGTCGGAGAGCGAAGCGATCCGGGTGGGGGGCCGGTGCGAGGCCGTCCCCCACCCGAAAAATTCTTCGCGTCCGTTCGCTGTCGCTCTCGGACCTCAGAATTTTGTCGGCCTCCCCACAAGGGGGAGGTGATTGTCACGCAAATCCTTCGTCGCCTCCGCGATGAGTGCATTGGTCATCCGCAGCCAAGCCGCGATTTCCTTGCGGGCCTTGCGATATTCCTTGCGATGCGCGCCGGTCTTCCAGGCGTTGCGGTTGCCGGGCTGACCACCGGGTTTTCGGCGCACTACCATATTTTGTGGTTGCGATGTGTAGGGAGCAGTCGTTTTCACACTCATGCAGTGACCCCCTCCCTCTCCCCCTCCTTCCGTTTCACGAAGGTTTGCTTGGGCTGTCTCTTATTATTCGCAAAACCAGATGGAGCGGCGCGGCAGCCCCGCGCGCAGCAGCATCTGCGTGATCTTCGCTTCCTTGCGCGCGGTTGAGGCACGGACCTGCGCGGTTAGGAGTTTCATCTTTGCGACCATCTCCCGGACCTCGCGGCGGCGCGCAACCGCAACTTGGGTGTGCAATCCCATCGTGACGGCATTGCGATTGCCCTTCGGGGCGCCCGCCTTGATTTTGCTGGATAATTTCGGCCGTTTTTGCTTAAGATACTGTTTTATATCGATAATACCCGGTTGATTGATCCGGGATTTTTTCGCGTCGCCCGATGCATTTCGCCGCCAGAACGCGGCGACGGCGGGGGAAATGGAGGTGGATTGGGCGGCGGCAGGCATATCGAATGTTCTCCAAATGTTCTAGACCTAGATAGAGCCTTTGCAGGGCTATTTGCAAGGGGGGTAGGAAAATAATGTTTAAGCCAAGGGGCAGGAGTCGCTTCTGATAGGCTATGAGCGTTGCAGGAATTGGTGGAGCTAACATCGCGATGACAACTATCAATCTTCTCCAGAGGGGTTGGGAGATTATCGCAATGGGCGTGTTCGGCCTCGTCGTCAGCGGCGCTCAAATCGCGACAGGCAAGGCAATGGTCCCGCGATGGGGCAAGCTATTGCCCGATTGGCTTCCGCGAAAAGATCATCCGGGCTATTTCGTTTGGGGCGTAGTTTCGATGGGTGCGTTCGGCATTTTCAGTGTGTGGTACGGAATTGTTCAGGTACTGCAGTATTCAAATTAAAACACTACCAGCCGGGGCGCCGCCTAAATCCGCTTGGCCATCATGATGTCGGGCTGGCCGAAGCCGTTGCCGTCGGGGATGACGCCGGCGATTGAGAAGCCGAGCTTGCGATAGAAGGTGAAGGGGTGGCCTTTCACCGGCTGGATGGCGGCAAGCTTCGCCAGTGGATCGGGGAACAGGTCGATGCCCGACAGGTTGGTGCCGCCGTAATCGTCATCGGTGCCGAGATAGAGCGTGAGCACCTCGTCCTTGCGCGCATAATCTTCCAGATGCGCGAGCAACGCGGTGCCGACGCCGGACTTCTGATGCGCCGGATCGACGACCAGCGGATGCAGCTCCCAGGCGTGGTCGTAAGAGAAGATCACGCCGATCCAGCCGACGACCTTGCCGTTCTCCAGCGCCGCGAAGGCGTTGCGGTCCTCCTCATCGTACTTCGCCACTTCCGCCGCCGCTTCCTCCTGCGAATAAGCGGACTTCATGTGGGCGAGGGCGCGATGTAGAATATCCGCCGCTTGCGCGCGTTGCGCGGTGTTCAAATGCTCGAAGGCAATGATCTCAATCATTTGCGGTCTCAAAATCACCCTCGCCCCCACGCATGTGGGGGAGAGGGCAGGGTGAGGGGGTGTTTGCCGCAGACGCGGTACGAAAACAATTCCGCTCTTTGGTTCCGCGCATAAAATTGTTGAGATCGTTGAGGCGGAGAGGCCCCCTCACCCAACCCTCTCCCCCTTAAAGGGGGCGAGGGCTAATACAAGATATATCGCTCAGATCTGCGGCATCGCCGCGATCTTGGCTTCCTTGACTGCGGCGTCAAACATTTCCGGCGTCAGGACGCCGGTGTTCGTGTTGTAGCGCGAGCAATGATAGCTCGACACCAGCGAGAGCTTGCCGACGCGGTAGCGTTGGCCGTGCTTGAACGGATGCGCGCTGAGCTTGGCGCCGAGCGCCTTGCACACGCTGTCATGCGCGATCTTGCCCAGCGCGAGGATGGCGCGCAGATGGGGGAACGCGTCGATCTGTCCGGTGAGGAACTGGCGGCAGGTGTTGATCTCCGACGGCAGCGGCTTGTTCTCCGGCGGCACGCAGCGCACTGCGTTGGCGATGGCACAATCGACAAGCTGCAAACCATCATCCGCGCGCTCGTGATATTCGCCGCGCGCGAGGCCGTGCTTCAGCAAAGTTGCATAGAGAAGATCGCCCGCCCAATCGCCGGTGAAAGGTCGGCCTGTCTTGTTCGCGCCGTGAAGCCCCGGCGCGAGGCCAACGATCAGCAGCCGCACATCATGCGGCGCGGCGAAGGTCGGCACCGGATCGTTGAAGTAATCCGGAAACTTCACGCGATTGGCCGCGCGGAAAGACGCAAGCCGGGGGCAGAGCGGGCAGTCTTGCGGTGGCTCTGAGTCTGGATGCATAGCATGCACCATAGAGCAGTCTATCGGCGCCAAATCACCTCCCCCTTGTGGGGAGGTCGGAGAGCAAAGCGATCCGGGTGGGGGGAAAGCGGTGCGAACCGCACCCCCCACCCGAAAATTCTTCGCTGCGCTGCGAATTTGTCGGCCTCCCCACAAGGGGGAGGCGATGGCTTTAAGCACTCTGTGCGTAAGTCGGGTGATGATGCTCGTGGTCGCGGGCATTCGCGGCGCGCGGGCCGCCTTCGCGGGCGATCATGGGCTTGAGCTCTTCCAGCTCGATGAAGTTGTCGGCCTGACGACGCAGGTCGTCGGACACCATCGGCGGCTGCGAGCGGATGGTGGAGACGACGCTCACGCGGCGCCCTTTGCGCTGCGCAGCTTCGACGAGGCGGCGGAAATCGCCGTCGCCGGAGAAGATCACGATATGATCGACCTGATCGGCCATCTCCATCACATCGATGGCCAGCTCGATGTCCATATTGCCTTTCACGCGGCGGCGGCCCTGTGCGTCGGTGAATTCCTTGAGCGGCTTGGTGACGACGGAGAAGCCGTTGTAGTCCAGCCAATCGACCAGCGGGCGCAGCGGCGAGAATTCCTCGTTCTCCGCAACCGCCGTATAATAGAATGCGCGGACGAGAATGCCCTTGCGCGCGAAAAGCTCGAGCAGGCGTTTGTAGTCGATATCGAACTGAAGGCCTTTGGCGGCGCCATAGAGATTGGCGCCATCGATGAACAGGGCAAGCTTCTCCTGTGGGTAGAACAACATGCTATATCCTTTCAAATTACGCGGGCACGCAATCAATGCCGCCTCTTCGGTAATCCCCCGGCGGCACTCTTGTTCTATGCCTTCAATCGTTATGTTCAAGTGAAAACAGAAAATGTCCGCATGATTTTGATTGCGCTAGGTTCCAATCTTCCTTCGCACGCGGGCGATCCGTCCGCGACGTTGCGCGCGGCGCTTGCGCATCTGGCCGGGAATGGCGTCACGCCGGTTGCAGTTTCGCGTTTTTATCGCACGCCGGCGTGGCCGGATCCGTCCGATCCCATGTTCGTGAACGCGGTTGCGCGCGTCATGACGGAACTTTCACCTTCGGAACTGATCGATTGTCTTCACCAAACGGAAACCGCGTTCGGCCGTGTGCGCGACACGCGCAACGCACCGCGCCCGCTCGATCTCGATATCCTGGATTACGATGGGCGAGTGGAGCAGGGGCCGCCTGTGCTGCCGCATCCGCGCATGGAAAGCCGTGCCTTCGTGTTGATCCCGCTGCGGAACATCGCGCCGGATTGGCGGCACCCGGTTTCCGGCAAGTCGATCGATGAATTGCTCACCGCAATACCTACGGCGGAACGGGATGCCGTTAAGCCCATTTAACGCAGCGGCTCAAATATCCGGAACTTTGTGCTAAAAGGCTCGGGCGTAGACACGACACGAATCCCGCGATGATGAAAGAACTGGGTCCCTACATCCTGCCGCTCGTCGTCATCCTGATCATGGGGCGGCGGCTGATGAACAACAAACCGCGCAAGGTGAAGGTCAACCGCGTTTTCTATTTTCCGGCGTTCGTCATCATCGTGACCGCGCTCACCTTGTGGTCCGCGCCGATGCCGTCGCCCTGGCTGTTGTGGATTCCCGTCGATATCGCGGCGGTGATGGGTGGACTGGTTGTCGGGTTCCTCTCCGCCCATCATCAGGAATTCTCCATCGACTACGACACGGGCGTGATCACCAGCAAGGCGACGCCTGTCGGCACCATCGTTGTGTTGGCGCTGTTCGCGGCGAAGTTCGGGCTCAAATTCCTGCTGCCGGACGTCAACGGCTCGCCGTTCAGCGCCGCAGGTTACATACCGGACTCGCCCATTCCCCATGCGCCGCATAGCGGCCCGGCGTCGATCATGGGATGGACGGATGCGGGCATCTTGCTTTCGGCGGCGATGCTGTTCGCACGTGCCTTCACCACCTGGCTGCGCGCGCAGCCGTTGATCGCGGCGCATAAGGATCACGTTGCCGCGAAAACAGCGGAGCCGTCAGTTTAGCTTTCGCCACGAAACCACCAGCGTCCACACGCCCAAGATGAGGCAGGTGACGTTGATGAAAACTTCGAACTTCATCGCGTCGTTCGTCGCCGCCATCGCGTACATGTGGTTCTCGACATCGAAGGTGATGTCCATCGCGGTGAGATAGAGGATCGCGGACGCGGCCATCAATCCGAAGAGGGGAGCCGCACGGCCGCCGAAGAAGAAGCCCACGCCGGCGAGCGCGGAGCACAGCGCCATCCAGCCATCCGCCACCGGGAAGCTGGATTCGAAGGCGGTGTACCAGCGGTCCTTCAGCACCATCACATCGCCGCCGGTGAAGTAGCTCCACCAGTAGAAAGCGGTGACGGCGGCGGCCAGAATCAGCACCCCGCCCAGAATGCGCTCGGAAAGTCTCATCTTCACCCCCACCTCGACCGTCCTCGCATCCTGGCCCGGAACCGAATGGCTTTCAAAATGCTCGCATGGTGCTTATCTCTAGGGTGCCGTTTCTCTTCGGAGTTGCCTCATGGCCGGCCTTGTCATCGTCCTCGTTGTTGCCTTCCTTCTTTTCACCGGCTTTCGCATCGCGCAGCAATATGAGCGCGCGCTGGTCTTCCGCTTCGGGCGCTATACCGCCACGCGCGGTCCGGGCCTCTTCTGGATCATTCCGCTCGGCATCGAGCGCGCGGTGAAAGTGGACATGCGCGTCTTCACCGACGGCGTGGAGCAGCAGGAGGCGATGACCAAGGACAACGTGCCGGTGAAGGCCAATGCCGTGATCTGGTACCGGATCGTGCAGCCCGAACACGCCATCATCGAAGTGCAGAATGTGCGCAACGCGGTGATCCAGGTGGCGCTGACCACCTTGCGCAACATCATCGGCCAGCACTCGCTGGACGACGTTCTCAAGGAGCGGGAGAAAATGGCGGGCCTGCTCAAGGACCGCGTCGATCAGGTGACGGAGGCCTGGGGCGTGGAAGTGCAGAACGTCGAAATGAAGAACGTGGAAATTCCCGCCTCCATGCAGCGGGCGATGGCGCAGGAGGCCGAAGCCCTGCGTGAGAAGCGGGCGCGCATCATCAAGGCCGAAGCCGAGCACGAGGCGGCGCTGAAGCTGCGCGAAGCCGCGGACGAAATCATGAAGACGCCGGCCTCGCTGGAACTGCGCCGCATGCAAATGCTGACCGAAATCGGCGCCGAACAAAACACGATGACCGTGGTGATGATGCCCAGCGAGTTCGTGGAGGCAGCGCGGGCCTTGTCGGAGCGAAAATAACGGGACCCTTGTCTGGGGCCGCGCGTTTATATAATGTCCGCCGCCTTCCGAAGGGCAGGACTCCTGCTTCGGTCTAACCCTTTGAAATTGAACATATAAGGACTTCCTGATGGCGCGCGTTACCGTTGAAGATTGCGTGGACAAGATCCCGAACCGGTTCGATCTGGTGCTGGTCGCGGGTTTCCGCGCCCGTCAGCTTTCGGGCGGCGCGGAGACTCTCGTCGACCGCGACCGGGATAAAAACCCCGTCGTCGCCCTGCGCGAGATCGCGGCCAAGGAAATCAAGCCGGATGAGGCGAAGGAGGAATACATCAAGTCCCTCCAGAAGCACGCCGAAGTGGACGAGCCGGAAGCGCAGCCCTCCGAAGAGGATGTGCGCGAGGACGTGCAGGCCCGTCAGGTGACGGAAGAAGAGCTGCTTCGCGCGCTCACCTCCGAAGCCCAGCGCCGCGCCGAGCCGCAGCCGGAACCGGAAGGCGATTACGAGGAGTAATCCTGCCCCGGATAGGGAATTTCCAAGGGCGGTCCATCGGGCCGCCCTTCGTTTTTGCTCTCAGCGAATCGCGCCAAGCCCGCAAAATTGTTATATAATGTCGGAACAATGAGCGTTCCGACGCGGCCCGGCGAAAACAAAGCTGCGGCGCAGGGTGAGATTCACTCTTCGCCGGCGGCGGAGCTTGGGCAGCCGTCCGGAGCGCGGGGAGTCGTATCGGCGGCTCTCTCCCTCATCTCTTCGGCGCTGCCCCGGGCCAGACCGCGCAAGCTGATGCGGCAGACCGAGCTTGTGGACCGGGTGAAAGCTTATGACCCCGACGCCGACGAGGCGCTCCTAAACAAGGCCTATGTCTATGCGATGACGGCGCATGGAAAACAGTTCCGCGCGTCCGGCGATCCCTATTTCACCCATCCCCTAGAAGTCGCTGCCATCCTCACCGAGCTGAAGCTCGACGTGCCGACCATCGTCACCGCGCTGCTGCATGACACTGTCGAAGACACTTACGTCACCATCGAAGACGTGAAGGAGAATTTCGGCGAGGAGATCGCCAATCTCGTCGATGGCGTAACCAAGCTGTCGCAGCTCGAACTCTTCAGCGAGCGCACCAAGCAGGCGGAGAATTTCCGCAAGCTGATGCTGGCGATGTCCAACGACATCCGCGTGCTTCTCGTGAAGCTGGCCGATCGGCTGCACAACATGCGCACGCTCAATCACATCGACAAGCCGGACAAGCGCCGCCGCATCGCGCAGGAAACCGTCGACATCTACGCGCCGCTGGCCGGCCGCATCGGCATGCAGAACATGCGCGAGGAGCTGGAAGACCTCGCATTCGCAGAGCTCAATCCCGAAGCGCGCAACTCCATCGTTACGCGGCTGGCGCGGCTGGATGCTTCGAGCGGCACGCGCGTGGGCCGCATTGCCGACGCGATCAAGCGCGCGCTAGCCGAACACGGCATCGAGGCCTGGGTCTATGGCCGCGCGAAACGGCCTTATTCGATTTGGCGCAAACTGAAAGACAAGCAGCTCAATTTCGAGCAGCTTTCGGACATCTTCGGCTTCCGCGTGATCGTGAAGACACCGGAGGATTGCTATCGCGCGCTGGGCGTGATGCATCAGACCTGGCGCATGATCCCGGAGCGGTTCAAGGATTTCATCTCCAACCCCAAAACCAACGGCTATCGCTCCATCCACACCACGGTGATCGGGCCGGAGCAGCAGCGCGTCGAAGTGCAGATCCGCACGCAGGAAATGCACGAGATCGCCGAGCGCGGCGTGGCGGCGCATTGGCGCTATCGCGAGCACATCGAAGGCGAGGCCACGGATGCGGCGCTGGCGTGGCTGCGCGACATGGTCGATCTGCTGGAGAAGGGCGACAGCGCCGAGGAGTTCCTCGAGAACTCGCAGCTCAACATGTATCAGGATCAGGTTTTCTGCTTCACGCCCAAGGGCGATCTGATCTCGCTGCCGCGCGGCGCCACGCCCATCGATTTCGCCTATCAGGTGCACACCGATTTGGGGAACCAGACTGTCGGCGTGAAGGTGAACGGCGTGCATGTGCCGCTGCACACGCCGCTCAAGAATGGCGATCAGGTGGAAATCATTCGCCAGAAAGGCTCCGCGCCGTCCCCCTTGTGGGAGCAGTTCGTCGTCACCGGCCGCGCGCGCGCGGAAATTCGCCGTTACCTGAAGCATGCGCGGCACGACGAGCACGTCAATTTCGGCCGCAAGATTCTGGAAAAGACTTTTGCCGATGAAAAGCAGGAATTGACCGAGAAGGCCATCGGCGCCGTCGCCAAGAAGCTGCGGCTTTCCAAGGCAGAGGACGTCTATGCCGAAATCGGCCGTGGCGCGCTGCGCCCGCAGGATGTGTTCGAGGCGATCTTCCCGGAATTGACAAAAGATTCGGCGCGCCGCCGCGTCGGTGACGACGGCAAGAGCCACAAGCCGGTTTCGATTCAGGGCTTGACGGAAGGCATCTCCTATTCGCTGGGACAATGCTGCCATCCGCTACCGGGGGACCGCATCGTCGGTCTGCGCATGCCGGGCAAGGGCGTCGTCATCCACACCATCGACTGCGCCGAGCTGGAACGGGCGCAGGACCAGATGGACGACTGGCTCGATGTGTCCTGGGGGCGCCACGCCGCGGGCGCATCGCTGGCGCGCGTCGCGGTGCGGGTGAAGAACGTGCCGGGCTCGCTGGGCGCGGTGATGACGGTGATCGGCAACAATGGCGGCAACATCTTCAACATGAAGGTGACGGATCGGAACCCGCTGTTCTTCGAATTCCAGGTCGACATCGAAGTGCGCGATCTGGCGCATTTGCAGAATATCCTCGGCGCGCTACGCGTGAACGCGGTGGTCGAATCGGTCGACCGCGTGCGCGGACCCGATGAGTCCGCAGAAAAGACGAGCGAAGTCGCGTGACACCCGAACAGGTTCTGAAGGAATTCGAGAAAGCCGGCGCATTGCTGCGCGGACATTTTATTCTGTCGAGCGGATTGCACTCGGACGTGTTCCTGCAGAAGGCGCTCGTTTTTCAGAACGCGAAGATCACCGCGAAGTTGTGTAAGGCGCTGGCCGCGAAAGTGCGTGCAGAGGTGAGCCAAGACTTCACCGCGATCATCTCGCCTGCCGTGGGCGGCATCGTTCCGGGTTATGAGATGGGCCGTCAGATGAATCTGCCCGCGATGTATGTCGAGCGGCAGGATGGCGAGTTCACTTTGCGCCGCGGCTTCGAGCTGAAGAAGAACCAGCCGGTGCTGATGGTGGAAGACATCGTGACGACGGGATTGTCGTCGCGCGAATGCCTGGACGCGATCCGCAAGGCGGGCGGCAAGCCGGTGGCCGCCGCCTGCCTAATCGACCGCTCTGGCGGCAAGGCAAAGCTCGGCGTGAAGTTCGTGCCGCTGGCGACCGTGAAGTTCCCGGCGTGGGAAGCAAACAAACTCCCACCCCATCTTCAGGGCACAAGGGGCTACAAGCCCGGCAGTAGAGGATTGGCGTGAAAAATCTAGCCACCGCGCTGATACTCTTTGCGTTGGCAGCTAATTGCTCATGGGCGCAAAGCAAACCTCTAGCGCTATATATTTTGCATAACGGTCATGTACGTTTTGATAATGGTCCGGAACTCAGCGAGGACCAACTGCTAGATAAGATTCGTGCGTTAGAGAAACAAAAGCCACGACCCGAAATCCGTCTTAAGGCAGATGCGACGGCAAAATATGCAGATGTGGCGAAAGTTCTCACTCTGTTTCAGAAGGAAGGCTACGGCCCCCACTTTGGAATAGTTGCTTTTGTTGGGCCGGAAGATCCGCGATGAATTCAATCGTTCCTCTCCGCCTTGGCGTGAACATCGATCATGTGGCGACGGTCCGCAATGCGCGCGGCGGCGCTTATCCCGATCCGATGCGCGCGGCGAAGATGGCGGAGGAGACGGGGGCGGACGGCATCACGGCGCATCTACGCGAAGATCGCCGCCATATCTCCGACGAGGATATCGAGAAGCTGTCGCGCGGATTGAAGATCCCGCTCAATTTCGAAATGGCGGCGACGGACGAGATGGTGGCCATCGCATTGCGCGCCAAGCCGCACGCCGCCTGCATCGTTCCGGAGAAGCGCGAGGAGCGCACGACCGAAGGCGGTATCGACGCCGTGGGCCAGCACAATCGCCTCGCGCCATTGGTGCGCCGGCTCAGCAACGCGAACATCCGTGTCTCCATGTTCATCGAACCGGATCGCGCGCAGCTTGACGCCAGCAAATCGCTCGGAGCGCCGGTCGTCGAGCTGCACACGGGCGCTTATGCGGAAGCAGGCTTTGCCGGAAATAAAAAAGAAGCGCGTTTGTTGGAGAAAGTGCGCGAAGCCGCCGCCTATGGCGCGTCCATAGGGTTGGAGGTTCACGCCGGCCACGGCCTGACCTATGACAACGTGAAGCCCATCGCCGCCATTCCCGAAATCCGCGAGTTGAACATCGGGCATTTCCTGATCGGCGAAGCGATTTTCGTGGGGCTAGAAGCGTCAATCCGAAAGATGCGCCTCCTGATGGATGAGGCCCGTTCATGAAAAATGAAAATCTCACGCGGAGTCGCGGAGACGCGGAGAAAAAGCGCGAACTCCGCGCCTCCGCGCCTCCGCGTGCAAATTGGACTGCTGGGCTTCGCCCAGCGTTGGCCGGTTCGCAATGATCCTCGGTCTCGGTTCCGATCTCATCGACATTCGCCGCGTGGACAAATCCATCGAGCGGTTCGGCGATCGTTTTCTCAACCGCATCTTCACCGATGTCGAGAAAGCGAAGTCCGATAAGCGCGCGCAACGCGCCGCCAGCTACGCCAAGCGCTTCGCGGCCAAAGAAGCATGTTCGAAAGCGCTCGGCACCGGTCTTCGCAAAGGCGTGTTCTGGCGCGACATGGGCGTGGTCAATCTTCCCGGCGGTAAGCCGAGCATGAAGCTCACCGGCGGCGCGTTAAAGCGGCTTCACGAAATAACGCCAGCAGGTCATACCCCTGTCATCGATTTGACCATCACCGACGATTTCCCGTTGGCGCAGGCCATTGTTATCATTTCTGCTGTGGCCATATCGCCGCAGAATTCGGGCAATAAAGCTTAAATCCAGGTTCCGCCTTGACCCGGCGCGCCCCCTCCGGTTCCTTCCGGACAAATGATGAGACTGAAACAGCGATGAGCACTCCGGATTCGTCTTCGCGCGACCCCGTTCATATCAAGCCGGGTCATCCGGATTATGTGGCGCCCGATGCGCCCGAGCCCGTCTCGTCCGATCCGCCGCAGACGGAACCTTCCGCCGATCCGCTGGCGCCGACGCCGGCGGTCGAAGCGGAACTGGAAAACAGAACGCAGGATTTGAACGAAACGACCGAATCTTCCGAGAAGCCTGCCGCGAAACAGCCGGAAGGCGAGAGCTGGATCGAAACGGTCAAGACCGTCGTCTACGCGCTGCTCATCGCGCTCGTCATCCGCACCTTCCTGTTCCAGCCGTTCAACATTCCCTCCGCCTCGATGGAAGGCACCTTGCTGATCGGCGATTATCTCTTCGTCGAGAAATTCGCTTACGGCTACAGCCGCTATTCCTTCCCCTTTGGCCTGGGCCCGTTCAGCGGGCGAGTCTTCGGTTCCGATCCCACGCGCGGCGACGTGGTGGTGTTCAAATATCCGCGCGACACATCCACCGATTTCATCAAGCGCGTGATCGGCCTTCCGGGCGATCGCATCCAGATGATCAGCGACCGCCTCTACATCAACGACAAGGTCGTGCCGCGCGTGCGCGTGCAGGATTATGTCGAAAGTGTGGACGGCATCACCTATCACGTGCCGCAATACAAAGAGACGCTGCCGAACGGGAAGTCTTACCTTACGCTCGACCGCTATTCCGATGGCCCTGCCGACAACACCGATGTGTTCGTGGTCCCGCCCGGCCATTACTTCATGATGGGCGACAACCGCGACAATTCCGACGATAGCCGCGGTTCCGTGGGCTACGTTCCCGCCGAGAACCTTGTCGGCAAGGCCGAATTGCGCTTCTTCTCCACCGATGGCAGCGCGCATATCTGGGAATTCTGGAAATGGCCCTGGGCAGTCCGCTATTCGCGACTGTTCACGTTCATCGACTGACGCCTTGAGCGAACTCGAAACGCGCCTCGGTTACACCTTCAAGGACAAAGACCTCCTCACGCGCGCGCTGACGCATGCCAGCGCCAGCAGCATTGTGTCCAACGAGCGGCTGGAATTTCTGGGTGACCGCGTGCTGGGCCTCGTCATTGCGGACAAGCTGCATCATCTCTTTCCAGAAGACGCCGAAGGCATTCTCGCCCTGAAGCTCAACGCGCTGGTGCGCAGCGAAGCCTGCGCGCGCGCGGCGGAGAAGGTGGGTTTGGGCGATTATCTCATTCTCGCCAATTCGGAAGTCGCCAGCGGCGGGCGCAAGAAGGCCGCCATTTTGGCCGGCGCCTGCGAGGCGGTGATCGCCGCGCTCTATCTCGATGGTGGCTTCGCCGTGGCGCGGGATTTCATCGAGAAGAATTGGGACGAGCAATTCGCCGGCCTCAGCCACGACATGCGCGACGCCAAAACCGCATTGCAGGAATGGTCGCAGGCAAAAAAGGGTGGCGTTGCCCCCGTCTACAAGCTTATCAAGCGCGAAGGACCCGACCACGCGCCGCGCTTTGCGGTGGAAGTCAGCGTCGCCGGCCAAGAGCCGGTGACGGGCGAGGGCGGTTCCAAGCGCGATGCGGAACAGGCCGCGGCCCGTGCCATGTTGGAAACATTGAAGCTGTGACACATGAAATAAAAATCACCCCCCCCTTGCGGGGAGGTCGACAAAATTCTGAGGTCCGAGAGCGACAGCGAACGGACGCGAAGAATTTTTCGGGTGGGG
>DASXHQ010000083.1:0-4244 GCA_036488415.1 Rhizomicrobium sp.
CAGTTGCGGCTCAAGCACAGAGCGTGATCACGACGGGAGTTGTGCGCGGCGCCCCTGCGGTCGTTGACGACGGTGTCGATGGCATCGCGGTCGAGCAACGTCCGGCGTTCCGGGAATATGTAGTCCGCGAACGCGTGCCGAACTACACGGTCCCCGGCCCCGTGGTCGTGGGCGGCATCCTGCCTGAGGCAGGCGTCACCTACTACGACGTGCCGCAAAGCTACGGCGTGACGCCCTATCGCTACACGGTGGTGAACGGCGAAACGATCCTGGTCGAGCCGCGCACGCGCCGCATCGTTCAGGTCGTTGAGTAACGGCAAGTCGAGTGGTGTCCAGGCGCTAAAGCGCGGCGACTGGATGTGAAAGCCCCGCCCGGAAGCCCCGCCGGGTGGGGCCTTTCACATGCCAACTTAACCCTCGATCTTCGAGAAGTCTGCAACTGCGCGCGTCGCCGCACGGATTTCGTTGAGAAGCTTCAGGCGATTTTCGCGCACCTTCGGATCATCGTCATTGACCTTGACCTTGTCGAAGAACGCATCCACCGCTGGCCGCAGCTTGGCCATCGCGCTCATCGCGGCCGCGAAGTCTTCCCTGGCGACGGCGGCGCCCGCTTCTGACTTCGCTTGATCGATCGCCTTTGCCAGCGCCTTTTCTTCATCGAGCTTATAGAGCGCGGCATCCGGTGCGCCGTCGAAGCGGCGCTTGTCCTTTTTCTCTTCGATGGAGAGGATGTTGCTGGCGCGCTTGGTGCCGGCGAGCAGATTCTTGCCGTCCCCGCTATCGAGAAATTTGCCAAGCGCCTCGACGCGACGAACAATGGATAAAAGACCAACTTCTTTGCCGCCTAGCTCAAGCACAGCTTGAACGAGATCATGTCGGGCGCCCTGATCGCGAAGCTGAACAGTAAGGCGGTCCTCAAAGAAGCCCTGGAAAGAATCGCCGATTTCGGAGATCGCGACATCAGAAAGATCCGGGCGAACTCTTCTGATCCGCGTTTCGAGCAGACCGCGCGGATACAAATCAATCTCGCGTTCAATCGCAATGCGAATTACACCCAAGGCCGCACGCCGCAACGCATAGGGATCCTTACTCCCCGTCGGCTTCTCATCGATCGCCCAGAAACCAACCAGCGTATCGATCTTGTCGGCAAGTGCGACCGCCACACTCACGGGATCGGTCGGCACACGATCATTCGGGCCTTGCGGCTTGTAGTGCTCTTCGCTGGCCGCGGCGACGGAAACATCTTCGCCCTGTGCCAGCGCGTAATATTTTCCCATCAAGCCCTGCAGCTCGGGAAACTCCCCGACGACTTCAGTGAGCAGATCGGCCTTCGCCAGATGCGCCGCGCGCTTTGCCTTCTCGACATCAGCGCCGACCAGTGGCGCGATCTCTGCAGCCAGCCGTTCGATGCGCTGGATACGCTCGGCCTGGGTGCCCAGCTTTTCGTGGAACACGATCTGCTCGAATTTCGGCAGGCGATCTTCGAGCTTCGTTTTCAGATCGGTCTCATAGAAGAATTTTGCGTCCGACAGCCGGGCGCGGATCACGCGCTCGTTGCCGGCGACGATCGCCCTGCCGCCATCGCTCGCCTCGATATTGGAAGTGAGGATGAACTTGTTGGTCAGCTTGCCCGTTTTGGGATCGCTGACCACAAAGCACTTCTGGTTGTTGCGGATGGTGGCACGGATCACCTCGCCTGGGATTGACAGGAATTCCTTGTCGAAGGAGCCCATCAGAACCACCGGCCATTCGACCAGACCTGCGACTTCGTCTAGCAGCACCTGATCCTCGACCAGTTCAAAGCCCTGGGCGAAAGCAAGCTGCTTGGCGTCCGCAAGGATGATGTCCTTGCGTGCCTCGGCATCGAGCACGACCTTCGCCGCCTTGAGCTTCGCCTCATAGCCCTCGAAGTGGCGCACATTGATGGCGGCCGGCGCCATGAAGCGATGGCCATAGGTAGTCTGGCCTGCCTCGATGCCGTCAACGGAAAATTTGACGACATCGGGCTCTTCAGTCTCGGGGCCAAAGGTGGCGACGATCGCATGCAGCGGCCGCACCCATTGCAGCGCGCCCGGACGTGCCGAGCGCTCGCCCCAGCGCATCGATTTCGGCCATGGGAAGGTGCGGATGATCACCGGCAGGAACTCGGCCAGCACCTCGAGCGTATCACGGCCCGGCTTCTCGATCAGCGCGACGTAAAAATCGCCCTTCTTCGGATCGGACTGGATCTTGGCTTCATCCAGCGAAGCAAGCCCGGTCGCCTTGAGGAAGCCCTGAACGGCGGCCTCGGGCGCACCGACTTTTGGCCCCTTGCGCTCATCCTTCAGATCCGGCTGCCGCACCGGAATGCCGTGCACGGTGAGCGCCAGCCGGCGCGGCGTCGCGAACGCCTTGGCGCCTTCATAGACCAGCCCCTCTGCGACAAGCTTGTCGGTGACCATGCGGCGCAGATCATCCGCCGCTTTCGCCTGCATGCGCGCGGGAATTTCTTCGGAAAAGAGTTCGAGGAGAAGGTCGGGCATTTGCTTTACTCCCCTCCCCCCGCGCGCGGCGGGGAGGGGTCGGGGGTGGGGGGTATCGCGGCATTGACGGCTGTATCAATGGCCAAGAGAACGCCTGACGTATTGGCCAGAACGTCGTTATTCCAGAACCTCAAAACGCGATAGCCCCTGGCGTGGAGAAAAGAGGTTCGCTGATCGTCCGCAGAACTGCCAGAATGCTGGCCACCGTCGATTTCGATGACAATTCTGAGTTGATGGCTGGCGAAGTCCGCAAAGCATGGACCGATCGTAGCTTGGCGTCGAAAGTGATGTTGCTTGAATGGCGCTTGCCGTAAATGTTGCCAAAGCTTTTTTTCTGCTTCGGTGGCGTCGCGACGTAATGCGCGAGCGCGCGGCACGCGTTTATCAATGGTTCGGTGCGGTTTCTGCGGCATCCACCCCCCACCCCCGACCCCTCCCCACCGCAAGCGGGGGGAGGGGAGCAGAGCAGCGCTCATCGAATTCAAAATCAGGCTCACCGGGATGCGTCCGCAGTCGCCCTGCCCGCTTCGGTATGGACCCAGGCTTCGCCGCAGGCTTTCGCCAGTTCGCGCACGCGCAGGATGTAGCTCTGCCGCTCGGTCACCGAGATCACGCCGCGCGCGTCGAGCAAATTGAAGACGTGGCTCGCCTTGATGCACTGGTCATAGGCCGGCAGCGCCATCAGATGCTCCCTCTGATTGCCGCCTTCGCGCCAGCCCGCTTCGAGATATTTGCGGCAGGCCTGCTCGGCCATCCTGAACTGCTCGAACAGCATCGCGGTATCGGCATATTCGAAATTGTGCCGCGAATATTCCTGCTCGGCCTGCAGGAACACGTCGCCATAGGAGACGCGTTCGGCACCGTCGCGGCCGTTGAAATTGAGGTCATAGACGCGGTCGACACCCTGCACATACATCGCCAGGCGCTCGAGCCCATAGGTGAGCTCGCCCGCGACCGGCGCACATTCGACGCCTGCGACCTGCTGGAAATAGGTGAACTGCGACACTTCCATGCCATCGCACCAGCATTCCCACCCAAGACCCCAGGCGCCGAGCGTTGGGCTCTCCCAATCGTCCTCGACGAAACGGATGTCGTGCAAGCCAGAGTCGACACCGATCGCGGCCAGCGATTTCAGATAAAGCTCCTGGATGTCCGGCGGCGACGGCTTCAGGATCACCTGGAACTGGTAATAATGCTGCAGCCGGTTGGGGTTTTCGCCGTAGCGGCCATCCTTCGGCCGGCGCGACGGCTGGACATAGGCCGCATTCCAGCGCTTGGGGCCCAGCGCCCGCAAGGTGGTCGCGGGGTGAAAGGTGCCGGCGCCCACTTCCATGTCATAGGGCTGCAGGATCACACAGCCGTAATCCGCCCAATAGCGCTGCAGCGTCAGGATCAGGCCCTGGAACGAACGTTCCGGGCGCATATGGGGCGGTAGAGCATCCATCGCTGGCTTCAAATCTTTCGCGGCTTGAATTGGCGCGGACCGTATCGGCGGGGAAACGTGGAATCAAGGCGATGCCAGGCGGGATTGGTAGAGAAAAGTGCCCGATCATCGCCCTATAACCAGACGGTAACCATGTCCATAGCCCGGCGCGGGCATTCGCAAATTCATTAGTAAATCAAGGGTTATGCAGGTGGAACTTCGCAAGATCTTGCTTCGAAGTCGGTGCTCCAAGGTTCGTGATCTGCCACGACCAGATTGTGAGCTGGGGACGCCGCAGG
>DASXHQ010000088.1:0-23267 GCA_036488415.1 Rhizomicrobium sp.
GCCATGTCCTGGATCTTGCAGATCTTCTGCGCGTGGGTTTCCGACAGCGAGCCGCCGAAAACGGTGAAATCCTTGGCATAGACATAGACCATGCGGCCGTTGATCGTGCCCCAGCCGGTGACCACGCCGTCGCCGGGAATGACGTTCTTGTCGGCGCCGAAATCGGTGTTGCGGTGCTCGACGAACATATCGAATTCCTCGAAGGAGCCGGTATCGAGCAAGAGCTCAATGCGCTCCCGGGCCGTCAGCTTGCCCTTGCGGTGCTGCGATTCTATGCGGGCCTCGCCGCCGCCAGCACGGGCACGCTCGCGGCGCTTTTCGAGTTCGGTGAGGATGTGTTTCATGGCGGCCCGCTCGGTGAAAAATGCAAATCGGGCAGGAGATTGTGGGGGTTGAGCGGGCCGGTCAAGCCAAGAGGCGCAGGAAGCGCTCCGCGGCGGAAAGCTCTGCGGCAAGGCGCTTCAGGCGCAACTGCGCCTCCTCATCCGTGCCCCATTTTTCCGACTGGAAAGCATCGTCCAGCGTGGCGGCGGAGAAGGCTTCTTCCGCGGTGAGATGGCCGTCCACAAGCGCCAGCGCGATCACCAATGAGCCGGTGATCGTGGCGGCGTTGTGAAGCGCCGCAAGCGCGAAATCGTCTTGTGCGTCAATCGCCTCCTGCAGCCCTGCGAGCGCTTTGGTAGGCTGCTCATGGAAGACGATGCCATGGGCAACTTTCAGCCGCGCGCCATGACGCTGCGCGGCCCAATCCAGCAGCGGATCCCATGTTGCCGCCTGCCGTTCGTGAAGCTCCTCCGGATATTCCGCGCGGTAACACAGCAAATCCGACGCGCCGTAAGACAGCGCGTGATCGGCGACCTTCGCGCGATCCGCTTTCACGCCGTCTATCGCCGCGAAGCAGAGCCGGGTGAGAAACATGTTCGGCGGATCGATGTCTTCGCCCTGCGCGCGCCATTCTTCGGCAACGGCCTCCGCCAGCGTGCGGGTTGGCATGGCGAGCGTCGCCTTCGCCTGTGTCTTCAGGGTGCGTCCGTCGAGCAGAACGCGGAACGAACTGTTCTCTTCCGCGATGGATACGTCTTTGTAAAACCGCTTCATTTTTCTGCGCGCTCATAAATCCAGCCGGATTTGACTACGTCCTCTCGTGGTAACGGACCCGTGACAACTTCAAATTGTTCGTTGATACGGTTGCACCAAGGGAAATCGGCTACGATCTCTGTTGCTGCTTCAGACACGTCCTCTCGAATTAATTCGCTTGCTGCCTGATTCAAAAAAACAGTGACCGTGATCGTTTCGCCATCTGCTGAGATTTTGATGGCGCGCATCTCAGCATGAATACGCCCAAGAAATGCGCGAACTGCTGACAGCTTTAATTCTCCTAAAAGACTCATTTCCGCTTCGATTTCGGCTTCGCAAACAGATCGCGCGCGTCGCTTTCATTGAAGCCGAGGAATTTCCACGACTTCTCCATATGTGGCGGCAGCGGCGCGGTGACCTGCAGGCGGCCCTCGCCCGGGTGCTCGATGTCGATGGAGCGGGCGTGCAGATGCAGCTTGTCCGCGATCTCGCCTTTGCCGCGCGAGGCCGCCGCGCCATATTTGAAATCGCCGACGATGGGCGTTCCCAGCGAGGCCAGATGCACGCGGATCTGGTGCGTGCGGCCAGTCAGCGGCTTGGCGGCGATCCAGGCATATTCCTCGCCCGCCTGATCGACCACGACGTAATCGGTGAGCGCGTATTTGGCGTCTTCGTCGTTGATGTCCTTGCCGACGACGCGCTCGTCGCGGCCATGCGGGCCGTGACCGCCCTCTTTCGCCAGCGCCAGCTTGATGGTGCCGCGCTTCTGCTTCGGCACGCCTTTCACCAGCGCCCAATAGATTTTCTGCGCATCGCGCTTGGCCAGCGACTCCGACAGCATCGCGGCGACCGACGTTGTGCGCGCCACAACCAGCACGCCCGAAGTATCGCGGTCGAGGCGATGCACCAGCTTGGGCCGTTGCTGCTTCTCATACATCAGCGCGCCCAGCATCCCATCCACATGGCGGGTTAGGCCGGAGCCGCCTTGCGTGGCGAGGCCGGAGGGCTTGTTGAGAACGATGACGCTGGAATCCATATAGATTACAGCCTCTTCGAGGGTTTTGCTCTCCTGTTCACGGGGCTGTGGATGGGTGGTGCGTGATTTTGTGCGTTGTTCCGCGGCGCGGCTGTGGACGGATTCCAATTGCGGCGGCAGGCGAAGCACTTGGCCTGTGGATATGTGGTCGCTCGCCTTGGCGCGCTTGCCGTCCACCCGAATCTCGCCCTTGCGCAGCAGCTTTTCGAGCATGACGTGTGAGAGCGCCGGATAATGGCGCTTGAACCAGCGATCGACGCGGACATCGTTGTCGTCTTTGGAAACGTGGACCGTCTTGGCCATCAGACTGCTGCCCGCACGATCCAGAGTCCTGCAAACAACGCGAGGATCGACAGCAATGTGGAGCCGGCGATGTAGACGGCGGCGCTGCCGTAATTTCCCCGCTCAATGAGAAGCACGCTGTCCAGCGAGAAGGTCGAGAAAGTCGTGTAACCGCCGAGGACGCCCGTGGTGAGAAACGCGCGCATCTCCGGCGACAGGTTGATCTTGAGCGCCGACAATTCGACGATCAGCCCCATCACGAAGCCGCCCGTGATGTTCACGATGAAGATGCCCCAGGGATAGCCGGGCCATGCCGCGGATTGAAAAGCGCCTGCCACGAAATAGCGAAGCAGCGCGCCGAGGCCGCCGCCGATGCCGACGGCCAGAAGGATCATAGGTGCCATGTTGAAACCGTTGTTTATCTGGCGCGGGATATAACAGATTCCGCCGCGCTATTCCTCTTTTTGAGCCCGCTTGGCGCGCAGTTTGGCCCAGTATTCCAGCCGCTTCTGGACTTCGCGCTCGAAGCCGACATCACGGGGTTGGTAGAGTGCCTGACGCTCCATCGCCTCGGGGAAATAGTTCTGGCCGGAGAAGCCTTCCTCGGCTTCGTGATCGTATTCGTAGCCTTTGCCGTAGCCGAGATTCTTCATCAGCTTGGTCGGCGCGTTGAGGATATGCGCGGGCGGCATCAGCGAGCCATGTTCCTGCGCCGCGCGCTTGGCGGCGCCCAGCGCGGTATAGACTGCGTTCGATTTCGGTGCGCTGGCGAGATAAATCACGGTCTGCGCCAGCGCGATCTCGCCTTCGGGCGAGCCAAGAAAGTCATAAACATCCTTCGCCGCCAGTGCCTGCACCACGGCCTGCGGATCGGCGAGGCCGATATCCTCGATGGCGGCGCGCACAAGGCGGCGCGCGATGTAGAGCGGCTGCTCGCCGCCCGCCAGCATCCGCGCCAACCAATAAAGCGCCGCGTCCGGATCGCTGCCACGGATCGACTTATGCAGCGCGGAGATGATGTTGTAGTGCTCCTCGCGGCTCTTGTCGTAGAGCGGCATGCGGCGCTGCACGGCGGCGGTGAGGCCCGCGCTGTCGAGCGGCTTCACCACTTTCAGCGCCGCGACTTCCTCCGCCAAATTAAGCAGATAGCGCCCGTCGCCATCCGCCATCGCGCGCAAGATCTGCCGCGCATCATCGGTGAGCTTTAGCTTCTCGCCATAGTGCGCTTCTGCCCGCTGCAGCAAGGTTTCCAGCGCCATATCGTCGAGGCGGCGCAACACCAGAACTTGCGTGCGCGACAACAACGCGCCGTTCAGCTCGAAGGATGGATTTTCCGTCGTCGCACCGACGAGAATAACCGTTCCGTCCTCGACGACCGGCAGGAAGGAATCCTGCTGGCTGCGGTTGAAGCGATGAATTTCATCGACAAAGAGAAGCGTGCCCTGCCCCACGCGGCGGCGTTGGCGCGCGGCCTCGAAGGTCTTCTTGAGATCGGCGACGCCGGAGAACACCGCCGACAATTGCTCGAAATGCAGCTTGAACTGCGTGGAGAGCAGCCGCGCGATGGTCGTCTTGCCGGTGCCGGGTGGCCCCCACAGAACGATAGAATGCGCGCGGCCCTGCGCCACCATCCGGCCAATTGGACCTTCCGGCCCGATCAGATGATCCTGTCCGACCACCTCGGCGAGCGTTTTCGGCCGCAACCGGTCGGCCAGCGGGCGCGGCGCGCCTTCGTCCAAACCACCGGCTTCAAACAGATCGCTCATGCGCCAACATAACGCGCGAGACGCCGCCTAGCCATTCACGCTCAGCGACAGGCGGCTGCCGCCGCGGTCTACGACAAGACTCCAATGGCCTTGCGATGCGGAAAGGCCGCTGGCGAGCTCGGCGACGCTGTGGATTTCCTTGCTGTTCAGGCCGCGCACGATGTCGCCGGGCTGGAAGCCATAACCCGCTGCCGGCGTTCCCGGCGAAACCGCGGTGATCACCACGCCGGTGGCGCTTTCGTCCATGTTCAGATCGACGGCGACGGCCGGCGAGAGGTTCTCGACCTTCGCGCCGGTCAGCGGATTGCGGCCGCCGATCGTAGCAGCGGCGCGCGGCATGGTTTCCGGCGGCGCGGTGAGCGTGACGGCCACATCGCGCTGCTTTTTGTCGGCGAATATCTTGAGGCTGGGCGCGTCGCCGGGCTTGTGGGTGGTGATGCGGTAATTAAGCGATTGCATGTCATCCACGTCGTTGCCATCGATGGCGAGCACAACGTCTCCCACTTTCAGTCCCGCCTTTGCGGCCGGGCCATTCGGATACACGGTTTTTAGGATCACGCCTTCGGGGCGCGGCAAGCCGACCGTCGATGCGATCTGTCCCGTCACCGGCTGTCCATCTGCGCCGAACCACGCCATCTTGAACGCACCACCGCTCGCCGTACCTTCCACGAAGCGCTTGGCGAGATTGGACGGAATAGCGAAACCGATGCCGATATTGCCGCCGGAGTTGGAATAGATCGACGAATTGATGCCCGCGAGGCGCCCATCGGTCGTCACTAGCGCGCCGCCGGAATTGCCGGGATTGATGGCGGCGTCCGTCTGGATAAAGACAGCATCCGACGATGCCGATTGCGTGCGCGCCTGTGCCGAGACGATACCCATCGTCACCGTCTGGCCAACGCCAAACGGGTCGCCGATGGCGAGCACCAGATCACCCACCTGAACCTTGTCGCTGTCGCCGAAAGCAACCGTCGGCAGCTTTTCGCCCTTGGTGTCCACTTTCAGCAGCGCCAGATCGAGGTGCGCGTCGGCCTGCACAACCTTGGCCTTGAACTCGCGCTTGTCGGCCAGTGCCACGACGATCTCCTGACCGCCCTGGATGACGTGATTGTTGGTGAGGATCAGCCCGTCGGCGCGCACGATGACGCCCGAACCGAGCGACTGCTGCACGCGCTGGCGCATCTGCGGCGTGATGCCAAAGAAGCGCTGGAACATCGGATCGGCGAAGAGCGGATTGGCCTGCTGCTGAACGACGGCGCGTGCGTAGACGTTCACCACCGCGGGCGCGACCTTCTTCACCACCGGCGCAAAGGATAGCTGCATCTGCATCATGGACTGCGGCACGATGACGGACGGCGTGCGGTCCTTGTTCGAGGCGAAGGCGACGCCGCTGGCAACCGCTATTGCAGCAACTGTTGCGCCAATGATCCTGAAGTTCATACCCAGCTCCCTGAACGCAAAAGGGCGGCCTTATCAGCCGCCCTCGCTTATTTCATATCGCCGGCGCGCGAGGATTACGCCTCGGCGGCCTCATCCGCGTCGGCGCCCATGACCGGACCGGAATCCTGGCCCTTGGCATCGACGTCGCGGTCCACGAATTCGATGACGGCCATCTCGGCATTGTCGCCGTGACGGAAACCCGCCTTCAGAACGCGCGTGTACCCGCCGGGACGCTTGGCATAGCGCGGGCCGATCACATCGAACAGCTTCTGCACCTGCACCTCGTCGCCCACCTGCGCGATCAGCTGACGGCGCGCGTGGAGATTGGTGGCGCCGCGGCGCGACAACGTCACAAGCTTCTCCACGACCGGACGAAGCTCCTTCGCCTTGGGCAGCGTGGTGGTGATCTGCTCGTGCTTGATCAGCGCCGCCGCCATGTTCACGAACATGGCTTTGCGGTGCGACGCTGTGCGGCCGAGCTTACGGCCCTGGTTACGATGGCGCATGGCACTCTACTTCCCAAAAAGAATTAGTACTGGTCCTCGTAACGCTTCGCGAGGTCTTCGATATTTTCCGGCGGCCAGCCAGGCACTTCCATGCCCAAATGCAGGCCCATTTCGGCGAGCACGGCCTTGATCTCGTTCAGCGACTTGCGGCCGAAGTTCGGCGTGCGGAGCATCTCGCCTTCCGTCTTCTGGATGAGATCGCCGATATAGACGATGTTGTCGTTCTTCAGGCAGTTCGCCGAACGCACCGACAGCTCCAGCTCGTCCACCTTCTTGAGGAGGACCGGATTGAACGCCAGATCGGGCTTGGCCTCTTCGGCAACGCGCTCGCGCGGCTCTTCGAAGTTGATGAAGACCTGAAGCTGGTCCTGCAGGATGCGCGCGGCATAGGCCACCGCGTTGTCCGGCGTGACGGCGCCATTGGTCTCAACGGTCATCGTCAGCTTGTCGTAATCGAGGATCTGCCCTTCGCGGGTGTTCTCGACCTTGTAAGAGACCTTCTTCACCGGTGAGAACAGCGAGTCGACCGGGATCAGGCCGATGGGCGCATCTTCGGGGCGGTTGCGATCGGCGGGGACATAGCCCTTGCCGCTGGCGACCGTCAGTTCCATGCGGAAATCGACCTTCTCGTCGAGCGTGCAGATGACAAGTTCGGGGTTCAAAACCTCAACGTCCGCAACAGCAGCGATATCGCCAGCCGTCACTTCGCCCGGGCCCTGCTTGCGCAGCGAAAGGCGCTTGGGGCCTTCCGCATGCATGCGCAGCGCGATCTGCTTCACGTTCAGGACGATGTCCGTCACGTCTTCGCGCACGCCCGGAATGGACGAGAATTCGTGCAACACGCCCTCGATCGAGATCGAGGTGATGGCCGCGCCTTGCAGCGACGACAGCAGCACGCGGCGAAGCGAGTTTCCGAGCGTCAGACCGAAGCCACGCTCGAGCGGTTCCGCGGTGATGGTTGCCGATTTTCCGACATCGTGGCCGGCTTCAATCTTCAACTTCTGCGGCTTGATCAGTTCTTGCCAGTTCTTCTGAAACATAATTTTTTCCTCATCGTTTCCCGGACGCGGAGAGCAGCGCGCCCATTCGTTCGACGGGTTAGTCCAAGCTCTCAAAAACTTTCGGCCGATGCTCCTTAGACGCGGCGGCGTTTCGGGGGGCGGCAGCCATTGTGCGGGATCGGCGTCACATCGCGGATGGACGTCACGGTCAGACCGACGGCCTGCAACGCGCGAAGCGCGGACTCACGGCCCGAACCCGGACCGGAGACTTCCACTTCCAGCGTGCGCATGCCGTGATCGACAGCCTTCTTGCCCGCGTCTTCGGCGGCAACCTGCGCTGCATAAGGCGTGGATTTGCGCGAGCCCTTGAAGCCCATCATGCCGGCCGACGACCAGGAGATCGCGTTACCCTGCGTGTCGGTGATCGTGATGATCGTGTTGTTGAAGGTGGCCGCGACATGCGCCACGCCGACGACGACGTTCTTCTTTTCTTTCTTGCGCGCGCGACCGGCGCCTTTTTTCTCGGGAGCAGCCATCGGATTACTTGGTCACTTTCTTTTTGCCGGCGATCGCTTTGGCGGGGCCTTTGCGCGTACGCGCGTTGGTGTGCGTGCGCTGGCCGCGGACCGGAAGGCCCTTGCGGTGTCTGAGGCCGCGATACGAACCGAGGTCCATCAGGCGCTTGATGTTCATCGCCACTTCGCGGCGCAGATCGCCTTCGACGAGATAATCGCGGTCGATCGTTTCGCGGATCTGGATGATTTCGGATTCCGTCAGATCGGAGACGCGGCGATCGGGCGAGATGCCGACCTTCTCCATGATCTCTTTCGCCTTCGCGGCGCCGATTCCATGGATATAGCGGAGGCCGATTTCGACCCGCTTCTGGGTTGGGATATTGACGCCGGCGATGCGTGCCACGGAGCGATCCTTCGAATAAGCTTCTGAATTTGTTTACTTTTACGCGTCCGGCAAACTCTAACCCATCCCCAATTCAGGGCCAAAACAGCCGGATTGACGAGGGTGGAGTCGCCGCAAGGGCGCGGATATTACTCATAGAAAACCGCCAGTCAACACCTGTTAAGCGGTTCATTTGGCAAGGTAATCCGGTGCTCCTTGCCGCGCGGCCCTAGCCGAACAACCGAGCGAAAAAGCCCTTTTTCCGGGTCTTCGAGTCGATGGCGTTGGAGATCGCCTGGGTCACGTCCGCGATGGGGGCCATGCCGTCCACCGTTACCACTTTGCCTTGCGCTTTGTAGTAGGCGATCAGCGGCGCGGTGTTCTTGTAATAGACGGCCAGGCGGTTTTTGAGGGTTTCCGGATTGTCGTCCGGGCGGGAATGGCCCTGGGCGATGCGCTGCTTCACCCGGTCGAGCAAAATCGCGTCATTGACCTTGAGCTCGATCACCGCGTCGATCTTCTTGCCGCGGCTGGCGAGCAGTTTGTCCAAGGCTTCGGCCTGCGGAATGGTGCGGGGGAAACCGTCGAACACCGCGCCATTCTTCGCGTCCGGCTTGTCGATACGTTCGGCGATGATGCCGATCACGATGTCGTCGGAGACGAGATCGCCTTTCGCGAGGATGGCGTCGACCTTCTTGCCAAGCTCTGTGCCGGCGGCGATGGCCGCGCGCAGCATGTCGCCCGTGGAGAGCTGCGGCAGACCGCGTTTCTCCTGAAGAATTTTCGCCTGCGTACCCTTCCCCGCCCCCGGCGGTCCGAACAGGACCAAATTCACCTTCGCGATCCCCTCAACTTGGCCTTCTTGATGAGACCTTCATATTGCTGCGCGATCAAATGACTCTGTATCTGCGCGACGGTATCCATCGTGACGCTGACGACGATCAGGATCGATGTGCCGCCCAGCGCGAATGGCAGGCTGTAGCGATAGATCAGCCATTCCGGAATGAGGCACACGACGGCCAGATAGATCGCGCCGACCACCGTGATGCGCGTCAGCACATAGTCGATATATTCCGCCGTCTTCTTGCCGGGGCGAATGCCCGGAATGAAGCCGCCATATTTTTTCAGATTCTCCGCGGTCTCTTCCGGATTGAAGATGATCGAGGTGTAGAAGAACGAGAAGAAGATGATCATGAACGCGTACAGCGCCAGATAGAGCGGCTGGCCGTGGTTCAGGTAAGCCACGATGGTTTGCAACCAGTCCGGAATGTTCTGCGAATTGAAGTTCGCGATCGTGAGCGGCATCAGCAGGATCGACGACGCGAAGATCGGCGGGATAACGCCCGAGACGTTCAGCTTCAGCGGCAGATGCGAGCTTTCGCCGCCGAACATGCGCTGGCCGACCTGGCGCTTGGGATATTGCACCAGGAGGCGGCGCTGCGCGCGCTCGAAGAACACAATGGCCAGGATCAGTCCCACCATGCCGACGAGCGCCACGATGAGAACGATCGGCTCCAGCGCGCCGGTGCGGCCCGCTTCGAAGGTCTGCGCGATATAAGTCGGGAAGCGCGCGACGATGCCGGTGAAGATGATGAGCGAGATGCCGTTGCCAACGCCGCGCGCGGTAATCTGCTCGCCCAGCCACATCAGCAGGATCGTACCGCCCGTCAGGGTGATCACCGTGGTGATGCGAAAGAACATGCCCGGATCGATGACAACATTGCCCCAGTGTTCAAGACCGAGCGCGATGCCATAAGCCTGCAGCGCAGCGAGGCCAACGGTGCCGTAGCGCGTGTACTGGTTGATCGTCTTGCGGCCCGCCTCGCCTTCCTTCTTCAGGGTTTCGAGTTCGGGGATGACCGTCGTCATCAGCTGAATAATGATCGACGAGGAGATGTAAGGCATGATGCCGAGCGCGAAGATCGCCATGCGCTGCACCGCGCCGCCGGCCAGCACGTTGAACACGTCCAGCAAGCCGCCAGATTGCTGATTGAGCTGGCGCGCCAGTTCCGTGGGGTCGATTCCGGGCATCGGGATGTAGGTGCCCAAGCGCGCGATGATCAGCACGCCCAAGGTGAACAGAATGCGCTGGCGCAGCTCCGTTGCCTTGGAGAGCGACGAGAAATTGAAGTTCGAGGCGAATTGTTCGGCCGCTGAGGGCATTCTTCACTCCCTGAACCCGGCCGGTGCCATGAACGCTGCGGGCGCCGGCGCGGGTGCCCTGTATATAGGTATTAGCCGGCCTTGCGCGCGGCTCTTTTTTCGGCGGATTCCTTGCGGCGCGTCTGGCGCTTTCCCGGCTCGCCTTTCTTGTTGGTCGTAACCTTCTTCTTGAAGGTGACCGTAACGGAACCGCCGGCCTTTTCGACCGCTTCCTTCGCGGACTTCGAGGCGCCGGCGACGGTAATATCGATTTTCGCCTTCAGTTCGCCATCGCCGAGCAGACGGATGCCGTCCTTGCTGCGGCTAGCCAGACCGGCCTTCCGAATGGCGGCGGGGTCGATCTTCTGACTGGCGTCGAGACGCTTGTTGTCGATCGCGCGCTGCAGGTCCTTCAGGTTCACTTCCGCGAAGTCGTTCGCGAAAATGTTGTTGAAGCCGCGCTTGGGCATTCGCATGTGCAGCGGCATCTGGCCGCCTTCAAAGCCGTATACAGCATTGCCGGTACGCGCTTTCGCACCCTTCACACCACGGCCCGACGTCTTGCCGAGACCGGAGGACGAACCACGGCCAACCTTGGCCTTGCGCTTGTGCGCGCCGGGATTGTTGCGGATTTCGTTGAGCTTCATTTTAACCTCGTCATGGCCGGCCAGCGTTCGCGCCAGCCAACCAGTTATTTCTTGTCGTCTACGACTTCAACCAAATGCTGCACCGCGCGGATCATGCCGCGGACGGCCGGCGTATCTTCCAGCGTGCGCTCGCGGCGGATCTTGCCAAGGCCCAGGCCGCGCAGAGTGGCTTCCTGTTCCTTCGGCTTGCGCGCCGTGCTGCGGATCTGGCGCACGGTGACGGTCTTGCCGGATTTCTTTTCCGGAGCCTTCTTCGCTGCTGTCTTCTTCTCAACCATCACACATTTCTCTTTCGCTGCGCCAAAAGGCGCAAAATCAATCAGGCGGTCGCCTGCTCGCCCTTCTGGCCTTCGCGGCGCGAGATGATCTCGGCGACGCTGCGGCCACGGCGCTGGGCAACCATGCGCGGGCTCTGCTGGTTCTTGAGCGCATCGAACACCGCGCGCACCATGTTGTAGGGGTTCGAGGTGCCGAGCGATTTCGAGACGACGTCGCCAACGCCAAGCGCTTCGAACACTGCGCGCAGCGGGCCACCGGCGATCACGCCCGTACCGGCGGGAGCCGGACGAACCACGACCTTGCCCGCGCCGTGATGGCCGCGGACTTCATGATGCAACGTGCGGCCGTCCTTCAGCGGAACGCGGATCAGCGACTTCTTGGCTTCGTCGGTTGCCTTGCGGATGGCTTCCGGCACTTCGCGCGCCTTGCCATGACCGAAACCGACGCGGCCCTTCTGGTCGCCGACGACGACAAGCGCGGCAAAACCGAAGCGGCGGCCGCCCTTCACAACCTTCGCAACGCGGTTGATGTGAACCAGCTTGTCGACGAATTCGTTGTCGCGATCATCGTCACGACGATTATCACGATCTCTGCGACCCCGGCGTTCGCCGCCACTGCCTTCTTCACGTGCCATGCTCAGAACTCCAAGCCGCCCTCGCGGGCAGCGTCTGCGAGCGCCTTGATGCGCCCGTGATAGATGCAACCGCCGCGATCGAACACGACCTGCTTCACACCGGCCTTGGCCGCTCGTTCCGCGATCCTCTTGCCCACGGAAACCGCAGCTTCCGTGTTGTAGGACTTGGCGACCTTGCTTTCCTTCTCGTTGGTCGAGGCGGAAGCGATGGTTGCGCCTTTCAGATCGTCGATGACCTGCGCGTAGATGTGCTTGCCCGAGCGAAACACGGACAGGCGCGGACGATCGGCCGTCTGAGCGATCTTGTAGCGCGTGCGCGAACGGCGGCGCGTAAAGAGCTTCGAGGTCATTTCTTCTTGCCTTCCTTGCGGCGGATATGTTCCTCCGCGTACTTCACGCCCTTGCCCTTATAAGGCTCCGGACGGCGGTAGTTGCGGATTTCGGCCGCGACCTGACCGACCAGTTGCTTGTCGATTCCGGCCACCGTCAGCTGCGTCGGCTTCTCGGCCGTGATCGTGATGCCGGCCGGGATCGGATAGGCGACGTCATGGCTGAAGCCGAGCTGCAGGTTCAGGTTCTTGCCCTGGACCGCCGCGCGATAACCGACGCCGTTGATCTCCAGCTTCTGTTGAAAGCCAGTGGTCACGCCGACGACGAGGTTGTTCACCAGCGTGCGGCTGAGGCCCCACATCTGGCGCGCGCGCTCCATATCTTTATGCGGCGTCACGGTGATGCCGTGCTCGTCTACCTTCGCGTCCACTTCGGACACGAGCTTCACGGACAACTCGCCCTTGGGGCCTTTGACCTTGACCAGTTGGCCGTCCACCGAGGCGGTAACGCCCTTGGGTAGAGGAACCGGCTTCTTGCCGATACGTGACATGTTTCTCTCCTCGCCCTCAGAACACCTGACAGAGAACTTCGCCGCCCACGTTCTTCTCGCGCGCGGTGGAGTCTGTCATCACGCCTTGGGGCGTCGAAATGATCGAAAGGCCAAGACCCTGGCGATGCGGCTTCAGGTCCTGCACGCCGGCATAGACGCGACGGCCGGGCGTGGAGACACGCTTCAGCTCGCGAATGACCGGACGGCCTTCGTGATATTTGAGTTCGATTTCGAGCTCCTTGCGGCCGCCCTTCATCTCGACTTCCGCGTAACCGCGAATGAAGCCTTCGGCCTGCAGCACATCCAGCACGCGGACGCGCAGCTTCGAATTGGGCGACTTGACTGTCGCCGTGCCACGAAGCTGGCCGTTGCGGATGCGCGTCAGGAGATCGCCGACGGGATCTGTGATCGCCATATCCTTGTTTCCTTCCTTACCAGCTTGCCTTGGTCATGCCAGGGATCTGGCCAAAATTCGACATGTCGCGAAGCGCGATGCGCGACATGCGCACCTTGCGGTAATAGCCCTTCGGGCGTCCCGACACTTCGCAGCGGTGATGAATGCGCGTCTTCGAAGAATTGCGCGGGAGCTTGGCGAGCTTCAGCTGCGCCTCGAAGCGCTCTTCGGGAGCGACCTTCATGTCCTGTATCTTCTTCTTCAGCTCGGCGCGCTTGGCGGCGAACTTGGCCACCATCTTCTCGCGCTTGGCGTTGCGGTTGATCTGACTTTTCTTTGCCATCAGATATTCCTCAATTCACGAACGGGAACTGGAAGCCTTCGAGAAGCGCGCGCGCTTCTTCGTCGGTCCTCGCAGACGTGTTGATGATGATGTCCATGCCCCAAACCGTTTCCGTCTTGTCATAGTCGATCTCGACGAAAATGATGTGTTCCTTGAGGCCGAGCGCGTAGTTGCCGCGACCGTCGAAGCTCTTGGGATTCAGGCCCCGGAAGTCGCGCACGCGCGGCAGGGCCATCGTCACGAAACGGTCCAGGAACTCGTACATTTTGTCCTTGCGCAACGTGACCTTGGTGCCGATGGCGCGGCCGGCCGTGATCTTGAACGACGCGATCGCCTTCTTGGCGCGTGTGACCTGGGCCTTCTGACCAGCAATCGCCGTCAGGTCATTCTGCGCCTGCTGGATCTTCTTGGAATCCGCCGCACCCTCGCCCGCACCAATATTCAGAACGATCTTGTTGATCTTCGGAACCTGCATGACGCTGGTGTAGCCGAACTTCTTCATCAAGCCCGGCTTGATTTCGTCGTTGTAGCGCTTCTTGAAGCGCGGAACGTAATTCGGATCGCGCGCCTGCTCGCCCACCGCCACGCTTGTGCCGGCAGACTTGGCTTCTTTCTTCAGCGCCTTCTTGGACTTCGGCGCTTTATCCTGTCCTGCTTCAGACATCGATGACCTCACCGGACTTCTTGGCAAAGCGAACCTTGCGTCCGTCCTTCAGAATCTTGAATCCCACGCGGCTGGCGTCGCCCGACTTCGGATCGACATGCGCCAAGTTCGACAGATGAATCGTCGATTCCTTCTGCACAATGCCGCCCTGCTGCGTCTGCGTCTGGCGCTGATGGCGCTTGACAACATTGACGCCAGAGACGAGCGCACGGCTTTCCGACGGGAAAACCTTGAGCACTTCGCCCTTCTTGCCCTTGTCGCGGCCCGTCGTGACGATGACGCGGTCGCCCTTTTTGATTTTCACGCCCATCACAGCACCTCCGGTGCCAGCGAAATGATCTTCATGTGGTTCTTCGCGCGCAGTTCGCGAGTGACCGGCCCAAAGATGCGGGTGCCGATCGGCTCCGCCTGGTTGTTCACGAGCACGGCTGCGTTGGTATCGAAGCGGATGAGGCTGCCGTCCGGACGGCGCACGCCCTTGGCGGTGCGCACGACGACGGCTTTGAGCACTTCACCCTTCTTCACGCGGCCGCGCGGGATCGCTTCCTTCACGGAGACGACGATGGTGTCGCCCACGTCGGCATAGCGGCGGTGCGAGCCGCCGATCACCTTGATGCACATCACCCGGCGCGCGCCCGAATTATCGGCGACCTCAAGCTCGGTGGACATTTGAATCATGACTTAAACTCCTGACCGTTTCCGGTCCTTATTTCGCAACCTTTTCGACCACTTCCCAGCTCTTCAGCTTGGAGATCGGACGGCACTCCTGAATGCGGACGATATCGCCCATCTTGAATTCACCCTTGGCGTCATGGGCGTGGTATTTCTTCGAGCGGCGAACAGTCTTTTTCATCACCGGGTGGGTGAAGCGGCGCTCCACGTTCACCACGACGGTGTTCTTGTTCTTGTCGCTGACCACGACGCCCTGCAGCACGCGCTTCGGCATAGTCTTCTTCCTTCAATCAGCCAGCCTTGCGGCGCTGCTCCGTAAGCTTCGTTTCGATGCGCGCGATGGAGCGGCGCACTTCGCGAATGCGGTTGGTCTTCTCGAGCTGGCCGTTGGCGCGCTGGAAGCGCAGGTTGAACTGCTCTTTCTTCAGCTTCACCAGATCGTCGTTCAGCTCGTCACCCGTCTTGCCGTGGGTGTCGCCGGGTTTGGTCTTCTTTCTCGCCGCCATCGGTCTCTTCCTTACTGATGCGCCGCGCGCGCGATGAACTTCGTCGCGATCGACAGCTTGCGGGCGCCCAGACGCATCGCTTCCCTCGCCGTCGCCAGATCGACGCCGTCAATTTCGAACAGAATGCGGCCCGGCTTCACTTTCGCCACCCAGAATTCCGGCGCGCCCTTGCCCGAGCCCATGCGAACTTCGGCGGGCTTCTTCGACACCGGCACATCCGGGAAAATGCGAATCCACACGCGGCCGGCGCGCTTCATTTCGCGCGTGATGGCACGGCGCGCCGCTTCGATCTCGCGGGCGTTGAGGCGTTCCGGCTCCATCGCCTTCAGGCCGTATTCGCCGAAGTTGAGCTGGGTGCCGCGCTTCGCAGCGCCGTTGATGCGGCCTTTGAACTGCTTGCGGAATTTTGTGCGTTTGGGTTGCAACATGACTCTGTTCCGTTACTCAGCAGGCGCCGGCGCGGGCGTGGACTGACGCGGGCCGCGATTGGCCTTCTCTTCGGCTTCCGCCGTGCGGCGTTCGACGGCCATGGGATCGTGCTCCATGATCTCGCCCTTGAAGATCCAGACCTTCACGCCGCAGGTGCCGTAGGTCGTCTTCGCGGTCGCGACGCCGTAGTCGATGTCGGCGCGCAGCGTGTGCAGCGGAACGCGGCCTTCGCGATACCACTCCACGCGCGCGATTTCCGCGCCGCCGAGACGGCCCGCGCAGGTGATACGAATGCCCAGCGCACCCAGACGCATCGCGGACTGAACCGCGCGCTTCATCACGCGGCGGAAGGCCACGCGGCGCTCAAGCTGCTGCGCAATGTTCTCGGCAACGAGCTTGGAATCGATTTCCGGCTTGCGGATTTCGACGATGTTCAGGTGCACTTCGTCCGTCGTGTACTTCTGAACATCGCTCTTCAGCTTCTCGATGTCCGCGCCCTTCTTGCCAATGACGACACCCGGACGGGCCGAGTGGATCGTGATGCGGCACTTTTTGTGCGGACGCTCGATGATCACGCGGGAGACGCCAGCGGCCTTCAGCCTGTCCGTCAAGTATTCGCGAATCTTGATGTCTTCCTGGAGGAGCTTGCCGTAGTCCTTTTTGCCCGCGTACCAGCGCGAGTCCCAGGTACGGTTCACGCCAAGGCGCAGTCCGATCGGATTGACCTTCTGACCCATTACGCTTTCTCCTTCGCCGTTTTCTTGGCGGCGGGCTTCTTTGCGGCGGCCTTCTTGGCAGCCGGCTTCTTGCCCTTGGATTTTGCTTTGCCCTTCGCGGCGGCAGTTTCTTTGCCTTCCGCTTCCTTCTTCGCGCGCAGTTCTTCCACGATGATCGTGATTTGCGCGAACGGCTTCTCGATGCTGGCGCCGCGGCCACGGGCGCGCGCGTGGAAACGCTGCAGCACCATGTTCTTGCCGACGCTGGCTTCTCTCACCACCAGATCGTCAACGTCCAGATCGTGGTTGTTTTCCGCGTTCGCGATCGCCGACTGAAGAACCTTCTTCACTTCGTGCGCAACGCGCTTGGGCGAGAAAGTGAGTTCGTTCAACGCCGTTTCGGCGCGCTTGCCGCGGATCGTCTGCGCGACGAGGTTCAGTTTACGCGGAGAGGTGCGGATGTTGTATCCGACCGCCTTCGCCTGGTTGTCCGCGAGAACGCGGGCGCGTGCTTCCTTGCCCATTATTCTCTCTTCGCTTTCTTGTCGCCGCCGCTCTGGTGGCCGTGGAAGGTGCGCGTCGGCGAGAATTCGCCGAGCTTGTGACCCACCATGTCTTCGGTGACGAGGACGGGGATGTGTTTCTTGCCGTTGTAGACGCCGAAGGTGAGGCCCACGAATTGCGGCAGGATCGTCGAGCGGCGCGACCAGGTCTTGATCACGTCCTTGCGTCCCGAGCCGCGCGCGGCTTCCGCCTTCTTCAGGATGTAGCCGTCGACAAACGGGCCTTTCCAAACAGAACGAGTCATATCTTACGATCCTTGCATCACTTTGCCGCGACGCGAGCGCACGATCATCTTCGTGGTGCGCTTGTTCTTACGCGTCTTGGCGCCCTTCGTCGGCTTGCCCCACGGCGTGACCGGATGACGGCCACCCTTGGTGCGGCCTTCGCCGCCGCCATGCGGATGGTCGATCGGGTTCATCGCGGTGCCGCGCACGGACGGGCGCTTGCCCTTCCACACATTGCGGCCGGCTTTGCCGATGACTTCGTTCATGTGATCGGGGTTCGACACCGCGCCGACCGAGGCCTTGCAGGTGAGCAGAACCTTGCGCACTTCGCCGGAATTCAAACGCATCAGCGCATAACCGGCGTCGCGGCCGAGATACTGCGCATAGGTGCCGGCGGAACGGGCGATCTGACCGCCCTTGCCCGGCTTCAGTTCGATGTTGTGCACAATGGTGCCGACCGGCATCGCCGACAACGGCATCGCGTTGCCCGGTTTCACGTCCACCTTGTCGCCGGAGACGACTGTATCGCCAACCTGCAGGCGCTGCGGCGCGATGATGTAGGCGAGCTCGCCATCCTTGTACTTGATGAGCGCGATGAACGAGGTGCGGTTCGGATCGTACTCCAGGCGCTCGACCTTCGCGGGCTGATCGGCCTTGTTGCGCTTGAAGTCGATGATGCGATAGCGCTGCTTGTGGCCGCCGCCCTGCCAGCGCACGGTGACGCGGCCGGTGTTGTTGCGGCCGCCATTGCGATGCTGGCCTTCGGTCAACGCCTTCACCGGGCCGCCCTTGTGCAGGCCCTTGCGATCGATCAGCACCAGCTGACGCTGGCCCGGGGTCGTCGGACGATATTGTTTCAACGCCATGTTAGAGCCCCGTCGTCACGTCGATCTGGCTGCCCTCTTCGAGGGTGACGATCGCTTTTTTGTAATCGGACTTCTTGAACTTGGTGCCGCGGAAAGCCTTGTTCTTGCCCTTGATGGTAACGGTGTTCACCGCCTTCACCTTGACCTTGAACAGCTCCGCAACCGCTTTCGCGATCTGCGGCTTAGTCGAATCCAGCGTCACGCGGAAAACAACCTGGTTGACTTCCGAGAGCTTCGTCGCCTTTTCGGTGATGACCGGCGAGACGATCACATCGTAATTGGTCGTGCTCATGCGCTGCGCTCCGAGCCAAATCTTTCTTCAATTGCCTGAAGGGCGGCCTTGGTCAGAACCAGCTTCTCGCTGCGCATGATGTCATAGACGTTGATGCCGGACGCCGGCAGCAGCGATACATGCGACAGGTTGCGGGCGGAAAGGTGGAAGTTCTTGTCGAACTGGCCATCCACGACGAGCGCGCTCTTGAAGCCCATCTTGCCGAAGCGCTTGGCGAGGTCGTTGGTCTTGACCTCTTTCGTCTTGGCCTCGTCGATCACGACGATGTTGCCGTCTTTCGCCTTGGACGAAAGGGCGTGGCGCAGACCGAGCGCCTTCACCTTCTTCGGCAGGTCGAATTCATGGCTGTGGTTGACCGGGCCCATGGCCTTGGCGCCACCGACATAGAGCGGCGCTGAACGCGCGCCGTGACGGGCATTGCCGCCGCCTTTTTGTGGACCGGTCTTCTTCTTCGTACGGTTCACTTCCGCGCGCGTCAGGATCTTGTGCGTACCGGCGCGGCGCTTGGCGAGCTGCCAAACCACCACGCGCTGGATCAGGTCGGCGCGCGGTTCGAGACCGAAGATATCGTCCTTCAGTTCGACTTCGCCCGACGCTTTGTTATCCAGATTGAGGACTTTCGTTTTCACGTTCAGCCCTCCGTCGTTGCAGCAGGTGCTTCGGCAGGCGCCGCAGCAGCTTTGGTTTCACGCTTCACGACAGAGCCCGGCATCGGGGAATCCTTGTGCGGCTTCTTGATCGCATCGCGAACCATCACCCAACCGCCCTTGGAGCCCGGAACGGCGCCGCGGATCATGATGAGACCGCGTTCGACATCCACTTTCGCGACTTCGAGGTTCTGTGTGGTGATGTTCTCGTCGCCATAGTGGCCGTGCATCTTCTTGTTCTTGAAGGTCTTGCCCGGATCCTGACGGCCGCCGGTACCACCCAGCGAGCGGTGCGAGATCGACACGCCATGCGAAGCTTCCAGACCGCGGAAGTTCCAGCGCTTCATGGCGCCGGTGAACCCGCGACCGATGGTGACGCCCGTGACGTCCACCTTCTGGCCCGCAATGAAGTGATCGGCCTTCAGCAAATCGCCCACTTCGAGCAGGTTCTTTTCGTCGACGCGGAATTCCGCGACTTTTTTGCGGGGCTCGATTTCGGCCTTCGCGAAACGGCCGCGATCGGCTTTGGTCAAACGCTTTGCTTTCGCGAAGCCGGACCCGAGCTGAACGGCCGTGTAGCCGTCCTTCTCCTTGGTGCGCGTTGACACGACCTGACAGCCATCCAGCTTCAGGACCGTGACGGGCACATGACGGCCGTCCTCTAAAAAGAGGCGGGTCATGCCGACTTTCTGCGTGATGACGCCTGTGCGCATCTCGCGATCCACTCCTTAAAGCTTGATCTCGACGTCCACACCGGCAGCCAAGTCGAGCTTCATCAAAGCGTCGACGGTCTGCGGGGTGGGGTCGATGATGTCGAGAAGACGTTTGTGCGTGCGGATTTCGAATTGCTCGCGGCTTTTCTTGTCCACATGCGGAGACCGGTTCACGGTGAAGCGCTCGATGCCGGTGGGCAGCGGAATGGGTCCGCGGACCTGGGCGCCCGTGCGCTTCGCCGTGTTCACGATTTCCTTCGTCGAATTGTCGAGGATTCGATGATCGAAGGCTTTGAGCCGAATGCGGATATTTTGATTCTGCATTTTCTTTCCCTGTTCGGCCAAAGACCGACGATCTTCCGGTCCTTACTTAATGATCTTCGCGACGACGCCCGAACCAACGGTGCGGCCGCCTTCGCGGATGGCGAAGCGAAGCTTCTCTTCCATCGCGACCGGAACGATCAACTCGACTTCGATCGAGACGTTGTCGCCCGGCATGATCATTTCCGTGCCTTCCGGCAGCTTGACGATTCCGGTCACGTCCGTCGTGCGGAAGTAGAACTGCGGACGATAGTTGGAGAAGAACGGCGTGTGACGGCCACCCTCTTCCTTCGTCAGCACGTACACTTCGGCGCTGAAGGTCGTGTGCGGCGTGATCGAGCCCGGCTTCGCCAGAACCTGACCGCGCTCGATGCCTTCGCGCTCGATGCCGCGCAGCAGGCAACCGACGTTGTCGCCGGCCTGACCTTGGTCGAGCAGCTTGCGGAACATTTCGACGCCGGTGACGGTCGTCGAGGTCGTCGGCTTGATGCCCACGATTTCGACGGTCTCGCCGACCTTCACGATGCCGCGGTCGATACGGCCAGTGACGACGGTGCCGCGGCCGGAGATCGAGAACACGTCTTCGATCGCCATCATGAACGGCATATCGACGGGGCGTTCCGGCTGCGGGATGGCCTCATCAACCGCGTCCATCAGCTTGAGGACGGCGTCATGGCCGAGCTCGGGCTTCGTGTTTTCCAGCGCCATCAGCGCCGAACCGCGGATGATCGGGATCGTGTCGCCCGGGAAGTTGTACGAGCTGAGAAGTTCGCGAACTTCGAGCTCGACGAGGTCCAGAAGCTCCGGATCGTCGACCATGTCGCACTTGTTCATGAACACAACGAGCGCCGGAACGCCGACCTGACGGGCGAGCAGGATGTGCTCGCGGGTCTGCGGCATCGGGCCGTCGGCGGCGGACACCACCAGGATCGCGCCGTCCATCTGGGCAGCGCCGGTGATCATGTTCTTCACATAGTCGGCGTGGCCGGGGCAATCGACGTGCGCGTAGTGGCGCTTGTCGGTCTCATACTCGACATGCGCCGTCGAGATGGTGATGCCGCGCGCCTTTTCTTCCGGCGCCTTGTCGATCTGGTCATACGCCGTGAACGTGGCGCCGCCCTTTTCGGCCAGCACTTTCGTGATGGCGGCCGTCAGCGAGGTCTTGCCGTGGTCGACGTGACCGATGGTGCCGATGTTGCAATGCGGCTTGTTACGTTCGAATTTTGCCTTACCCATATCCGTATCTCCTTAGGCGTACTTGGCTTTGACTTCGTCCGCGATCTGACGCGGGACTTCTTCGTAGTGATCGAACTGCATCGAGTACTGCGCGCGGCCCTGGCTCATGGAACGCAACGTGTTGATGTAGCCGAACATGTTGGCCAGCGGGACCATCGCGGTGACGACCTGCGCGTTGCCGCGACTGTCCGTGCCCTGCACCTGACCGCGGCGGCTGTTCAGATCGCCGATGACGCCGCCGAGAAAATCGTCCGGCGTCACGACTTCGACCTTCATGATCGGCTCAAGCAGCTTCACCGCGCCCTTGCTCGCCAGTTCGCGGAACGCCGCGCGCGCCGCGATGTCAAACGTCAGAGCGTTGGAGTCGACTTCGTGGTACTTGCCGTCGGTCAAGGTCGCCTTGAAGTCGATGACCGGGAAGCCGGCCAGCAAGCCGCTTTCCTTCTGATTCTTCAGGCCCTTTTCGACCGCCGGGATGAATTCCTTCGGGATCGCGCCGCCGACAACGTCGTTCTCGAACACGAACCCGGAGCCCGGCGGGAGCGGTTCGAAATCGATCGACACTTCGGCGAACTGGCCCGAACCGCCGGTCTGCTTCTTGTGCGTGTATTTGATCGAGAGCGGCTTGGACAGCGTTTCGCGATAAGCCACCTGCGGCGCGCCAACATTGGCGTCCACTTTGTAGGTGCGGCGAAGAATATCGACCTTGATGTCAAGATGCAGTTCGCCCATGCCCTTCAGGATCGTCTGGCCGGATTCCTGATCGGTGGAAACGCGGAACGACGGATCTTCCTGCGCGAGGCGGTTGAGCGCCACGCCCATCTTTTCCTGGTCGGCCTTGGTCTTCGGCTCGATCGCGACTTCGATGACCGGGTCGGGGAATTCCATGCGCTCCAGAATCACCGGATGGTTCGGATCGCAAAGCGTTTCGCCCGTGGTCGATATCTTCAAGCTTGCGAAAGCGACGATGTCGCCAGCGTTGGCTTCCTTCACGTCTTCGCGGGAGTTCGCATGCATCAGAAGCATACGACCGACGCGTTCCGTCTTGTCCTTCACCGAATTGAGCACGCCCGTGCCCGACGTGACCGTGCCGGAATAGACGCGGACGAAAGTGATCGAGCCGACGAACGGATCGTCCATGATCTTGAACGCGAGACCGGCAAACGGCGCCTTGTCGTCGGCGGGACGCTCGACCTCGTTGCCCTTGTCGTCGATGCCCTTCACCGGCGGAATGTCCAGCGGCGACGGCAGATAGTCGATGACGGCGTCGAGCAGCGGCTGAACGCCCTTGTTCTTGAAGGCCGAGCCGCACAGCACCGGCACGAACGCGAAGTTGATCGCGCCCTTGCGGATGCACTTTTTCAGATCGGCGTATGACGGCATCGTGCCGTCGAGATAGGCTTCGAGAAGCTTCTCATCCTGCTCGACCGCCATCTCGACGAGCTGGGTGTGCAGCTCCTCGCACTTGGCTTTCAGATCGGCCGGGATTTCGACTTCGTCGAACTTCGCGCCGAGCTGCTCTTCGTGCCAGACGAGCGCCTTCATCTTCACGATGTCGACGATGCCCTTGAATTCGGCTTCCGAACCGATCGGCCAGGCGATGATCGCCGGCTTGGTGCCGAGGCGATCGATCATCATGTCGACGCAGCGCTGAAAGTTCGCGCCCATGCGATCCATCTTGTTGACGAAGCAGATGCGCGGCACGTGATATTTGTCGGCCTGGCGCCACACGGTTTCGGACTGCGGCTCAACGCCGGCAACGGCGTCAAACACGGCAACGGCGCCGTCGAGCACGCGCATGGAACGCTCGACTTCAATCGTGAAATCCACGTGGCCGGGGGTGTCGATGATGTTGATGCGGTGGTCGTTCCAGTAGCACGTCGTCGCGGCGGACGTGATCGTGATGCCGCGCTCTTGCTCCTGCTCCATGAAATCCATGGTGGCGGCGCCGTCATGCACTTCGCCGATCTTATGGCTCTTGCCCGTGTAGTAGAGAATGCGCTCGGTCGTCGTCGTCTTGCCCGCGTCGATATGCGCGCAGATGCCGATGTTGCGATAGTCTTTAAGAGGGGTCTTGCGGGTCATGGCTCTTT
>DASXHQ010000091.1:0-10042 GCA_036488415.1 Rhizomicrobium sp.
GTATAGGCGTTGATCCACACGTCGCCCGAACCGATGGAGCTCAATGTCGGATTGACCGCCATTCCACCGAACGACAGATCGCCACCGCCCACCATCGAAACTTTCAGAGGATCGGCCTTGCCGCCGGAGATGGACACATCGCCGGAGCCCGCCATCGAAATCGTGACCGGGCCATTGACGTTGCCGACTTTCAGATCGCCGGAGCCCGCGATGTTCGCGTTCAGCCCGCCGCCGACATTGCTGATCGAGCTGTCGCCGGAGCCCGCGACTGTGATCGCCGCTGCGCCGCTGACATTGCCGACACGCACATCGCCGGAACCGGCAATGTCGAGCGAAAGCATGCCTTGGACTGCGGTGACGCTGATATCGCCGCCGCCCACCACTTTGAGCTTGGCATCGCTGACGCGGCCAACCTTCACGTCGCCCGTGATGGTTTCGACGTAGATGTGTCCATTGGTATCACCGATCGACAGATCGCCGATCATGCGCTTGGCGTTGACATCGCTGCCGCGGGGAACCGTGACCCACACGCGGACCCGCTGGTCTTCGCGCACGTCGGAATAGTCGAACCACTTGCTGACATCCCAGACGTTGAAATTGCGGTTATCGTTAGCGGGCCCGGTGATCGAGAGCGTGCCGCCGCCGTCTTGTGTGTGCATACTGTCGACCAGAAAGCGCGGCCCCTGGATTTCGACCGAAGCCTTGCCGCCGTCACGCACATTCACCGTCACATCGGCGATGACATGATCCAGCGTAACGCTATGCGCGTCGAAGCTCTGCGGCGGACGTTTCGTCCAGCTGCGATCCTGCGCTGCGTCGGCGCCCCCTGCCGACAGCAGAAGCATGGCAACCGCCGCTCCACCAAAAAATGATTTCATCCTGCTCTGCATAGTAATCTGGTCTCCTTGACCGGCCTTCCCCGCTTGAAGGACAGATAGGCTGTCCCCACTGGTGCGCACAGAACGGTAATTTTGCAAGGCCGCGATGCGGCCTACGCAGGAGAACAAAATAGCGCCCAGCGCGCGGCAATTCCCAAGGATTCGGTATTCCAGAAGGCCGTTCAGGCCACGAGACGATAGCCGCCGCTCTCGGTGACCAGGATCTGCGCCTGGCCGGGATTGTTCTCGATCTTCTGGCGCAAGCGGTAGATGTGCGTCTCTAGCGTGTGCGTGGTGACCGCCGGATTGTAGCCCCACACTTCATGCAGCAGCGTCTCGCGCGCCACAGTATCGCCGGAGCGATAGAGGAATTTGAGGATGTTGGTTTCCTTTTCCGTCAGACGAATTTTCTTTTCCGCCGGATCGATCAGCAGCTTCGCGCTGGGGCGGAAGGTGTAAGGCCCGATGCGATAGACCGCTTCTTCGCTCTGTTCATGGTTGCGCAGATGCGCATGAATGCGTGCCATCAGCACGGCGAAGCGGAACGGCTTGGTGATGTAGTCGTTCGCGCCGGATTCCAAGCCTTCGATTGTATCGGCGTCGGTATCGGCTGCGGTGAGGAGAATGATAGGACAGGAGACGCCATCATCGCGCAGCGCGCGGCAGAGCTTGCGTCCGTCGCCATCCGGCAGGCCGACATCGAGGATCATGAACTCGTACAGACCGTCTTTCGCCTTGGCGCGGCCTTCCGCAACGGAGCCGGCTTCGACCGGCGCATACTCGCCCGTCGCCGCAAGCTGTTCGGCCAGAGAGCTCCGAAGCATCGCATCGTCGTCGACCAGAAGAACCCGTTTGGCACTTGGCATCCGTAATCCTTATGGGTGATGTGGGCAGACAACTCTACTCGGTTTTTCCCCGCGGTGTATGTGGGGAACCATGGCCCCATCACCAAGATTGAACCCACAAAGGGGTAAACGGAAAACCGCTCTTCGCCAACGTCCGCGCAAAGCATGGGCTCCGTGGAGCGCGCCGCCCATGCGTTGCGCGAAGGAAAGCAGGCTGCGATCGAAAGTAGTCGCGAAATCGTGATCGTTTACGCTGTCGAACCGTTGAGCGACGCGACGCTCAAGGCGCGCGGGCCATCTGTTTTGACCCGGCAATTTCTGCCTCGGATCTTTCCGGCAATGCCGAAAACACAGGCAAAACGGGGATTTTCGCTTGGCAGGCTGCTTGCTTTGCAGAGCGGCTGGAGGCCAGCAGAATGCCCGTGCCCGACTTCGCTCATGGCGTAACAGACTCGAACTATTGGTTCGCGCATCTCAAAAGCATGAGTGCGCCGGCGACGACGGTTGCCGCCAGGACAGACGCGGCGCCGGCCGCTGCGTCTGCGCCCGCCACCAAAGCGGCAAGCACCGACAGCGGAAGCTCCTTCTGGGACGATCTGCTGGACGTCGTGAACCCGCTGCAGCATCTGCCGGTAGTCGGCACCGTCTATCGCGCCGTGACCGGCGACAAGATCGGCGACCTCGAGAAGGTCGCCGGCGACACGCTCTATGGCGGCCCGATGGGTCTGGCGTCCTCGCTCGCCGATGTGGCGTTCGAGAAGATCACCGGCAAGGATTTCGGCAGCACGGTTATGACGTTCGTGGGTCTGGAACATGACGACGATACCACGGCACTTGCCGCCAACACGCCCGAAGCCGATTCCAAAGCGACTGTGGCGGGAAATGCTCCGCTCAAGCTCGCCGACGCCAGCATCGCGACCGCCGCGCCGACGTCGATCACCAATCTCGCCACGCTGACGCCTGTCACAATCCCCGTTCAGGCCGCAACGCCGTCGATCGCACCCGCCGACTCCAAACCGGTGGACATTTCGGCGGATACGGACGCGCTCCTATCTGCGCTGGCGCGCAACGGCGTCACGGGCCAGATGCAGACGCAGGCGCTCGACGCCTATCGCCGGACGATGAGCATGAACGCTGCTCCCGTATCAGCCGCCCTCCACTGAGCGTTCGCCGAAGATCGCGCTGCCCACGCGCACATGCGTCGCGCCGAATTTTATGGCGGTCTCAAAATCCCCGCTCATTCCCATGCTCAACAATGGCAAGCCGTTCTCGCGCGCCATCTTCTGGAGCAACGCGAAATGCGGCGCCGGGTTCTCGCCATTCGGCGGAATGCACATCAGGCCTTTGACCGGAAGTTTCAGTTCGTCCCGGCACAGCGCGATGAACGCCGCCGTGCCTTGTGGCGCGACGCCGGCCTTCTGCGGTTCCTCGCCGGTGTTGACCTGAACGAACAACGTCATCGGCTTCGGTGTTTTTTCCAGTTCGGCCTTCAACGCGTGGGCAAGCTTTGGCCGGTCCAGCGAATGGATGGCGTCGAACGTCTCGATCGCCTCGCGCGTCTTGTTGGATTGCAGCGGGCCGATGAGATGAAGCTCGATGCCGCGATAGGCTTCACGAAGCGCCGGCCATTTTCCCATTGCTTCCTGCACCCGGTTCTCGCCGAAAACGCGGTGGCCGGCATCCAGAACCGGACGGATCACATTCGCCTCATGCGTCTTGGTCACCGCGATCAGCGTGGTGGACGGCGCGGGCGCGACGGCCTTCTTTCGCGCAGCCTCGATACGCGCAAGAATGTCCGAAAGATTGGCGGCGGAATCGCTCATTGATGACAGACAAGCTTGCCCGCGCGAAACTCGCAAGAGCGGCCGCTGCGCTGAACGCCCCCAGTAGCCTTCCCGCGCTCGTATTGATGACGGACGACGAGCGATTGGCCGATCCATTGGCCGCGGCGCGAGCCTTGCCGCGGGGTAGCATGATTGTCGTCCGCGCGCGGCAGAGTTCGCATCGCGCGAAGCTGGCGGCGGAACTGCGCGACATCACGCGCGCAAGAGAAACAAAGCTCCTGATCGCCAATGACGCCAATCTCGCCGGACAGATCGGTGCGGACGGTATTCATCTTTCGCAAGCCAATGCACGTCAGGCGTCGCATTGGCGCGCGCTACATCCGCGCTGGATTATCACTGCAGCGGCGCATTCGCTTGCCGCCTGCCACATTCCCGATGCGGATGCGCTGTTCGTCGCGCCGGTGTTTCCGACGCGAAGCCATCCGGGCGGAAAATTCATGGACGCGATTCAGTTGCGGATCATCGCGCAACACGCCTTGCAGCCCGTCTATGCGCTGGGCGGCATCGATGCGATCAGTGCGATGCAACTCACCGGGGCAAAGCTCGCGGGGCTCGCCGCCATCGGCGCGCTCGCGGTCTGAGGGCCGGCGCTAACCAGAACCGGCAAAAGCGCGACGGCCCGCCTTAAACCCGTGCAACAATCCCCCGATAGGCTCGTAAGTCCCTATAACCAAAGCGTAACCGCGCGCCAGTGCGCGGCCGGACCAAGTTGCGCGGGTCAGACTGTCCCAGTATAAGCCCCCGGGGTCCAAATTTGGCCGGCGGCCACCATAAGGGTTTGAAAAGATTATGCGTGTTCCGACCGTCCTGTTCTGCGCCCTGCTGCTGGCTTCTTGCGGTTCGTCCGACGACAACGACATGCCGGACACGGCCACCGGCTCGACCGCGATCTCCTCCACCAGCGGCCACGTCACCCTCGGTGTGAACTCCTATCTCTGGCATGCGGCGCTGGACACTTTGTCTTTCATGCCGCTGCAATCCGCCGATCCGTTCGGCGGTGTGATCATCACCGACTGGTATTCCGATCCGCAGGACCCGAACGAGCGCATGCGCGTTACGGTCTATATTCTCGACCGCCGCCTGCGCGCCGACGGGTTGAAGATCTCGACTTTCCGCCAGACCCATTCGGCCGACGGCTGGGTGGATGCGCAGGTCAACCCGGACACCGCGAACAAGCTGGAAGACGCGATCCTGACCCGTGCCCGCGAGCTTCGACTCGCGAGCCAGCCCGCTAGCAACTAAGTATTTCGCGCTGTAAGCCTTCCAAGCCGCCGGCTTCAGCGAAAGCGAAGGCGGCGAAGAGGGACTTTCAGATGGCGCGCTACAACGCCAGGGAATCGGAGCAGCACTGGCAGCGGGAATGGGATTCCCGCCAGAGCTTCGTTGCGCCCAACGATTCCACCAAGCCCAAAGCCTATGTGCTGGAGATGTTTCCCTATCCGTCGGGGCGCATCCATATGGGCCATGTGCGCAACTACACGATGGGCGATGTCATCGCCCGTTTCCGCCGCGCACAGGGCTTCAACGTGCTGCATCCGATGGGCTGGGATGGGTTCGGCCTGCCCGCGGAGAACGCTGCGCGCGACAAGGGCGTCGATCCGCGCCAATGGACCTATGACAACATCGCGGCGATGCGCAAAGAGCTCAAGCTGATGGGCCTGGCCATCGACTGGTCCCGCGAATTCGCAACCTGCGATCCTGACTATTACGCGCAGCAGCAGAAGCTGTTCGTGGAATTCTTCCGGGCGGGCCTCGTCTATCGCGCGGAAGCGGATGTGAACTGGGACCCAGTCGATCACACCGTGCTCGCCAATGAGCAGGTGATCGACGGGCGCGGCTGGCGTTCCGGCGCATTGGTGGAGCGAAAGAAGCTCTCGCAATGGTTCTTCAAGATCACCGCTTACAGCGACGATCTGCTGAATGCTTTGGACAAGCTGGATCGATGGCCGGAAAAAGTCCGCACGATGCAGAAGAACTGGATCGGGCGCTCCGAAGGGCTGCGCTTCACCTTCGATCTTTCCAACAAAGAAAAACTGGACGTCTTCACCACGCGGCCCGACACTTTGTTCGGCGCCAGCTTCGTGGCGATCTCGCCCGATCACCCGCTGGCAGCGGAGATTGCGAAGTCCAATCTGAAAGCGGCGGCGTTCATCGAAGAATGCCACCGCGTCGGCACATCCGAGGCTGCCATCGAGATGGCGGAAAAGCTGGGCTTTGACACAGGCATCACGGCAACCCATCCGTTCGACGAGAACTGGGAGCTGCCGGTTCTGATCGCCAACTTCGTACTGATGGGTTACGGAACCGGCGCTATCTTCGGCTGCCCGGCGCATGACCAGCGCGACCTGGACTTCGCCAACAAATATAAATTGCCGGTGTTGCCGGTGGTCGTTCCCGAAGGTGAAGACCCGAAGACCTTCAAGGTTGGCAAGGACGCCTATACCGGCCCCGGCAAGCTGGCCAATTCGCAATTCCTCGACGGTCTCGATGTCGATACTGCGAAAGCCGAGATCATCGACCGCATGGAGCGCGAAACCCGCGGCCAGCGAACGGTGAACTATCGCCTGCGCGATTGGCTGGTGTCGCGCCAGCGGCCGTGGGGTTGTCCGATCCCGATGATCCGCTGCGAAAGCTGCGGCTACATTCCAGTGCCGGAAGATCAGTTGCCGGTACTCCTGCCCGACGAGATCAAATTCGAAGGCGCGGGCAATCCTCTGGCGTCCGATCCACATTGGAAGCACACCAGCTGCCCGCAATGCGGCGGCAAGGCGGAACGTGAGACCGATACCTGCGACACCTTCGTAGATTCGTCGTGGTACTTCGCACGTTTCACCGATCCCAAGAGCGAGAAGCCGGTCAACGACAAGGCCGCTGATTACTGGATGCCCGTCGATCAATATATCGGCGGCATCGAGCACGCGATCCTGCACCTGCTCTATGCCCGCTTCTTCACCCGCGGCCTGCACAAGCTGGGTTACACGACGATCGACGAGCCTTTCGCCGGGTTGTTCACCCAAGGCATGGTTTGTCATGAGACCTACAAGAATGGGAATGGCGAGTGGGTCTCGCCCGATGAAGTCGAGAAGCGCGACGGCAAGGCGTTCCTCACCAGCACCGATGTCGAAGTTTCCATCGGCGCTTCGGAGAAGATGTCCAAGTCCAAGAAGAACGTGATCGCACCGGAAGCGATCATCGACGTCTATGGCGCGGACACGATCCGCTGGTTCATGCTTTCCGACACGCCACCCGAGCGTGACATCGAATGGACCGACGAAGGCGCATCCGGCTGCTGGCGCTTCGTGCAGCGTATCTGGCGTCTGGTCGATGAAGCGGGCGATTTGCCACCGCCAGGCACGAAGATTGGCGATGCCTCCGGCGCATCGCTGGAATTGCGCCGAGCCACGCACAAGGCCATCGCCGCTGTCACCGACGATCTCGGACACCTGCGCTTCAACCGCGCCGTGGCGCAGATCTATACCTTGGCCGGCGCGATCGGTGACGCCGACCCGGCAGCGAAGCGCGAAGCGCTGGAAGCGCTGGTACTGCTTTGCGGGCCGATGATGCCCCATCTGGCGGAAAGCTGCTGGCAGCGGCTGGGCCACAAGACACTGGTCGTGGATACGCCGTGGCCGAAAGCGGATGTGACGCTGACCGTTTCCGACACCGTGACCTATGCGGTGCAGGTGAGCGGCAAGCTGCGGGGCACATTCGAGATCGCCAAAGGCACCGCCAAAGAAACCGTCGAAGCCACGGCGCTGGCGCTGGAGCCCGTGCAGCGCGCCCTCGACGGCAAGGCGCCCAAGCGTGTTATCGTGGTGCCGGACCGCATTGTGAACATCGTCGCATGAAGCTTCGCGTCATCACACTGATGCTTGCCGCACTCGCTCTTTCGGGCTGCGGCTTCCGTCCGCTTTACGGCACGATGGGCGCCAATCCGGCGGGACAGGCGATCTTCGCGTCGATCTATGTCGAGCCGATCGTCCATGAGCGCGTCGGCTACGACCTGCGCAACAAGCTGATCGACCTTTTGCGCGGTCCCGCCCGCGCACAGGACGCGGCTTACCGGCTCACCGTCACGATGACGGAAACCCGCGAAGGCGTGGCGCTGCAGAACGACGCCACGATCACACGCTACGACCTTGCCTTCACCGCGAAATACGAGTTGACCGACGCCAAGCTCAATTCCGTCACCAAGGGCGAGGAGACGTCTCTGGAATCCTTCGACGTGGCGCAATCGCCCTATGCCTCGCTCACCGGGCAGGAAGAGGCGGAGAAACGCGCGATGCAGGATATCGCAGAGCACATCCAGATCGATCTGGGCGTGCATTTCGCCCACGCCACCTCCGCCAGATGATCGTCAAGACCGGCGATGCGGACCGTTTCACGGGGAAACCGCCTGCCACGCTGAAAGCCGCGCTGTTCTATGGGCCGGATCAAGGCCTGGTGCATGAACGCGCGGAGAAGATGGCGAAGTCCATCGTGGACGATCTTTCCGATCCGTTCCGCGTGATCGATTTCGAGGAAGGCGCTCTTACTTCGGATGGCGCGCGGCTGTTCGATGAAGCCGCTGCCATCTCCATGCTGGGCGGGCGGCGCGTGATCCGCGTGCGCACAGGCGCCAATGCATTGGCGAAGCTGTTCGAGTCTTTTCTGGAAGACGCCGTCGGCGATGCACTAGTGGTGGTCGAAGGCGGCGACCTCGCCAAGAACGCGGCGCTGCGCAAAGTGTTCGAGGAAGCGGACAATGGTGCCGCCATCGCCTGTTATGGCGACACGGCGCAGAACCTTTCCGGCGTGGTGCGCGATGCGCTGAAGGCCGATGGGCTGACCATTTCCGCCGAGGCGCTGGACGATGCGGTGTCGCGTCTGGGTTCGGATCGCGGCGTGACGCGGCGCGAGCTGGAGAAGCTGGCGCTTTATGCGCATGGGCAAAAGAGCGTCGGCGTCGAAGACGTGCGCGCGGTGATGGGCGATGAAGCCGAAGTGCGCGTGGAGGAAATCTGCGATGCGGCGGGCGAAGGCGATCTGAAACGGCTCGACCTTGCGCTGGAGCGGGTGTGGGGCGAAGACACCTCGGCTATCGCGGTGGTGCGCGCGGTGATGGGGCATTTCCAGAAACTGCTTTCCGTGAAAGTGGCCGGCGAGCGCGGCGAGAATGTCGATGCCGCGATGCGCAAGATCTGGCCGCCGATCCATTTCAGCCGTACGTCGTCGTTCAAGATGCAGGCGACACGCTGGAGCGAAACCAAGCTCTCCGACGCGCTCGATCTGCTGCTGGACACCGAAGCCCTATGCAAAACCACAGCGGTTCCGAACGAAGCCGTCCTCGGCCGCGCGCTGTTCAACATTGCCGCGATGGCGAGGCAGAGATGAACGAAAGCCCTGCGTTCCTTTTATTTTTGGCCGTGGGCTGCTCGGTAGTTTTTGTATACTTTGTTATCGGAAGCTTTCGCGCAACCCGATATGGAATCGAACGCAAGCGCGGTTTGCCAAACATTACACGGCATAACATGCCGATTGCGTACTATAGCTTTGTGATTTTGTTTTGGTTTGGCACGGCTGCGTTCGGTTATGTAGCCATTCTCTGCATTCATCTATTGACCGGCAAGTAGGAGTTGGTCTTGCTCAAAGTCCGCGTTATTCCCTGTCTCGATGTGAAGGATGGCCGTGTCGTCAAGGGCGTGAACTTTGTCGGGCTGCGCGATGCGGGCGATCCGGTTGAGCAGGCGATGCTTTACGACAAAGAAGGCGCGGACGAACTCTGCTTCCTCGACATCACGGCCTCACACGAAAAGCGCGGCATCCTGCTCGATGTGGTGCGTCGCACGGCGGAAGCCTGCTTCATGCCTCTCACCGTCGGCGGCGGCGTCAGAACGCTGGATGACATTCGCGCATTGCTGCTAGCGGGCGCGGACAAAGTTTCGATCAACACCGAAGCGGTGAACCGTCCCGAATTCGTGCGCGAGGCGGCGCAAAAGTTTGGCAGCCAGTGCATCACCGTCGCCATCGACGCCAAACAAACATCACCCGGGAAGTTCGAAGTCTTCACCCATGGCGGGCGCAACGCGACCGGAATTGACGCCGTCGAACACGCCAAACGCATGGTCGATTATGGCGCGGGCGAAATTCTGCTCACCTCCATGGACCGCGACGGCACCAAAAAAGGCTACGACATCCCCCTCACCCGCGCGGTTTCCGACGCCGTGACCGTCCCCGTCATCGCATCCGGCGGCGTCGGAGCTGTGGATGATCTTGTGGATGGAATTGTGGATGGCCATGCATCTGCTGTCCTCGCCGCCTCGATCTTTCATTTCGGCGAGGTAAGCATCGGAAAAGCCAAGGAAAAACTGGCCGCTGCCGGTGTGGCCATCCGCCCGTGAAATAGATTCGCTCCACGATTGATGACGTTTTTGTTTCATGCCTGAATGATGGCCTTCAGGGGTTGTCCAATCAGGGAAAGCCTCGCGCAAAAGAC
>DASXHQ010000093.1:0-5600 GCA_036488415.1 Rhizomicrobium sp.
ATATAGGCCTTGATCGCGGCGGCATCGTCTTTCGTGAGCACGTCCTTGAACGAGGCCATGCCGCCGTCAGCCAACGCGCCGCCGAGCACAACATCGTCGAACGAGCCCCACATCTCTTTCGGCATCAGGCGCAGGTCCGGCACCTCGCCTTCCGATTGCGCATAGAAGCCGTGACAGACAAGACAGGTGCGGTGATAGAGCGTGAAGCCTTTCGCGATGGCCGCGGCATCGGCGGTCTGCTGCGGCGGTTCTTCCGGCGGGATACCTTCCGGCGCCAGCGCGGCCACCTGCTGCGTGCCGCCGAGCTTGAACACGAACAGCCGGCCCTGATCGGTCTTGTATTTCGACAGCGCCGTGTTCGGGTCCTTGAACGCGGACAAGCCACCCGCGCCGCCCCATCCCGCCAGCAGCGCGATGTATTGCTCGCCGCCGATCTCATAGGTCATCGCGGGCGCGAGGATTCCCGTCTTTAGATCGATGGACCACAGCTTCGCGCCGGTCTTCGCATTATAGGCGTTGAACATGCCGTAAGCATCGCCGCCGAAGAGCAGACCGCCGCCGGTCGAGAGCAAACCGCTGTTCCACGCGCCGCCCATAACCACCTGCCACGCTTCTTTTTGCGTGACCGGATTCCACGCCTTGATGTAGCCGACGGAGGCCGCAGGCGGCTTGCCCGCCTTGATCATGTCCAGAACCGCTTGGGACACAGCCGCGAAATCGACGCCGAGATTCCAGGTGCCGTGCTTGTAGTCGAAGTTCTTTTGCGTGACGAAGATGCCCGCGCCGTCCATCGCCGGGATGTAGACGAGCCCGGTCTGCGGATCGTAGGTCATCGGCTGCCAGTTGTGCGCGCCGGTTTCCGCCGGAAACACCACCGACATCTTGCCGACATAGCGCGCATCCGGATTCTCAACGGGACGGCCGGTCTTGATGTCGACGGATTTGGCCCAGGTGACGGTGGCGAATTTCTGCGCGCTGATGAGCTTTCCAGTGGCGCGGTCGATGACATAGAAGAAGCCGTTCTTCGGCGCGTGCATCAGGACGTGACGCATTTTGCCGTCGATCGTCAGATCGGCGAGCACGACATCGGCGGTTGAGTCGAAATCCCAGGTGTCGCCGGGCGTCGTTTGATAGGCCCAGGCGAACTTACCGGTCTTGGCGTGCAGCGCGACGACGCTCGACAGATAGAGATTGTCGCCGCCCTTGGGTGAGCGCAGCTGACGGTTCCACGGATTGCCATTGCCGGTGCCGAAATAGAAAAGATCGAGTTGCGGATCATAGGCCATGGAATTCCACGGCGCACCGCCGCCGCCGATCTTCCAGAACTTGTATTTGCCGGTGATGTCCCATGTCTTGAGCGCGCGGGTCAGCGCGGCGTTTTCCTGCGGCTTGGACGGATCGCCCGGCACGACATGGAAGCGCCACACCTGCTTGCCGGTGCCGGCATTGTAGGCGGTGACGTAGCCGCGGGAGTCATATTCCGCGCCGCCATTGCCGATGACAACAAGACCGTCGAACACGCGCGGCGCACCGGTGATGGTGTAGGTGTGGCCATGGTTCTCCACGGTATCGACGATCCACACCGGCTTGCCGGTCTTGGCGTCGAGCTTGATGAGGCGGCCGTCCAGCGTTCCGACGAAGACCGCGCCCTTCCACAGCGCAACGCCGCGATTGACGACGTCGCAGCAGGCATAGCGGCCTGTGGCGCCGGGCACTTTGGGATCGTATTTCCAAAGCTCTTTGCCGGTCTTCGCATCCAGCGCGATCACGATGCTCCACGGCAGCGTGATGAACATCACCCCGTCTGACACGATGGGCGTGGCTTCCAGCCCGCGCACCGAATAGGTGCGATATTCCCACGCGACGCCGAGGCTTTTCACATTCGTGGTGTTGATCTTATCGAGCGGCGAGAAGCGCTGCTCTGAATAGGTACGTCCCGGTGCCAGCCACGCGCCCGGATCGGCCTTCGCGATCTTCGCGCCATCGACATTGGCCCCGGGCTGGTTCGCGGGTTGACCGATGCCCTCATTCGCGAACCAGACGAATGCCAAGACGGCAGCAGCGACGGCGGCGGGAATCCCCGCAATGCGAATTTTCATGGACGCTCCCCTTTCCGTCGCACTGCGGCGACGGTTGTGGCAGGTTAGGGAGAGTCACCCTGTTCCACAATATATCCCCCGGATCGCATGTCCCTGCCGCAACGGAAGCACGACCCAAAGCGTGACGTCCTCAAAGACGTTTTCGGATTCGATGATTTCCGGCCCGGGCAGGAAGCAGCCATCGATTCGCTGCTGGCGGGGTGCAATGTGCTGGCCGTGATGCCCACAGGCTCCGGCAAATCGCTCTGCTATCAGGTGCCGGCGCTGGTGATGGGCGGACTAACCGTGGTGGTCTCGCCATTGGTGGCGCTAATGCAGGACCAGGTGGCGGCGCTCAGGCTCGCGGGCGTGGCGGTCGAAACGATCAACTCGTCCCACACGCGCGATGAGAACGTGGCGGCGTGGCGCCGAGTGGCGGCAGGCGAAGTCCGTCTTCTCTATATGGCGCCCGAACGGCTGATGACCGAGCGGATGCTGGAGGCACTGGGCAAGCTCGACGTGCGCCTCATTGCCATCGACGAGGCGCATTGCGTCTCGCAATGGGGACCGGCGTTTCGGCCGGAATACAGCGCGCTGTCCAAGCTGGCCGGTCTGTTTCCGAAGACACCGATTATCGCACTGACGGCGACAGCGGACGAAGTGACGCGCGCGGACATCGCGCTGCAACTGTTCGGCGATCGCGTCGAGACCTTGGTGCAGGGCTTCGACCGGCCGAACATTTCGTTGACCGTCGAGGCCAAGCACAACACCGGCCGCCAGCTGCTGGATTTCATCGCGCGGCACAAAGGTAAGAGCGGCATCGTCTATTGTTTGTCGCGTAAGAAGACGGAGAAGTTCGCCGAACAATTGCGCGAGGCAGGTGTCACCGCGCTTCCCTATCACGCCGGCATGGACAAGGACGCGCGCGAGGCGAACCAGAACCGCTTCATGACGGAGACCGCTGTGGTGATGGTGGCAACCATCGCTTTCGGCATGGGCATCGACAAATCCGATGTGCGCTTCGTCTTCCACACCGATCTGCCGGGCAGCCTTGAGGCTTACTATCAAGAGATTGGCCGTGCGGGTCGCGATGGTGGCGTCGCCGAGGCGCATATGCTGTTTGGCCTCGAAGACATCCGCATGCGGCGCGTGTTTATCGATCAGGAAGATGCCGGCGAAGACCGCAAGCGGCGCGAACATGCGCGGCTGAACATGCTGCTGGCTTATTGCGAAGCCTCACGCTGCCGGCGGCAATTGTTGCTGGAATATTTCGGCGAACAGGCCGAGCCATGCGGCAACTGCGATATTTGCCGCGAGCCGAGCGAACGGATCGATGCAACCGGGGATGCGAAGAAGATACTGGCGGCGATCCGCGGCACCGGCGAACGCTTTGGTGGAGGGCATATCATAGATGTGCTGCTCGGCAATCGCACCGAACGCATGACGGAAGCGCATGTGGCGCTGGAGGTGTTCGGCAAGGGCGCGTTGCGCAAGAAAGACGAATGGCAATCGCTGATCCGCCAGATGGCAGGCGACGGATTGCTGCGCCATGATTTGCAGGGTTATGGCGGCCTCGAGATCGCGGAGAAAGGCCACGCCCTGCTGCGCGGCCAAGGCACATTCGAAGCGCGCCCGATCAAACCGCGCGCGCGGACCAAGAAAGATGGCCGTGCCGCGCAGATTGCGGAGCAATCGGAGGCCGATCAAACCTTGATCGCAGCGCTGAAGGCGTTACGCATGCGGCTGGCGAAAGAGAAGCGCGTGCCGCCTTACGTCATCTTCTCGGACAAATCGCTGATCGACATGGCACAGCTTCGTCCGCGCGACGACAGCGAGTTCGGCATGGTGCATGGCGTCGGCGCGGCCAAGCTGAAGGAGTTCGGGAAGGTCTTTCTCGCCGCCATTCGCGAGCATCGCGCGTGAGCTGGATCGCGCTCGCCTTCTGCGGCCCGGTGCTGTGGGCGGTCTCCACCCATATCGACAAATATCTGGTGGACAAGTTCTTCCGCGACACCGGCGTGGGCACCTTGCTGATCTTCACCTCGTTGATCGGACTGATTGGACTGCCGATCATCTGGGCGTTCACGGACGTGTTCGTGATCGGAACGACCGGCGTGTGGGTCACCGCATTGTCCGGCCTGCTCTACATGACGGCGATGTATTTCTATCTCCGCGCATTGCAGCAGGAGGAAGCGACGACTATCGCGCCGCTGTTCCAGACCTCCACGCTCTTCACTTATGCCATCGCCTATTTCGTGCTGCATGAGACGCTGACAGCTCCGCGCATCATCGGCGGGTTGTTGATCGTGGCGAGCGCGGTTGTGATCGCGTGGGACCCAAAGCGCCGCCACAAATTCAAGCTGCCAACGGTGCTGCTCATTCTCGCCTGCACGGCGACGCTCGCGGTGTCGGCGGTCATCTTCAAGCTGTTTGCGATTCAGGATGCGTTCTGGCCGGTGACATTCTGGAATTTCGCGGGCGAAGCGGTGTTCGGCGCCGTGATGCTCGCGATTCCGTATTACCGGCGTGAATTCCTTGGCATGTTCGCCAAAAATCCCGGCGCCGTCATCGGCGTCAACGCGGCCAACGAGTTGATCAATCTGGGCGGCGGGCTGGCGGCGCGCTGGGCCTCGCTGCTGGGACCGGTGAGCCTGGTGCAAGCCATCGGCGGCACGACATCTTTTTTCGTTTTCCTGTTTGGCGTCCTGATTTCGCTGTTCTTCCCGAAATTTGGCCGCGAGGACCTATCGGGCAGCAGCCTGATCCAGAAGGGCATCGCGGTGGCTTTGATCGTGGCGGGGGTCATTATGATCGGCGATACTGGCACGACGTAGCGAGGGGCTTTCGATGCGCGCGATCCTGTTTGCTTTTGCGATACTAACCGCGACGCCTGCGCTAGCAGCGCAACCGTGGCTAACCTTGCCGCCGACGCCCGCGCTGCCCAAAGCCGATGTCAGTGGCCTCGCGCCGGTGAACGGGATCAAGCTCTGGTACGCAGTATTTGGTTCGGGCGAGCCGGTGCTGCTGCTGCATGGCGGGCTCGCAAACAGCGACTATTGGGGCAATCAGGTGCGGGCGCTGGTTGCCGCGCATTACAAAGTGATCGTGATGGATAGCCGCGGTCACGGCCGCTCCTCGCGCAATACCGAGCCCTACGGCTATGACCTCATGTCCAGCGATGTGATCGCACTCCTCGATTATCTGAAGATCGACAAGGTGGCGCTGGTGGGATGGAGCGACGGCGCGATCATTGGGCTGGATATCGCGATGCATCATCCCCAACGGCTGACGAAGCTGTTTGCATTCGCCGCGAACTACGATCCCAGCGGAGTCGACAACGCGCCCAGCGCCGTGGTGGATCAGTATATCGCCCGCGCGGGAAAGGAATATGCGGCGCACTCGCCTACGCCCACGCAATATAAGAGCTTCGTCGCACAAATCACCCATATGTGGGATTCGCAACCCCACTGGACGAAGAACGAACTTTCTAGGATCAATGTCCACACTTGGATCGTCGATGCC
>DASXHQ010000135.1:0-8293 GCA_036488415.1 Rhizomicrobium sp.
CAGCATCAGCCGCGTGCCGTGAATCAGGGCGGCGGCGATGGCGGTTGGTATCGACCACAGCGAAATCGACAGCGGCTGCACGATGATGTGGTTCTGCTCCAGGAAACCCTTGATCAGCAGAACCGAGCTCATGGCGAGGAAGATGTCCTCGCCGAAGAAAGCGCCGACATTGTCCGTCGAGGCGGCGAAGGCGCGGATGGTGTTGCGGTTATCCGCGGAGAGCGCGCCGCCTTCCTTTTCCGCCGCGGCTTCGGCCATTGGCGCGAGCAGCGGACGCACCACCTGCGCATGGCCGCCCACCGCCGAGGCCAGCCCGATGGCGGACATGAGCTGCCGGAACACCATATATATAAGGAGCAGCCGCCCCACCGTGGCGCCGCGCAGCCGGCCGATCAGCGTGCGCGCGCGTTCCTGCAAGCCCTCACGCTCCAGAAGGCCGATCACCGGCAGCACCACGAACACGATGCTGACATAGCGGTTCTCGTTGAAGGCATGGCCGAACACCGACAGCGTGTGAACGATGTCGAAGCCCGCGGCCCATCCGGTAGCAAGCACCGCGGCAGCGATGACCAGCAGCGGATTCACGCGGATCAGGAATCCGGCGACGACCACCGCGATTCCAAGCAATGCGATCATGAGGTCCCCTTGCTGCTGCGACCCACTATCGCCCGGCGCATGGCTGCGCGCGACCGGTAAAAAACTTCGCCAGTTGCCTTCGATCTCTCCTGCCGGGCCCCATGACACCGTCCCAAAATGGCAAGGAATGTTTTTAGAACTGTCGCGTTCCCGTGCAGGAACCAAGAATTTCCATCGACACCTGCGATTGCCCAAATTAGGGTAAGCTGGGTTCTGGCGCGTTGCAAAGCGTCGGAAAGGCGTTGTCATTCAAGCTTCGAAGGGGAAGCGACATAGCACTGGATCAAATCGGCGACGCCGGGACCGAACGCGAGAGCGATTTGTTCCTGACAATAGGTGACGGCCAGACAGGCTCGAGCGCGGCGGGCGCGACGCCGGTTTTCGGCAGCCTGCCCGGACCAATCCCCTCTTTCTCTCTTTCGTTTTCTTCGCTGGCCTCGCTGTATTCCGAGCCCGCCAGGCTCACGGCTAATGAGACACCGTTTTCGGCGCGTTCTTTTGACCATTCGGTTGACTTCAAAAATCTCGAAATCTTCCGGCCGATTCCGAATGTGCATTTTCCGACGAATCCGATCGCCCATCCGGAACATGCGGCCACCACCGGCGGCTTCCATATCAACCTGATTTACGATTCCGCCGCACTCGCGGCGCCGCAAAGCTTCCGCGACGGCGTCCAGGCCGCCGCGAACATGCTGGAAAGCGTGATCACCGACAACATCACCGTGAACATCAACATCGACTACAGCGGCACTGGCGGTGGTGCTTCGGCGGGGCCGGACGCCGGTCTCTGGGAAAGCTACAGCTCGATCCGCTCCGATCTAACCAGCGCCGCCTCGCCCGGCGACCATACGTTCGACGATCTGCCCAGCGGTTCGACCATCGATAATCATAGCAAGGTGCTTGTGTGGAATGCCCAATTGAAGCTTTTCGGCCTGCTCTCCGCGAACGACACGACCACGGACGACGGCAGCGTCACATTCGCAAAGGACATCGATCCCTCTCTGCTCGTGGGTGTTGCGCTTCATGAGCTCACCCACGCGCTCGGCCGCGTTCCGGCCGGAGTGCCGGACTCTACGGTGCCGGACATCTTCGATTTCTTCCGCTTCACGAGCCCCGGAAATATTCTGATCGACGATCATATCCCCGCTTCCGCATCGGCGTATTTTTCGATCGACGGCGGCAACACGAAACTGGCCGATTATGGCGTCGATTCCGATCCCAGCGACTTCTTGAACACCGGCGTGCAGGGACCGAACGATCCGTTCAACGAGTTCTACGGTAAACATACGCTCCAGACGCTCACCAGTATCGATCTTGAGCAGTTGGATGCATTGGGCTTTCATGTGAACACAGGGGCGCCCGACCTGACCGCCAGCGGCGCAGCTTTCAAACGCGCGAAACTGGCCTTTAGCGTCAACAACACGGGATCCGGAGTCGCGACGCCATCTGTTGCCGGGATTTTCCTGTCGTCGCAGACCAATGTCACGACGTCCGGCACATTGGTGGGAACTGTCTCCATCCCGTCGTTAGCAGTAGGCGATTCCGCCAGCGAGCTTGCGTCGCTCGCCCTTCCGACCGATCTCACGCCGGGGAAGTACTATCTGGCGGCCATTGCGAACTTTGATGGCTCTACGGCCGAATCCAACAGCGCCAACGATACCAGCAACGCTGTGCCTGTGCTTTTGGGCAACGATTCCGCCAACACCCTGACGGGCACGACAGCCGCTGACACTGTGTTCGGGTTCAGTGGCGCGGATAGATTGAATGGCGGCGGCGGCGCGGACATTCTGGTGGGCGGCACAGGCAATGACATCTATGTTGTGAACAATAAGGGCGTTGCTATCGTCGAAGACCCCAATGCCGGTACCGACACCGTCAAGACCAACCTTTCCAGTTACACACTTGCGAATAATCTTGAAAAACTCGTCTATACCGGTACCGGTAATTTCACGGGGACCGGCAATGCGTTGAACAACACCATCACTGGCGGCGCGGGCAACGACACCTTCAAAGGCCTGGGCGGCGCCGATCACCTTGTGAGCGGAGGCGGGAGCGACACGTTCTATTACGGAAGCGCCTCGGATTCGACCGGAAGGCTGCATGACACGATAACGGGCTTCGATGCATCTCACGACACCTTCGATGTGCCAGGCTCCGTCAGCGCCATCAACAAGGCGATCGTCAGCGGCACACTTTCGACCTCGACCTTCGATGCCGATCTGGCCAATGCCGTCAACAGCCATCATCTGAGTGCCAATCACGCCGTTCTGTTCACGCCCAGCTCCGGTGGCTTGAAAGGCGATTTGTTCCTCGTTGTGGATGTAAATGGTGTTGCGGGATATCAGGCCGGACAGGATCTCGTCATCCTGCTTGATCATCCGACCAACATGACCCACTTCGGCGTCTGGAATTTCATTTAAAGTCTCGAGCCTCCCGCAACACACGCCATAACAAGCGCCAGCGGGCATCTACCCAAAGACGATCTGCAAATGAGGTCGCCGGGCTTTAAGCTCTCGGTGTGGAGCGGGCTGCCCGGCAAATCCGAAGAATGGCGCCGGAAGCCAGCCACCGCTATCTGCACATCCATTTTGTCGCATCAGGGAAAACACGCACTACGGCTGTCGATGCGCGAGCGTATGATCGCGGCGCTCGCCCGTATAAGGGGTCGTCCGCATGTTTCCCAAAGGCGTTCGCCGCGACGTTATTTTGTTGCTCTGCATCAAAGCGGCGGCCCTGACGCTCATCTATTTCCTCTTCATCAAGCCGGCCATCGTGCCGGAACCGCAGCCCAGTCAGGTGGCTGCGCATCTCATCGGGGGCTGACTTGGATATTGTCGAACTATCCCGCCTGCAATTCGCCGCCACCGCGCTTTATCACTTCCTCTTCGTTCCGCTGACCCTCGGCCTCTCCATTCTGCTGGGCATCATGGAGACGGTCTATGTGATGACCGGCAAGGAGATCTGGAAAAAGCTCGTCCAGTTCTGGGGCGTCTTGTTCGGCATCAACTTCGCCATGGGTGTCGCCACCGGCATCACCATGGAATTCCAGTTCGGCACCAACTGGGCCTATTACTCCCATTATGTGGGCGACGTGTTCGGCACGCCGCTGGCCTTGGAAGGGCTGATGGCGTTCTTCCTCGAAGCCACCTTCGTGGGCCTGTTTTTCTTTGCGTGGGATCGGCTGTCGAAAGTGCAGCATCTGATCGCGACATGGCTGGTCGCGATCGGCACCAATCTTTCGGCGCTGTGGATTCTGGTCGCCAATGGCTGGATGCAATTTCCCGTCGGCGCGAAGTTTAATGCCGACACCATGCGCATGGAAGTCACCGACTTCAAGGCGGTGCTGTTCAATCCCGTGGCGCAGGCGAAATTCGTGCATACGGTGTCGGCCGGTTACGTGTGCGGCTCGGTGTTCGTGCTCGCGATCAGCGCGATGTATCTGTTACAGGGCCGCTACAAGGAATTCGCCAAACGCTCGATGACGGTGGCCGCCAGCTTCGGCCTTGCGTCCGCTTTGTCTGTTGTCGTGCTGGGCGACGAAAGCGGATACACCGCCGGCCAGAACCAGAAGATGAAGATCGCCGCCATCGAGGCGATGTGGGAGACGGAGCCGGCGCCGGCGTCTTTCACCCTCGTCGGGTTGCCCAATCTCGCCAAGCACAAGACGGAATATGCGATCCGGATTCCCTGGGTGCTGGGTCTGATCGCGACGCGCAGCACCGACAAAGTCATTCCCGGTATCGACCAGCTTGTCGGCGAAGCACAATCGCGCATCGGCACCGGCCTGATAGCTTACAAAACGCTCCAGCAAGTGCGCGCCCATCCTAAGGACGAAGCCTTGCGCGCTGGACTGGACAGCCATGTGGGCGATCTGGGCTATGCGCTGCTGCTGAAACGCTTTAGGCCTGACATCGAGAATGCCACGCCGCAGCAGATCGGCATGGCGGCAGCGAGCACCATTCCCAATGTGCCGGTGTTGTTCTGGTCATTCCGCATCATGGTGGGCATCGGTTTCGGGTTTATTGCGCTGTTCGCCGCGGCGTTCTGGCTTTCCGCCAAGCGTCAGCTCGACCGTTACAAATGGTTCCTGTGGACCGCGCTGCTAGCCTTGCCGCTGCCCTGGGTTGCCATCGAGTTGGGATGGATCGTCGCCGAATATGGCCGCCAGCCCTGGGCGGTGGAGGATGTGCTGCCCACGGCACTGGGCGTGTCGTCAACCTCCGCCAGCAATGTGCTGTTCAGCCTGCTCGGCTTCGTCGTGTTCTATTCCGCGCTCCTCGTGGCCGACATCTATCTCTTGCAAAAATTCATCCGGCTGGGGCCGCAGGAAACCATTGACGCACCGGAGGACGCGACATGAGCGAGTATGAAATCCTTCGCCTGATCTGGTGGGCGTTGCTGGGCATATTGCTCATCGGCTTCGCGGTGATGGACGGTTTCGATCTGGGCACCGCGGCGCTTTTACCTTTCGTGGCGCGCACCGACACCGAGCGGCGCATCGTCGTGAACACGGTGGGCCCGGTATGGGAAGGCAACCAGGTGTGGTTCATCCTGGGCGGCGGCGCGATCTTCGCTGCGTGGCCGACGCTCTATGCCGCGAGCTTCTCCGGCTTCTATCTGGCGATGATTTTGGTGCTGGCGACGCTGATTCTGCGCCCCGCCGGATTCAAATTCCGCAGCAAGCTGGAGAATGCGCGCTGGCGCAGCTTCTGGGACTGGGCGCTGTTCGCGGGCGGCATCGTTCCGGCGACCGTGTTCGGCGTGGCCTTCGGCAACCTGTTCGAAGGCGTGCCGTTCGGCTTCGATGGCGACATGCGGATGCACTCGACGATCTCGCTCATTGGACTCCTCAATCCTTTCGCACTGCTGTGCGGACTGGTGAGCCTGTCGATGATCGTGTTCCACGGCGCAAGCTGGCTGAATTACAAGGCCAGCGGCATGGTGAAGACGCGCGCGAGGCACGCCATGCTCTATGCCGGTATTGCCTTCGTCGTGCTGTTCACGCTGGCGGGCATGTGGCTCGGCCAGATCGACGGCTATCAGGTGGTTGGCGTGATGGCGCATGATGGGCCATCCAACCCGCTGTTGAAGATGGTCGTCCGCGCGCCGCATGGCTGGTTCGCCAATGTCTCCGCGCATCCGGCCCTGCTGCTCACCCTGATCGCGGCCTATGGCGGCGTGGTGCTGGCGGTGCTGCTGCGGCGCTTTCCGGGTTACGCGATGCTGTGCTCGGCGCTGGTTCCCGCCGGCACGATCGCCACCGCGGGCGCGGCGCTGTTCCCGTTCCTCATGCCGTCGTCGAGCGAGCCAGGCGCGAGCCTAACGGTGTGGGACGCATCGTCCTCGTCGCTGACGCTTGCGATCATGCTGGGATGCGTCGTGCTGATGCTTCCGGTCGTGCTGGCCTACACTGCATTCGTGTACCGCGTATTGCGCGGCCCGGTGAACGCCAGCGACGTCGAAAATTCCCATACCGCTTATTGAGGATTCGCCATGTGGTATTTCAGCTGGGTGCTTGGTTTGGGTTTCGCGGTGACGCTGGCAGTGCTGAACGCGATGTGGCTTGAAGTGCGCATCGCCGACGACGAAAAAGCGAAGCATTGAAGTAAGCGCGTTCTGCGCTAACCTCCCTGCGTGGGAGGACTTTCATGCATAAAATCATCTGTCTGACAGCGCTTTCGGGTGCGATTGTTGCTTCATCCGCCGCGAATGCCGAAACCTGCTCGGCGCGGGCGCATTTTGCCGTCGTCGTGCATGGCGGGGAACTCAGCCAGATTATGACGGACAATGGCCGCCTTCCCGCCATGAAGGCCGCGCTCACCGATGCGCGCGCAAAGCTGGCGGCAGGCGCTACGAGCCTCGACGTGGTGGAGGCCATCGTGCGCGCCTTCGAGGACTCCGGAAAATTCAACGCCGGACGCGGCGCCATCGCGGACCGCGCGGGCCTGGTGGAAACCGACGCTTCGATCATGGATGGCAATGGCCTGCGCTCCGGCGCGGTGGCCTCGATGACCGCGATCAAGAACCCGGTGCATGCCGCGCGGCTGGTGATGGAACAGACGCCGCATGTGCTGCTGGTGGGCGACCGCGGGCAGGACTATGTGAAAAAGATGGGCGCGGAAACCGTGACCGCCGATTATTTCCGCAACACCGATCATCCCAACCCCGCGCCCGAACACGATAAAGAGCATGGCACGGTGGGCGCGGTGGCACTGGACCGCTGCGGCCATATCGCGGCGGCGACATCCACCGGCGGCTATGACGCGAAGATTCCCGGCCGCGTGGGCGACTCGCCCATCGTCGGCGCGGGGGTTTATGCCAATGACGATGTGGCCGGATTTTCCGCCACGGGGCACGGCGAATATTTCATCCGTTTCTCCATCTCCAAGGATGTCGCCGACCGCATCAAATATGGCGGGCAATCCATGCATGACGCGATGAAGGCCGACCTCAAAGGCGAGCTGATGAAGTTCAAGGACGGCGACGGCGCGCTGATCGGCATCGACAAGGCGGGCCACGTTGAAATGATGTGGAACGCCGTCGGCATGTTCCGCGGCTATGCCACAGACACCGAAGCCCCCGTCGTCGCCGAATATGACGGCCCGACGGCGAGCGGGGATTGAGCGTGCGCCCCAACAAGCTTCGCGAAATCTGGAAGAGCGGGAAAAAGGCCAACAATATCTGGCTTTCGCTCGGAAACGCTTATGCGGCGGAGATCATTGCGCACCAGGGATGGGACAGCGTCACCATCGACCTGCAACATGCGCCCGCCGATTACAAAGACGCGGTGGCGATGCTGACGGCGGTGTCCACCACCGATTGCGTGCCGATCGTGCGCGTGGCCTCGAACCATTCCGGCGATATCCAGCGCATACTGGATGCGGGGGCTTATGGCGTGATGTGCCCGACGATCAACACCGCGGAGGAAGCCGCGCATTTCGTGGGCGCCGCGCGCTACGCACCTTTGGGCGTGCGAAGTGCGGGGCCGAACCGCGCAGTGCTTTATGGCGGCGCGGATTATTCGGCACGGGCGAATGAAACGGTGCTGACGATAGCGCAGATCGAAACGGCGAAGGGACTGCAGAACGTCGAAGCCATCGCGAAGACGCCGGGTCTCGACATGCTGTTCGTGGGGCCGAGCGATCTTGGCCTGTCGCTGGGCACCACGGATGGCCGCGCCAATCCGATGGATGATGCCACGCAGGAAGCCGTCGATCACATTCTGTTTGTCGCGCACGAGGCGGGGAAAGCCGCCGGCATCTTCGGCACTACCGCAGAGTTCGCCAAGACGATGTTCGCAAAAGGCTTCGATCTTGTGACCGTCACCACCGACGCCACGCTGCTGGCGTCAGGAAAATCGCTTTCGGATATTCGTGGCTAGGTGCCGAATACTGCTTTTGCGTTGCGCCCGCACCGGCACGGACGCCCATTCGGCTCGTCTTGACTCTGCGTGATTGCAACGCAGGCGACGTTTAACATCAAAATCCAAACGCTTCGCGCGTCGTGATTTGCTTCGTCATTCCGACTATAAGATTTGCAAATCGGTAGCGGGGCGCTAGGTGAGCTTTTCGGATTTCCTGCAGACGATTCATTCGCCCGCGCTCAGGCGCATCGCGGACCATTGGAATGCGGTGCGCGGCGACAGACACATGGCGGC
>DASXHQ010000009.1:0-7551 GCA_036488415.1 Rhizomicrobium sp.
TGATGCTTGTCCTAGTGGGTGCCAGTGCAGGGGCAGCGGTCAGCTACCTTATAACCCGCCTCGCGTTGGTCGGTTTTGTGATCGGCGGGTTCTTAGGCGTAATAGCGTTTGTCGCGATCAAATTGAGCCGGATGAGTTCCCGCGCCTAAAGCCCCCAAGGTCAGAAGCGAAAATCGATTCCGTCAAATCCGTAATGTGCGAAAGTGCAAAACTGCTTTAGGTCTGGGTTGAGATTTCAAAGCGGTGGGATTCCAAAAATGCGAAATCAGGTTTTGGCGGTTCTGTTCATCATGGGCATCGCCGGTCCGGCGTGCGCGGCATCCGGACATGCAGTTTCCTACAAGATCACCCAAACGGTGCCGCTGGGCGCGCCGGACCGCTGGGATTATCTCCAGTACGATGCGGCTTCCGATCGGGTTTACGTCGCGCATGGCGATGAAGTCACGGTGGTGGATGGCACGAGCGGAAAGCTCATCGGCAATATCACCGGCATGCCGGGCGGCACGCATGGCATCGTGGTTTCGCACGCGACCAAACAGGGCTTCACCGACGACGGCAAAGCGGGCGAAGTCGCGGTGTTCGATCCCGTCACTTTGCAGGTGACAAAGCGCATCAAGGCTGAGCCGGATGCGGATGGAATCGTTCTGGACGAAACCTCGGGCCATATCTTCGTCATCGATGGCGATTCCGCGAAGATCACGGTCATCGATCCGAAAACCGACAACGTCATTGCGACCATCGACGGCGGCGGCGGGCTTGAAGCGGGCCTTAGCGGCAACAACGGAAAGCTCTATGTCGACGGCGCCGAGAAGAACGAGATGGTCCGCGTCGATACCGCCACCAACGCGGTGGACGCGCATTGGCCGATGCAGGGCTGTGTGACGCCGCGCGGAATTGCTTTCGATGCCGCGCATCATCGCCTGTTCGCATCCTGCGGCAGCAAGGTGATGATCGTCCTCGATGCCGACAGCGGCAAGCAGCTCGCGTCGCTTCCCATCGATCAGGGTTCGGATGGCGCCGGGTTCGATCCGGGTCTGGGCCTTGCCTTCAGTTCCAATTTCGCCGGCAACATTTCGGTCATCGCGGAAAAGTCGCCTTCGCAATTTGAAGCGCTTGCCCCCATTCCCACGCAATTGGGCGCGCGGACGATGACGCTCAATCCCAAGACCCATCGCCTGTATGTGGTCACGGCCGACATCGCCATCGATCCGTCGGCGGCGCCCACCGACTACCGCCACCGTTTCAAGATCGCGCCGGGCACCGCGCGCTTGCTGTTCCTCGATCCGGCGAAATAGCGCCGCCGCGGCAGCTCACGTAAAAAAGGGACGGCGCTTCACGCCGTCCCTTTTTGCTTCTGTTCGCGGCAGGCTTCAGTCGGGATTTTTGCCTTCGACGGAATTTTCGAGAACCTTCCCCGACATGGCATCGACGCCAACTTCATGGGTGACGGCGCCGTTTTTTACGTCGAAGGAATAACGGAGACCGCTGCCGCCGCTTTCCTTCTCGAGTTCCTTGTCGGTAACGGTTCCCGGTTGTGCCTTCAGAGCGATGGCGGTTGCCTGCTCCATCGTGATCTTCGCTTTCGCCGCATAGGCTTCACCCGAATAGGCGAAGGCCGAGCTTGCGCTCAGCAGGGCCACGCCGAGACCGGCGGCAGCGAGGGCAAGTGTCTTTTTCTGCATCTGCGTTTTCTCCATGAAATATCCCTCAACTGCTTATCCTGACAAACGAAAATGGCCGCTTGTTGGTCGGCAGATTTCAAATTCCCAACATTTTGGCCAAAGCATTGATTTGGGCTATCTAGGGTCAGGGCTTGGGGGCTGACGCAGTATGGCGGAAGAAGAGGGGGACGGTTCGTCTTCCGGCGGCGGCGGATCCGATCCGGCGGCGCTGGGCTTGAGCCTTGGCGTCGCCAGCCGGGAGCGCGCGGATGATTATCTGCGCAAGCAAAGCCGTCTCGCCGATCTGCAAATCGAAAATCTGACAAAGCTCGACGCGTTCGAGACCTCGCATCTGCGCTGGCGCCGCTTCAACGATCAGATGAAGGGCGCGCTGCAGATCATGACGGTGGCGCTGGGTCTGTTCATTGCCGCCGGCATCGTTTGGGCGATCTGGAGCGCGAGCCGGGCGGACGGTTTGGTGGTGGATTCCTTTTCGGTGCCGCCGTCCTATGCGCGAGCGGGCGTCAGCGGCGACATAGTGGCCGACGACATGACGGCCAAAATCGCCGCCATCCGCGATTTCGCCAACGACAATTCGCTCGCCCGTTCCAACGATGTGAGCGAGGATCATTCCCGCGATGTGAAGGTAGAGATCCCCGCAACCGGCGTCTCGCTTGCCGATGCCTGGAATTATCTCAAGCTTTGGTTCGGCCATGAGCGGCATCTAACCGGCAATTTGCGCACGCGCGCGGATGGGAGCTTCGCGCTTACGGTCTCCCTTGGCGGCGCCGACAGCTTCACGTTCGCGGGCAAGGACCTCGATGCGCTGGAGCAGAAAGCGGCCGAACAGGTCTTCGCCACCGTCGATCCGATCAACATCGTGCTTTATCTGAACGGCAAGGGCCGCCGCGCGGAGATGCTCGCGGCCGCACGCCGCAATGTCGAGCGCGCGCAAGGCAATTCCGATCTGGCGGAATCCTACGCGCTCTATGGCAATATGCTGCGCTATGCCACCGGCGACGTGCGGCGTGCGCTTGCATTGTCGATGCTGGCGATCCGTCTCGATCCCAAGGCCATTCCGCAGCATATGGAAACGCTCAATTCCTCGCGGCTGCTGGGTCATGACGAAGAGGTGCTGAACCAGACGCGCGAGATGGTTCCCCTGAAGCGGGAAGACAATGTCGGTTCATGGCGAAATCCGTCCAGCGTCGGCTTTCTTTACGCAAAATTGCTTGGCGCGATCTGGAGCGACCGCGAGACCGGCGATTTCCACGATCTGTCCCGTTTGCCGATTCTCTATAGCTATACGCCCGGCGAAGCCTCGTTGACCCACGCGGAAGCGACGGCGCTGATGCACGATCCGCGAAGCGCGCAGGCACAGATCGCATCGGCCATCGCCGCTGCACATGCGCTGTCGGTCTCGGCCGATCAGTTCAGTGCCGAGGAGGTGGAGTCCGCTCGCGTTCTTGCGGACGCCGCGCGGTCAGATTGGCAAGCCGAAGCATCCGACGCGAAGGTGCTTTTCGATTCCTGGAAAAGCGATCCGGGATATAGCGCGAACTTCGACGCGCTTGAAGCGACGACCCAGGCGGCGCCGTTATTGGCGCAGGCGCAGGCGCGGCGCGGCGATTTCGCGAAAGCTTGGGGCACGATCAATGCCACGCCGCGCGATTGCTACACCTGCGTTCGCACGCGCGGGCAGATCGCTTCTTTGCAGAAGAATTGGACCGGCGCGGAATACTGGTTCGCCGATGCCGTGAGGCAGGCCCCGTCGATTCCGTTCGCCTATGCCGATTGGGGCCAGATGCTGATGGCGAAAGGCGACGATGACGGCGCCATCGCGAAGTTCGAAATCGCCAACCAGAAAGGCCCGCATTTCGCCGATCCGCTGGAAATGTGGGGCGAGGCGTTGATCGCCAAGAACCACTCCGATCTGGCGCTGGCTAAGTTCGAGGAAGCGAACAAATATGCACCCAACTGGGGCCGCCTGCATCTGAAATGGGGCGAGGCGCTGGTGTGGGCAGGTAAGAAAGATGAAGCGCGGAAGCAATTTGCGATTGCCCGTTCGCTTGAACTTTCGCCCGCCGACGCCCGCGAATGTGCGAAGCTCTGTACGAAAATCTGATCCAAGCGAGGCCAGCCATGAAACTTGAAGGCGGATGTTATTGCGGGGCGCTGCGCTATGTGGCGGAGGGCGAGCCGATGCTGATGGCGCAATGCCATTGCCGCGAGTGCCAGTATTTCTCCGGCGGCGCGCCCAACATGTTCATGCTCATGCCGGTGGCGGGCTTCCGCTACACCAAAGGCGCGCCCAAGAAATTCGCGCGCAAGGATCTCGAAGCGCCGGTAACGCGCGAGTTCTGCGCGGAATGCGGCACGCAGGTCGTCACCCATCCCAACGGCGTGCCGGGCATGCTGGTGCTGAAGGTGGGAACGCTGGACAATCCGAAGCAATATGACGGCCCGAAGATGGCGATCTACACCATCGACAAGCAGAGCTTCCATCACATCGCAGACGGCATCCCGGCCTTCGAGCGCGTGCCGGGATGATCTTCACCCCCCTTGAGGGAGGGTGGGAGTGTGGCCGATGGCTGTCTCGAAACTTTCCCGCGATTGCTGCGGGATGTAGCTCTTAAGCCGCCGCGAATTTGATCGGCAGCCTCTTCGGGCCGCTGACGAAGACGCTTTGCGAGTTCTTCGGCTCGCCGTTCAGCGCCACGGATTTGAGGCGCGGCAAAAGCTCTTCATAGAGAATGCGCATTTCCATCTTCGCCAGATGCTGGCCGATGCACAGGTGCGCGCCATAGCCGAAGGCGAGATGTTTGTTCGGCTTACGGTCGGCGTGGAATTCATACGGCTTGTCGAACACCTCTTCGTCGCGGTTGCCCGAGGCATAGCACAGCATCAGCCAGTCGCCCTTGGCGATCTTGCGGCCGTGCAGCTCGGTGTCTTCGGTGGCGGAACGCATGAAGTGTTTCACCGGAGTCGTCCAGCGCACCGCTTCGTCGATGAGGCCGGGGATGAGTGAAGGATCGCTGCGCACCTTGTCGAACTCGGCCGGATCGTTCGCCAGCGCCCACATCGCGCCCGCGGTGGAGGACGATGTGGTGTCGTGGCCGGCGGTGGCGACGATCACATAGTAAGAGAGCGCTTCGAACTCGCTGATCGGCGCATCGTTGATGCGGCTGTTGGCGATGACACTGGCCAGATCGTCTTTCGGATGGGCGCGGCGGTCCGCGGTGATCTTGGCGAAATATTGGTAGAAATCCATCAGTACCGACTGGATGGCGGCGAGCGCTTTCTGCGGGTCCTGCTCTTGCGGCGCGCGGCCGAGTTCGGGATCGGAGGCGCCGAACAATTCCTGCGTCAGCATCAGCATGCGCGGCTCATCGCCTTCCGGCACGCCGAGAATCTCCATAATGACATGCAGCGGATAATGCAGCGCCACTTCGTTCACGAAATCGCATTCGCCGGGTTTCGACAGCATGTTGTCCACCGAGGCGCGGGCGATGCGGCGGATGCGGTCTTCGAGGCTTTTGATGTTCTGCGGCAGGAACCAGCTCTGCGTCAGCGCGCGGTATTTGGGATGATCCGGCGCATCCATCTGCACGAGGCTGCGCACCAGGTGCGGCGAGCCGCCCGTCATCTCGCGCACCTTCTTTACGGCGTCTTCGCTCGCCAGCGTGGTGGACCGGTCGCCATTGTGGAACAGCGCGTTCTGGCGGCTGACCTCCAGAATGTCGGCATGTTTCGTCACCGCCCAGAACGGATCATAGCCCTCCACCTCCACGCGGCCGAGCGGATTGTTCGCGCGCAGCCATTTGTAGGAATCGTGGATCGTGTGATCGGCGTATGCCGCGGGCGTCACCAGCGTGACGGCGATGTCGTTCGGAATGGTTTCGGTGGTGCTCATCTAATCCTCACTTGTCATGGTCCGCGAATGCGGGCCACCCAGTTGAAATCTTGCAGTGCTCTTTCAGTGCTCGCGGTGACTCCGCGTTCTTCGCGGCTCCGCGTGCGAAAAAGAAATTCACGCGGGGGCGCGGAGTCGCGGAGAAAAGCTCCGGCAGTCGGGCAGGCGTCACCTGGGTGGCCCGCATTCGCGGGCCATGACAGCGAGGGTGAACTGCGCACCGGGGACATTTAATTCACTCGTCTTTCTTTGCCGGCCCAGAAAGGTTCGCGCAGTTCTCGGCGCAGGATTTTGCCGGAGGCGTTGCGGGGCAAAGCGGGAATGAAGTCAACGGACTTCGGCGTCTTGTATCCGGCGAGTTTGCCGCGTGCCCAGTCGATGATGCTTTGCGGGTTGGGCTTGGCGTCAGGCTTCAAGACCACCATCGCCTTCACCGCTTCGCCCCATTTCTCATCCGGCACGCCGATCACGGCGACATCGGCCACATCGGGATGCCCGTAGATCGCGCTTTCCACTTCGGCAGGATAGACGTTCTCGCCGCCGGTGATGATCATGTCTTTCACGCGGTCGTGGATATAGACGTAGCCGTCTTCGTCGATATAACCGGCATCGCCGGTGCGCAACCAGCCGTCCTTGTCGATGGTTTTCGCGGTGGCTTCCGGCAGATTCCAGTAGCCCGCCATGTTCCAGGCCGAGCGTGTGGCGATCTCGCCGACTTCGCCGGTCTTCAGCGTGTTGCCGGCTTCGTCGACGATTTTGATCGCCACACCCGGCAGCGGCTTGCCGGCGGCGCGCATGCGCGGGCCGCCCTTCATGTCGTGATCTTCCGGCGGCAGCGCCACGATGGTGCCGGTGGTTTCGGTCATGCCGTACATCTGCGCGAAGCCGCAGCCGAACACTTCCACCGCTTCGCGCAGCAGATCGAGCGGAATAGGCGATGCGCCATAGCCGATGGTCTTCATGCGCGAGTAATCGGTAGTGCGCGCGCGCGGATCGCGCAGCACAATCTGGATCGCGGCGGGCACCATGAAAATCTTGGAGACGTTGTGGTTCGCGATGAAATCCAGCACCGCGCCGGGATCGAATTCGCGTGCCACGATTCCGGTGGCGCCGTTGCGAAGGCCCATCAGCCCCCAGCCCGATCCGCCGATATGGGCCACGGGCATGGCGACGAGGCTGATGTCGTCCGCGCTCCACAAATTCCAGTTGATGTTCGCCGCCTTCATGATCCGGTTGGTCTCGATGAAGTTGGCGTGGGTGAGCATCGCGCCCTTGGGCCGCCCGGTGGTGCCGGAGGTGTAAAGCTGGATGGCGATGTCGCGTTCGGTGAGGTCGACATTCGGCGGCGCATCCGACGCGGCATCGCGCCATTGCTCGAACGTTTGCCAGTCCGAGCCCGGCTCCATGGCGATGACGGTTTTCACCGCAGGCGCGTCTTTCAGAACTTCCTTCGCCGCGCCGGTGAATTCGGGGCCGACGAAGAACATGGGCGCGGCGCTGTCATTGACCATATAAGCGATTTCCGGCGGCGCGAGGCGCCAGCCGATGGGCGTCGTCACCGCGCCCATCTTCGCTGCGCCGAGGAACAGCTCGAAATAATGATCGCTGTTCTTGCCCAGATAGCAGATGCGCTCGCCCTTCTTCACGCCGCTCGCGAGGAGTGCGTTCGCGACCCGATTGGTGTGACGATCAAATTCGAGGAACGAGGTGTTGCGGCCTTCGAAGGAGAAGGCGGTCTTGTGGGGCTGCGCCTCAGCGAAGGTGCGTGGAATATCCGCGATGGTCTTCCAGTCGGATTCGTTCATGTTCGCTCCCGCGGATGGCATCTCTGACGGACGCCAATCCTATACTTCACCCTCTCCCCCACGCATGTGGGGGAGAGGGCAGGGTGAGGGGGCGTTTCCACATGCATCGAAATCGAAAAAATCTCTGTGGCGGCACCGTATTCTCTTCGGATGCAAATCGCTTGTGGCGCGG
>DASXHQ010000011.1:0-27919 GCA_036488415.1 Rhizomicrobium sp.
TCCCGGATATCCGTCCGTTTTTCGAATCCGATCTGCGCTGGCTGAGGCATTTCGGTTTTGCTGCGCTGGACGTGCCCACGCTCGACGGAGGGCTCAGCCGATGAAATTCACGCTCTCCTGGCTGAAGAACCCGCTCAACACCGATGCGGATGCGCAGACCATTGCCGACAAGCTCACCAGCATCGGCCTGGAAGTGGAGTCGGTGGAAGATGCCGGCGCGCGGCTCAAGGATTTCACGGTCGCTTATGTTGTTTCGGCGGAGAAGCATCCGAATGCCGACAAACTGAAGCTGTGCATGGTTGATACGGGTGGGAAAGAACCCGTGCAGGTCGTCTGCGGCGCGCCGAACGCCCATGCCGGCATGAAAGCGGTGTTCGCAAAGCCCGGCACCATCATTCCGGCCAGCGGCGCGGAACTGAAGATCGGCACCATTCGCGGCGTCGAGTCCCGGGGCATGTTGTGCTCCATCCGCGAGCTTCTGCTGGGCGAAGAGCATGACGGCATCATCGAGCTTGCTGCCGATGCCATAGTGGGCGAACCGGCATCGAAGGCGCTGGGTCTCAACGATCCGGTGATCGACGTTTCCATTACGCCCAATCGCGGCGACGCGACTTCCGTTTACGGTATTGCGCGCGATCTCGCCGCCGCCGGCATGGGCCGCTTGCGCGAAGGCGATCTGTCGCCGGTGCCGGGCAAATTCCCCTCGCCGATCCAAACGATTCTGGACTTCCCCGAAGGCACGCAGAATGCGGCACCAATGTTCGCCGGCCGCCTCATCCGCGGCGTGAAGAACGGACCCTCGCCCAAATGGCTGCAGAATTGGCTGAAGGCCGTCGGGCTGCGTCCGATTTCGGCGCTGGTGGACGTGACCAATTTCATCGCGCTAGATCGCGGGCGGCCGCTGCATGTGTTCGATGCGGCAAAGCTGAAAGGCAATCTGCGTGCGCGCTTCGCCAAAGACGGCGAGCAGATTCTCGCGCTGGACGGCAAGACTTATTCGCTCGATAGCGAAATGGTTGTCATCGCCGACGAAGCGGCAGCGCGCGGCATCGCGGGCGTGATGGGCGGCGAGGATTCGTCCTGCACCGACGCCACGACCGACGTGTTCATCGAATCGGCGCTGTTCGATCCGGTGCATGTCGCGCGCGCTGGCCGCATCCTTGGCATCGTGTCGGATGCCCGCTACCGCTTTGAGCGCGGCGTCGATCCGGAATTCGTGCTGCCCGGTCTCGAACTCGCCACCAAGATGATCCTGAAGTTCTGCGGCGGCGAACCGTCAGAAGTCGTCGTCGCCGGCGCGCCGCCGGATTGGAAGCGCGAAATCGCCTTCACGCCGGATGCCGTGCTGAAGCTCGGCGGCATGGATGTGCCGGACGATGACATCGTCCGCATTCTCACGCGGCTTGGTTTCAAGGTCGAAGGCAAGGCCCCGATGAAGGTCGCACCGCCGTCCTGGCGTAGCGACATCGTGGGCGAAGCCGATCTGGTCGAAGAAGTCGTGCGCATCCACGGCCTGGATAAGGTGCCATCGGCGCCGATGGATCGTCCGTCGGTGATCGCGCGGCCGACACTCACGCCCGCGCAGCGGCGCGTCCGCACCGTGCGGCGCACGTTGGCCGCGCGCGGCTTCAACGAGACGATCAATTTCACCTTCATCCCGCGCGCGCATGCCAAACTGTTCGGCGGCGGCGATGACGAGCGGCAATTACTCAACCCCATTGCCGCCGATCTGGATGCGATGCGCCCCTCCGTGCTGCCATCTCTGCTGGCGGCGGCGCAGCGCAATGCCGCGCGCGGATTCTCCGATGTCATGCTGTTCGAGATCGGCGCGCAATTCGAAAGCGGCATGCCGGAGGCACAGAAGACCGTCGCTGCGGGCATTCGCACCGGCAACGGCGCGCGCAGCTGGACCAAATCCACCCATGCCGCCGATGCCTTCGATGCCAAGGCCGACATGCTGGCGGCGCTCGAAGCGGCGATGAATGGCCCCATGACCGCGCCGATCAAGCAAGGCGCCGCGGCCTGGTATCACCCCGGCCGTTCCGGAACGCTGGCGCTGGGACCGAAGGTGCTGGGGTATTTCGGTGAACTGCATCCCAAGGTGCTGGCCGCTTTCGATCTCAAAGGCCCGGTCAGCGCCTTCGAAGTGTTCATGGATGCGATCCCGGAATCCAAAGCCAAAAGCAAGGCGCGCGCGCCGTTCGCGCCCTCGCCCTTCCAACCGGTCGAGCGCGATTTCGCCTTCGTGGTGGATGCCGCCGTGACGGCCGATGCCGTCATCAAAGCCGCCAAAGGTGCCGAGCGCGACCTGATCGAACGCGTGGACGTCTTCGATGTCTACGAAGGCAAGGGTGTGCCCGAAGGCAAGAAGTCCCTCGCCATCTCCGTGCGCCTGCAGCCCAAGGACAAGACACTGACGGACGCGGAGATCGAAGCCATCGCCGCCAAGATCGTCGCCGCCGTCACCAAAGCCACCGGCGGCACCCTGCGGACCTAGCGATTCGGCAATGGGTAATTTGTTTGTTGCGCATGCGCGTGTATCGTCGCGCGCATGATCACGACCGATTTCGACAAACGCTCCGGCCTTCTTTTTATCCTTGCCTTTGGTGTCGTCAGCTTGTTCGCCGATATGGCCTATGAGGGCATGCGGTCCTCGACCGGGCCGTTCCTGGCGTTGCTCGGCGCGAGCGGGACGGCAGTCGGCTTCATCGCTGGTGCGGGCGAATTGTTCGGCTATGTGTTGCGGGCGGCGTCCGGACGTCTCGCGGAAAAGACGCGCGCCTATTGGCCGTTCTCGCTGGCCGGTTACATTCTGCAGATGGCAGTGATCCCGCTGCTGGGCCTTTGCGGCAACTGGCAGATGGCGGCGGTCATCATCGTTCTGGAGCGCACCGGCAAGGCGATCCGCAATCCCACCAACAATTTCATGATGAGCCGTGCGGGCGAGCACATCGGGCAGGGCTGGGCGTTCGGTTTGCAGGAGGCGATGGATCAGGCCGGCGCGATGGCGGGGCCTCTGATCGTGGCTTTGGTGCTGGCGCATCACGGCAGCTATGCCCATGCCTTCTTCTGGCTCGCTGTTCCGGGGGTGCTGACGCTTATCAGCGTGTTCACGGTGGCGCTACGTTTTCCCTATGCCGGCCACATCGTGGCGCCAAAAACGCAGTTGAGCTTCACGCTGCCGCGCGCCTATTGGCTCTATGCCGCCAGCTCCGCGCTGGTCGCGTTCGGCTTCGCGGACTATCCGCTCATCGCTTATCACTTCAAGCAAGCGCACATCGTTTCCGACACGACGATCCCGATTCTTTATTCGGTGGCGATGGCGACATCGGGCATCGGGGCGCTTCTGTTCGGCATCGCCTTCGACAGACGCGGCTTTGCGATTTTTCCCTCCGCGATTCTGGCGGCGGCGCTTGTTACCCCATTGACGTTCCTGGGCGGCCACGACCTGGCGATTGTCGGCGCCGGTTTCTGGGGGCTGGCGCTGGGCGCGCAGAACTCCATTCTCACTGCCGGTGTCGCCAAGATCGTGCCCGAGCATTCCCGCGCCCGCGCCTACGGTTTCTTCTCCGGCATCTTCGGCATTGCGTGGTTCATCGGCAGCGCGATTATGGGCTGGCTCTACGATGTTTCGCTCACCGCGCTGGTCGTCGTCTCGATCCTCGCCGAAGTCCTGGCGCTGCTACCGCTCCTGATGGCGATCCGGATCAGGCCGCGATTGCCTGAGTGAGAAGCGCGGGTGCGGCACCCATCTGCTGCACCAGCTTGTCGAATTCCGCCCGCGCCTGCGCATTCGAGCGCTGGTGACGTTCGGCGAAAATGAACTCGTTCTTCAGCGAATGTTCGAGGCCGGTGAATTCCGTCACCCGCACCTTGTAGCCATGCGCTTCCAGGAACAGTCCGCGCAGCACATTGGTCAACTGCGCGCCGAATTCGCGGCGCTGGATCGGGTGCCGCCACAATTGCTGCATCGGGCCTTTCACATGATCGAGTTCGCGTGCGACTTCCGCCTGACAGCACGGCACCAGCGCGACGAAGCGGGCTTCGTTTTCCAGCGCGAACAAAATCGCCTCGTCCGTCGCTGTGTCACAGGCATGCAGCGCTGTCACCACGTCGGCCCTGCCGCCCGGAAGCTTGGCGTCGCGGATGGCGCTTTCGATGAAATGCATTCGCTCAAAGCCGCTTTCGGTGGCGATTTTCTTCGAGGTTTCGATCAGATCGTGGCGTTCTTCGATGCCGTAAACCGTGCCGCGCCCTTCCTTGGCGAAAAACAGGTCATAGAGAATGAAGCCGAGATAGGATTTGCCCGCCCCCAGATCGGCCAGCACCGGCCGTTCCTTTTCCTGGAAGGCCCAATCCAGCGCCGGCCGGATGAGGTTGGCCAGATGCAGCACCTGCTTCAACTTGCGCCGCGAATCCGCGTTCAGCCCGCCGTTGTGGGTGAGAATGTGTAGCGCTTTTAGCAGCGGCACCGATTGGCCCGGCCACAGCTCGCCCAGCGGGTCATTTTTCTCTGATTTTGCACGGGTTTTGGGCATGGCGGCGGACCCTAGACCGGGGACGCCCGCGCCGCTATATCCCCGCGCTCCGATGACAGACTTGGCCAAAATCCGCAATTTTTCCATTGTCGCTCATATCGACCATGGCAAATCCACCCTCGCCGACCGGCTGATTCAGGTCACCGGCGGGCTCTCCAGCCGCGAGATGAAGGACCAGGTGCTGGACTCGATGGATATCGAGCGCGAGCGCGGCATTACCATCAAGGCGCAGACCGTCCGCTTGGAATACAAGGCGCAAGATGGCCAGACCTATACGCTAAATCTCATGGACACGCCGGGCCATGTGGACTTCGGCTACGAAGTCTCGCGCTGTCTCGCCGCCTGCGAAGGCGCGCTGCTGGTGGTGGATGCCAGCCAGGGTGTGGAAGCGCAGACGCTGGCCAATGTCTATCTGGCGATCGATGGCGGTCTGGAAATTGTGCCGGTGCTGAACAAGATCGACCTGCCCGCCGCGGAACCTGACCGCGTGAAGCAGCAGATCGAAGACGTGATCGGCATCGACGCATCGGATGCGATTGCGATTTCCGCTAAGACCGGCCTCAACATCGACGGCGTGCTGGAGGCCATCGTCACGCGCCTGCCCGCGCCCAAGGGCGATGTAAACGCGCCGCTGAAGGCCCTCCTGATCGATTCCTATTACGACACTTATCTGGGCGTCGTTGTTCTCGTGCGTGTCATCGATGGCGAACTGAAGAAGGGTCAGAAGATCCGCATGATGGCGGCCGATGCCGTCTATCAGGTCGAACAGATGGGCGTGTTCACGCCGAAGAAAATCGGCGTCGAACGCCTCGGCCCCGGCGAAGTCGGCTACATCACCGCGCAGATCAAGGAAGTGGCCGACACGCAAGTCGGCGACACCATCACCGACGAGCGCAAGGGTACCGAGACTCCCCTGCCCGGATTCAAGCCAGCGCAGCAGGTGGTGTTCTGCGGCCTCTTTCCCGTCGATGCGGCGCAGTTCGAAGATTTGCGCAACGCGCTCGGCCGCCTGCATCTGAACGACGCCAGCTTCACCTATGAGATGGAAACCTCCGCCGCGCTGGGCTTCGGCTTCCGCTGCGGGTTCTTGGGCTTGCTCCATCTCGAAATCATCCAGGAACGGCTGGAACGCGAGTTCAATATCGATCTCATCGCCACCGCGCCGAGCGTGATTTATCGGCTGCACATGAATGACGGCACGATGAAGGAGTTGCACAATCCGGCCGACATGCCGGATGTGACGCGCATCGCCTTCATCGAAGAGCCGTGGATCAAGGCGACCATCCTGGTGCCGGATGACTATCTGGGCGCCGTGCTGAAGCTTTGCGAAGACCGCCGCGGCCGGCAGGTGGAACTCACCTATGCCGGCAACCGCGCCATGGTCATCTACATGCTGCCGCTCAACGAAGTGGTGTTCGATTTCTATGACCGCCTGAAATCGGTGAGCCGCGGCTACGCCAGCTTCGATTATCATATCGAAGAGTACGAAGAGGGCGACCTCGTAAAGATGTCGATCCTCGTCAATGACGATCCGGTCGACGCGCTGTCCATGATCGTCAACCGCGCCCGCGCAGAAGGCCGCGGCCGCGCGATGTGCGAGAAGCTGAAAGAGCTGATTCCGCGCCACCTCTTCAAGATTCCGATCCAGGCGGCCATTGGCGGCAAGGTCATCGCCCGCGAAACGCTATCGGCGCTGCGCAAGGACGTGACGGCGAAGTGTTATGGCGGCGACATCTCCCGCAAGCGCAAGCTCCTCGACAAGCAGAAAGAGGGCAAGAAAAAGATGCGCCAGTTCGGCAAGGTGGAGATCCCGCAAGAAGCCTTCATCGCCGCGCTGAAGATGGATCAGGATTGAGTGTTGGAGAAGATACGATGACCGAACTCGATCTTCTCAATCTCGCCCGCTCGACCACGCAGAACGAGATCAGCTTGTTCACGCAGGTCATCACCATCACTTTCGCCATGATCGTGGGCATCTATTATTTCCTGCATCAGGCGCGCACGGCGATGAAGATCGTGGCTTTTGGCGCCTATCTCGTCGGCATGCTGTTGTTTCTGGGGCAGATGCTTCTGGAGACGAGCTTGAAATATAAAGTGCTTCTGTCGATGAAGGCGCTCCCGCACCCATCGGCAGTCACGCAGGAATATATCGGCCTCACCAACACCTGGCTCGGCCATGCCACGACTCTTCTCTTCAACTTGGCGTTTTGGATTCTGGTGATCGGCATCGGTTATCTCACCTTCTTCTGGGACAAGGAAAGCGACGCAGCGTGAGCGGCATTGTTGCGCTGATCGACTACGGCTCCGGCAATCTGCGCTCAGCGGAGAAGGCGCTGGCGCGCGTGGCTGCAGAAAATTCGACCGGTCAGAACATTATCGTAACATCGGACGCGGACATTGTGGCTAAGGCCGAACGCATCGTGCTGCCCGGTGTCGGCGCGTTCGCCGATTGCATGAATGGCCTGGCTGCCGTGCCTGGCATGATCGAGGCGCTGAACGATGCGGTCCTCAAGCGCGGCACGCCGTTCCTCGGTATCTGCGTCGGGATGCAGTTGCTGTCCGATGCCGGACGCGAATTCGGCGATCACGCAGGGCTTGGATGGATCGGCGGTGAGGTGGTGAAGATCGCGCCGTCCGATCCCGCACTGAAGATTCCGCATATGGGCTGGAATGAATTGAAGATCGAGCGTCCCCATCCGCTGCTCACAGACATTCCGCCGAACGGTCATGCCTATTTCGTGCACTCCTATCATTTTCGCGCGAAGGACAAGGCGGATGTGCTTGCGACAACCGACTATGGCGAAACCCTCACCGCCATGATCGGCTGTGACAACATTGCCGGCACGCAATTCCATCCCGAGAAGAGTCAGGCCGTCGGCCTTACGTTGCTCGGCAACTTTTTGAAGTGGCGGCCATGATCCTTTTCCCCGCCATCGATCTCAAAGATGGTCATTGCGTGCGGCTTCAGCGCGGCGCGATGGAATCGGCGACGGTGTTCAATGCCGATCCGGCGGCGCAGGCGAAGGCGTTTGCCGATGCCGGCTTTCAGTGGCTGCATTGCGTCGATCTCAATGGCGCGTTCGATGGCCGCTCCACCAATGCGGACGCCATCAAAGCGATCCGCGCGGCGATCAAGCTTCCCATTCAGCTCGGCGGCGGCATCCGCGACATGGCGGCGATCGAAAGCTGGCTCGCGGCGGGAATCAGCAGGGTGATCCTCGGCACCGCGGCGCTGAAAAATCCCGCGCTGGTGAAAACAGCCGCGCACAAATACCCCGGCAAGATCGCCGTCGGCATAGACGCGCGCGACGGCAAGGTGGCCGTGGAAGGCTGGGCCGAGACTTCGCAACTGGAGGTGGCCGACCTCGCCCGCCGGTTCGAAGATGCAGGCGTCGCCGCGATTGTCTTCACTGACATTGCCCGCGATGGGATGCTCGGCGGCGTAAATGTCGAGGCGACCGCTGTCCTTGCCCGCGCGGTCCGAATCCCCGTCATCGCGTCTGGCGGCGTCGCCGGTATCGAGGATATTGAGGGCTTGAAAGCGGCCAACGAGCCCAACATCTTGGGGGTCATCATTGGCCGCGCTTTGTATGATGGTCGAATCGATGCGGCGGCAGCGTTGGCCACGGCCAGTGGGGCGTTAACCCTTTGACGAATCAGTGTGAATATCCTGTGGACAGAATATCCTAGGCGCTTTTGTTCAGACGCCGAATGACGTCATCGAGCTGCTCCAAGGTGCGATATTCGACCCGCAGCTCGCCGCCCTTCTTGCCTTTATCCACAATCTGAACTTTCAGCCCCAGCATATTGGAAAGACTGGCTTCCAGCGCTTTGGTATCCGGGTCTTTCGAAGGGCTGGCTGTGGGCTTACCAGATTTGGTGGGCGAACGCTGTTCGGCCTCGCGGACATTGAGCGCGCTTTCGACGATAGCTTTGGCCCGCGCCTCGGCATCCTCCGCGCCGATCAGGGTGCGCGCATGGCCGGCGGTCAGCCGTCCGTCGCGCACCATAGCCTTCACCGGCTCCGGCAGCTTCAGCAACCTGAGCGTGTTGGCGATATGGGGTCGGGACTTACCCACCTCCTGCGCCACCCGGTCCTGGGTGTAGCTGAAACGGTCCATCAGCTCGTGATAGGCGGCGGCCTCTTCGATGGCGTTGAGATCCTCGCGCTGGACGTTTTCGATGATCGCCACTTCGAGCGACTCGCCGTCCGACATCTCGCGCACCACGACTGGCACGTCATGCAGCTTGGCCATCTGCGACGCGCGCCAGCGCCGTTCGCCGGCGACGATCTCGAACGCATTCGCTTCACCCGCGACGGGACGCACGAGAATGGGTTGAAGAACGCCCTTCTCGCGGATCGAGTTCGCAAGGTCCTGCAATTCCTCTTGCGCGAAAGTTTTGCGCGGCTGGAATTTGTTGGGGCGTAGAAATGCCACCGGCACCGTGCGCGGATTTTTGCCGCCGCCCTCAACGACCTTGGGTGTCACCGGCACTTCGTCGCCGATCAATGCGGAGAGCCCACGGCCCAAGCCATGCCTGCGATGTTCGTCTGCCATCTTTGCCTCCGCGCTCATGCCGCAATCCTTGCGCGCTCGCGCTGAATGAGTTCACCCGCGAGCTTGATGTAAGCTTGCGATCCGGGGCATCGCAGGTCGTAAACAAGCGCCGGAAGCCCATGCGACGGGGCTTCGGAGATACGCACATTGCGCGGGATCACGGTGCGATAGACCTTGTCGCCCAGATGTTCGCGCACATCGGCGGCGACCTGATCCGACAAATTGTTGCGCTTGTCGAACATGGTCAGGATGATTCCCTGTATCTCGAGTGCGGGATTCAAATTGCCGCGCACGCGTTCGATGGTTTTGAGCAATTGACTCAAACCTTCCAGCGCGAAGAATTCGCATTGCAACGGCACGACCACTGCATCGGCTGCGGCCATCGCGTTTACGGTCAGCAAGGTCAGCGACGGCGGGCAATCGATCAGCACATAGGAGAACTGGGACGCTCCGTGTACGGAATAATGCGCGATCGCATCCTTGAGGCGGAAGTTGCGGCGATCGACATCGATCAGCTCCAGCTCCGCGCCGGACAGATCGACCGTCGCCGGCACGATGGAGAGGCGTGGAATCTTCGTCGGCAGCACCGCTTCTTCGATATTCGCCTCGCCCATCAGCACGTCATAGGTCGACAGCTTGCGGTCGGCTTGCGGTACGCCCAGACCCGTCGAGGCATTTCCTTGGGGGTCGAGGTCGATCACCAGGGTCGGCTCGCCGACTGCCGCCAGCGCCGTACCGAGATTGATGGCGGTTGTGGTTTTGCCGACCCCACCCTTCTGGTTGGCAACGACCAGCACGCGCGGGCGCTTGGCGCCAATGACTGCGGGCTTCAGATCAGGCAGCGACATGTTCGATGTCCCGAATTTCGAGAATGACCCCACTTGGGTCCGTCAGGCTTTCATGCCGGACAACGTCCAGTTTCCAAGATGTGCGGACTTCGGTCAATTCAGCCTCTACATTTTGACCCTTGAGAAACAGGCCTACGGTGTTCGGACCCTGAAAAGGCCGTGCATAACCCAGCAATCTGGTCAGCGGTGCGCAGGCGCGGGCAGTGACGAGATCGAAGGGCTCCAGCCTCGCCTCCTCCATCCGCGCATTGCGGACTTCGACATTGAGCTGCATCCGCTCGGCAGCGGCTTGCAGAAACACGCATTTCTTGGCGATGGATTCGTAGAGCACGGTTTTGAACCCGGGCCGCTCGCGCAGCATCGCCGCCAACACCAATCCGGGAAACCCGGCACCGCTGCCGAGATCGACCAGGCTGTTTGTCGAATTCGGGATGAAGGCGATGAGCTGCGCCGAATCCCAAACATGCCTCCGCCAGACGTCCTCCAGCGAATTCTTGGAAACGAGATTGTGCCGCGCATTCCATTCGCCGAGCAGCTCCACATACGCCTTCAGCCGAGCCAGTGTTTCACGTGAAACATTCGCGGCTTGCGCGAATTCCTCCGGCCCCAACTCAGGCACGCTTCTTCTCGCGCGCCAGCCCGCGCACATGCGCCAGCACCAAGGTCAGCGCGGCTGGTGTCACGCCGTCTATGCGCGATGCTTGGCCAAGCGTGGCAGGACGGATCGCTTCGAGCTTGAGCCGGGCTTCTGTCGAAAGCCCATTCACCGCCGCGTAGTCGAGATCGCCGGGCAAGGCGCGGCCTTCATCCCGGCGGAAGGCCAGAATGTCAGCTTCTTGCCGGTCGAGGTAACCGGCGTAATGGGCGTCGATCTCCAGTTGCTCGACGATCTCCGGTGCGAAGCCTCCCAGCTCCGGCCAGATCGCGGCGAGGGTGGAGAACTCCACATCGGGCAAGCTCAGAAGGTCATTGGCCGAGCGACGGACACCATCCTGCCGGATCGCCATTCCGCGCTTGGCAGCATCGCTCGGGGTGAGATTGAGTTCGGCCATCCGGACACGGGCAGCGGTGAGGTGGTCGAGTTTTTCAGCGAAGACTTTTGAACGCTCGCTGCCCACACAGCCAAGACGTTCGCCGATACGGGTCAAGCGCTGATCAGCATTGTCAGCCCGCAGGGTGAGCCGGTATTCGGCGCGGGAAGTGAACATGCGATAGGGCTCGGTCACACCTTTGGTGACCAGGTCGTCGATCATCACACCGATATAGGCGGATGAGCGGTCTAAGACCGCTGCATCACTTCCGCCTGCAGCGCGGGCTGCGTTCAATCCGGCCATCAGGCCTTGCGCGGCGGCTTCCTCATACCCGGTCGTGCCGTTGATCTGACCGGCGAGATAGAGGCCGGACACCGCTTTGGTCTCCAGCGACGGCTTCAGCTCTCGCGGGTCCACATAGTCGTATTCGATGGCATAACCGGGGCGGATGATCGCCACGTCTTCGAGACCGGGGATGGTGCGGACGAGGGCGGTCTGAACGTCCTCCGGCAGCGAAGTTGAGATGCCGTTCGGATAGATCGTCGGATCGTCCAAGCCCTCCGGCTCCAGGAAGATCTGGTGGCTTTCGCGGGCGGCGAAGCGGACGACCTTGTCCTCGATCGAGGGGCAATAGCGCGGGCCTGTGGATTCGATCTGGCCTGAATACATTGGCGCGCGGTCCAGGTTGGCGCGGATGATCGCGTGGGTGCCGTGGGTCGTGCGGGTGATATGACAGGGAATCTGGGGGGTCGTGATCCGGGTCGTCAGCACTGAGAACGGCACCGGCGGATCGTCGCCATGCTGCACATCCAGACCGTCCCAATGGATCGTCCGGCCATCGAGGCGCGGCGGGGTGCCTGTCTTCAGCCGCCCCATCTTCAGGCCGAGTCCGTACAGCGTCTTCGACAGGCCAATGCTCGGCTGCTCGCCAACGCGACCTGCCGGAATCTTGGCCTCACCAATATGGATCAGGCCACGCAGAAAGGTGCCGGTCGTCAGAACGACGGCATCGCACGAAATCAGCTCGCCCGTTGCCGTCGCCACGCCTGCGATTTTGCCGTCCTTCAGAACCAGGTCTTCAGCGGCAGCCTCCTTGATTTCGGGATTGGCCGTCTGCGCCAAGGAAAACTGCATCGCCCGCCGATAAAGCTTCCGATCCGCCTGCGCGCGCGGCCCCCGGACGGCGGCGCCCTTGCGGCGATTGAGGAGCCTGAACTGAATCCCCGCCGCGTCCGCCACCCGGCCCATGACGCCATCCAGCGCATCGATTTCCCGAACCAGATGCCCTTTGCCCAAGCCCCCGATGGCCGGATTGCAGGACATCTCACCGATGGTCGAGGCCTTATGGGTGAGCAGTAACGTCCGAGCACCAAAGCGCGCAGCGGCCGTCGCAGCTTCGCAGCCGGCATGGCCTCCACCGATGACGATGACGTCGTAACTCATAGCGCGGGTGAATAGGGCAGGTTGCTCACAGGGGCAAGCGGAGCTTCGGCATGGAGTGTTTCACGTGAAACATCTGCCCCGCAGCAGTTACTTCCCGATGCAAAACTCGCGAAAGATGACATCCAGAATGTTCTCGACATCCACCCGGCTCGTTATCCGGCCAAGAGAACGAAGCGCCAACCGCAAATCCTCGCCCGAAAGTTCCCTGTCCGGAACCTGCTGAGAGCGATATAGAGACGCCGCCACGTCCTCCAAATGCGCGCGATGCCGAGCGCGTGTCAGCGGTGCATCATTAGTTTGTGAATTCAGAATCTTACCGGCCAGTTCTGAGATTTTGGATAAAAGTTCCGGCAGCCCCGCACCAGTCTTGGCGGAGATCGGAATTCCGCCCAGACGCGGCTCACCGATATCCATTTTGTTCCAAACGACCAGATCAAGGATCTCGCCGATATTCGGTGGCAACCCGGCAGTCGGCGCGGGGTCGCTGGCGTCCACCAGCAGCAGCGCTATATCAGCCGTCTTCGCTTTCTCGATAGCTCGGCGAACGCCTTCCCGTTCAATGAGATCGTCCGATTCACGAAGGCCTGCGGTGTCCGAAACGATCACAGGGTAACCGCCGAGATCGAGGCGGACTTCAATCACATCACGCGTCGTTCCGGCAATCTCCGAAACGATGGCAACATCCCGTTGGGCGAGGGCATTGAGGAGGGAACTCTTACCGCTGTTTGGTTTTCCGAACACCGTTAAGTTTATACCGTCACGCAGGACTTCGCCGCGACGGTGGTCATCCAAATGCGCCCGGATTTCCACGACGAGACTGGTAACGATTTCCCGAACGGTGTTCAGAACCTCCTCCGGCACCTCTTCGTCGGGGAAATCCAGAACCGCTTCAGTCAGCCCGACGGCCCGTATCAGCCGCGTCCGCCACCCCTCATAGAGTTCGGATAGCGCGCCGCTAAGCTGTCCCAGCGCCTGTTTGCGCTGGGCCTCGGTCTGGGCATCAATGAGATCGGCCAGCGCTTCGGCCTGGGTGAGGTCAAGCTTGCCGTTCTCCACCGCGCGCCGCGTAAACTCGCCCGGTTCGGCCGGGCGCAATCCCTCAATAGCCGACAATGCTTCCAGCATGGCCTCGATCACCGCGCGGCCGCCATGCACATGGAATTCCGCGATATCTTCGCCGGAAAAACTCGCCGGCGCTTCGAACCACAGCAGCAATCCGCGGTCGATCACTTCGCCCCGCGGATTATGGAAAGCCTTTAGAACCGCTTGTTTCGGAGCAGGCAGCGGCGCATCGGTCAGCGTTTCGACGGCGCGTTTCGCGCGCGGCCCCGACACACGCAGCACCGCAATCCCAGCGCGCCCCGGCGCCGTCGATGGCGCAAAGATCGTATCGCGCTCCATGAGCTAACGCTTCGGCGCGTCCGGCTTGCCGGCAGCCTTGCTCGCCGCATCCCACATGAATTTCTGAAACTGATCGAAAGCTTGCCCGCCCAGCGGCATCCAGGCCCGCATCATGGCTTCGGGATCGGAGGTGTCCATCGCCGCCTTCATGCGGCGCTCCATCTCGGCCACCATCTTATCCTGCAATTTGGAGACGTCCGGCAGCCCCATGAATCGGCGGGCTTCTTCGGGCGTCATATCGACTTCAACATGGACCTTCATCGCTTTGACCATAGCTCCGGTTCGTGCTTGGAAACGCGGCTTCCGGCACGCTAGGAAGCTACGCGCCAAGACCAATGCCAACAACACGCTTTATTCAGGACCGGGAACATCATGAGCCGCAACCAGCTCGACCAGGAAACCAGCCCCTATCTTCTTCAGCACAAGGACAACCCGGTCCATTGGCGCCCCTGGAGTCCCGAAGCGCTGGCCGAAGCCGAATCTACCGGCAAGCCGATCCTGCTCTCCATTGGCTACACCGCCTGTCACTGGTGCCATGTGATGAATCACGAGAGCTTCGCGGATCCGGAAGTCGCGTCGCTGCTCAACGACAACTTCATCAATATCAAAGTCGATCGCGAAGAGCGGCCGGACATCGATCAGATCTATCAGACGGCTGCCGCCGTCCGCGGCGGGCAGGGCGGATGGCCGCTCACCGCGTTCCTCACACCCAAGGGCGACCCGTTCCTCGTCGGCACTTATTTTCCACCCGAGCCGCGCAACGGATTGCCGGCGTTCAAGCAGATCCTTGGCAATGTGCTGCAGGTCTATCGTGACGAAAGCGACAAGATCGCCCAGTCCGTCGAGCAGCTGAACCAGCAGCTCGCCAGCATGTGGAGCCGCGATCTGCGCGGGCCGCTTGGCGATCAGCCGCTCGACACCGCGGCGCTGCGCATCGGCCAACGCTACGACATCTTCTTCGGCGGCCTCACGGGCCAGCCGAAATTCCCCAACTTCGCGCATCTGGAAGTTCTGCTGCGCGCGGTGCTGCGCACTGGCATCGCGCAGTTCCAGGGCATCGTCACAACAACCCTCGGACAGATCTGCCAAGGCGGAATCTACGATCATGTCGGCGGCGGCATGCACCGCTATTCTACGGATGAACGCTGGCTCGTTCCGCATTTCGAAAAGATGCTGAACGACAATGCGCTCTTCGTGCAGATGCTCACGCTCGGATACCAGCAGGAGCGCAATCCGCTTTATCAGGCACGCATCGACGAGACGATCGCGTGGGTGCTGCGCGACATGAAAGTGGAAGGCGGTTTCGCCACCAGCTTCGACGCAGATTCTGATGGCGAAGAAGGCCGCTTCTATTTGTGGACGGAAGCCGAGATCGACGCCGCGCTGGCCGGAACGGCCAGCCAACGCTTCAAGGCCACCTACAACGTCACGCGGGATGGCAATTATCAGGGTCGCAACATCCTGAATCGTATCGGGCAGCAATCGGCGTTCCTTGCAAACCCGGCCGACGAGGTGCTGTTTGCCAAACAGCGCCAGATGCTGCTTGAAGCCCGCGGCAAACGTAGCGCGCCAGTGCGCGACGATAAGGTTCTAGCCGACGGCAATGGCATGATGATCGTGGCGCTTGCCCGCGCCGGCGCCGTGTTCCGCCGCACGGATTGGATCAAGGCGTCCATCGAGGCCTTCAATTTCGTCGAGAAGGCTTTAAGCGACGGCGACCGCCTTTATCATTCCTGGCGGGGCGGCAAGCGCGGCAAGGAAAGCTTCTCGGACGATTATGCGCATATGGCGAACGCAGCGTTCACACTTTGGGAAGTTACCAACGACCCACGCTATCTCGAGCGCGCCAAAGTATGGGTGCGCATGCTCAACGAGCATTTCTGGGACATGCAGAACGGCGGCTATTTCGTCACCTCCGACGAAGCCGATCTCTTGATCGTGCGTCCGCGCCCGGTTTTCGACAGCGCAACGCCTTGCGCCAACGGCCTGATGGGAGGTCTATTATGCAAGCTCTATCAGGCGACGCTGGACCGCGAATACCGCACGCGCAGCAACGCGGTCGTTGACGCGTTCTCCGGCGAAGTCGGTCGTGCGTTCCTGTCCATGCCCAGCTATCTGAACAGCCTCGACACACTGGTGAACGCACTGCAGATCGTGGTTGTGGGTCCCGTCACCAGCCCCAAGACCCATGAGCTGGTCGGCGCGGTGCTGGGCCGCGCGCTGCCGATGGCGATGACAACTCTGGTCGATCCGAGCCAGGCGTTGCCGCCCGAACATCCCGCGTTCGGCAAGACGATGCAGGGCGGCGTTCCCACGGCTTATATCTGCTATCGCATGACTTGCTCGCAGCCGATCACCAATCCGGTGACCTTATCGCAGGCGCTGCAACTGCCGCTTCGGATAACCGGCCCCGCGCAACAGCCGCCGATGGGTCAGGCGTAGACCGCGCGGCACCCAAGCCGCTAACCTCACCGGAACGGCAACCGGCGAGAGGATGCAGGCGATGGCGGGCGAGGACATCACGATCAAAACCGCGGATGGCGCGATGGGCGGCTATCTGGCCAAGCCGGCGGCCGGGCGAGGACCCGGGCTTGTGGTCATCCAGGAGATCTTCGGCGTCAATCAGGTCATGCGCGATCTGGCAGACGGCTTTGCGGCGCGCGGTTATTTCGCGCTCGCGCCCGATCTCTTCTGGCGCATTCGGCCGGGTGTGCAGCTCACCGACAAGACCGACGGCGAATGGAAACAGGCCTTCGACCTGATGAACAAATTCGACGCCACAAAAGGCGTTGAAGACATCCAGGCAACGATCAAGACGTTACGCGGTACCGAAGGCTGCACCGGCAAGGTGGGCGCCGTCGGTTATTGCCTCGGAGGCCAGCTCGCCTATCTCACCGCCACGCGCACCGATATCGACGCTTCCGTCGGCTATTACGGCGTGAACCTGCAGAACCTTCTGGTTGAAGCGGAGAACATCGAGAAGCCGTTGATGCTGCACATCGCCGGCAAGGATCAGTTCACGCCCCCCGAAGCGCAGAAGCGGGTGATCGACCGGCTGAAGGGCAACAGCCATGTTACCATCCACGTCTATCCGGAAATGGACCACGCCTTCGCACGCGTCGGCGGAGCCCATTACGATCATGCCAACGCCGAGCTTGCGAATGGCCGTACCGCGACCTTCTTTCGCCAGCATCTCAGTTGAAGAGGCCCAGCCCCGGCGGCGGCGCCACGCTGATCGCGATAGCCTATGCCGCCTATTTCATCGCCGACATCGCCCATGAGGCTTTGGGGCATGGTGGCATGTGTCTTGCGCTGGGCGGCAAGCTCATTTTTCTCAGCACGACTTACGAAGATTGCAGCATTCACTCGCGGCTGATCGACGGGGCCGGGCCCATGATGGGAATCATCGTGGGACTGCTGGCCTGGGTATGGCTCAAAGTCGCGACACCGCGCTCCGAAAACACGCGCGCCTTCCTGTTTCTTACCTTCGCCTTCGCGATATTCTGGAACGTGTTCTATCTCATCCGGTCCGGCATCACCGATCAGGGCGACTGGGCCTTTGTCATCGCAGGGCTTCAACCGAAACTTGTCTGGCATATCGCGATGACGGTCCTGGGCATTGTCCTTTACGCGCTCGCCATGCGCATGACGGCTGCGTCGATCCGCACGGAATTTCCGGCAGACAGTGGTATCTCGCCATTCGCCTTCACATCGATCGCCTTCGTCGCGGCGGTCATCTTGTCCGCTATCGCGGCGCAGTTCGATACAAGGTCGGTGGCGCCCAATCTCATCGACAAATTGCCGTCAGCGCTCACAGCGCTCGGCCTTGTCTGGGCGGGGTACACGGTGACACGCGCAACACCGGCGCTCCGCATCGCTGTCCCGCAGTCATTGGCTTGGACAGCCATCGGCGCCGCCACGGCCGTCTTTTTTGTCGCGGTCCTGGGAGCCGGATTGTGGTTCTGAGGCGCACCTTAATTTTACCAAGGTTTGCTACTTAGAAGCCGTCCATCATCATTCTCGCAGCGTAGCGTGACAGAGCGTATCGAACCCCAATTCATCGATCCCAAGCTGCCCGAGCAAAACGCGGTTGCGGAAGAGCGCGTCGATGCCGCGCGCATCGCCACGGGCTACAAGATCAAGGATGGCGCGGTCGCGCTGCGCAAAACCGTCTTCGGGTGGATGTCGCGCCACGAGGGGCCACTCTCCGCCGCCTCGATGATCGGCGGTTTCGCGTTCGACAACTATGCCTATCGCCGGATCGATCTGCCGAACACGCAGGCGCTGTTCATTGCCTATCTCACTGTTTCGGGGGTCGCGATCATCCTGCTGCATCTTTTCGCGACACGGGCACGCGAAGGCCGGCCAATGCCCAAATGGCATTCGGTGCTGCCGATGGCGACGCAGTTCACGCTGGGCGCGCTGTGGAGTGGATTTTTGGTCTTTTATTCGCGCGGTGCGGTGCTGGGCGAATCCTGGCCGTTCCTGCTGGTGCTCGCCGCCATCCTCATCGGCAACGAGGTATTCAAGAAATACCATTCGCAACTGGTTTTCACATCGATCCTCTATGCCTTCGCGCTGTTCTCCTATTTCATCGTCACCGTACCGATCTTCACCCATACGGTCGGCCCCTTCACCTTCCTCATCAGCGGGCTCCCGGCCTTTGCCGTTTTCCTCATCTTCCTGAGCATCGTGCGCTGGGCTGGACAGGAACAATGGCGCCGCGCGCGGCTGCAGGTGATGGGCGGCGCGCTCCTCGTCTATGCGACGCTGACAGCGTTCTATTTCACCGGCACATTGCCGCCGCTACCCATCGCCTTGGTGGACAAGGGCGTCTTTCATTTCGTCAAGCGCGTGGGTGATGTCTATCAGGCGGAGGGCGAACCACAGGTGTGGATGACGCGCTTCGGCAAGCCGCCGGTTCTGCATATCGCGCCGGGGCAGGCGCTCTATGTCTACAGCGCGGTGTTCGCGCCGATCAAACTTTCCGCCACAATCGTCCACCACTGGCAGCACTACAACCGCATCCGTCACAAATGGCAGACGATCAGCGACGTGCCGTTCAGCATCAATGGCGGGCGCGACGGCGGCTATCGCAACTATACCATCCAACACAAGATATGGGGCGGCGACTGGCGTGTGGATGTGCGGACCGCCGATGGCCGCATCATCGGGCGTATCCCGTTCCATGTGGAAATGACAAAGCAGCCCGTCGCGACAACGCCTGTCACGTTGAAGTAGGATCGCGCCTTGATTGGAGGCAGAGATGAAGGCGATCCGGATTCATGAAAATGGCGGCCTCGATGTCCTGCGTTATGAGGACGTGGAGCTTCCACCGCCCGCGTCCGGGCAGGTGCGCGTGCGCCACACCGCCATCGGTGTGAACTTCATCGATACCTATCACCGCTCCGGCCTCTACAAGCTGCCGCTGCCGACGGGACTGGGCAGCGAAGCCGCCGGCACGGTCGAGGCGCTGGGCGCGGGCATCACCACGTTGAAGGTCGGTGACCGCGTCGCCTACGCGGGCGCGATGGGCGCTTATGCGGAAGCCAACAATGTTTCGGCTGACAAGCTGGTGAAGCTGCCCAAGGAGATTTCCGATGAGGTCGCCGCGGCATCGTTGCTCAAGGGCATGACCGTGCAATATCTGCTAACGCGCACCTATTCGGTGAGCCCGGGAGAAACGATCCTGTTTCATGCCGCCGCCGGCGGGGTCGGCCTGATCGCGGGTCAATGGGCCAAGCATTTGGGCGCCACGGTGATCGGGACTGTCGGCTCAGACGACAAGATTTCGCTCGCGAAAGCACATGGCTGCGATCACGTCCTCAATCTCGCCAAGGACGACTGGGTAAAGCGCGTGCGCGAACTCACAGACGGCGAAGGTGTGCCAGTGGTCTATGACAGCATCGGCAAAGCGACTTGGGAGAATTCGCTGAGCTGCCTTGCGGTGCGCGGCATGATGGTGACGTTCGGAAATTCCTCCGGCCCTGTGCCCGCCTTCGAGCCCGCCATCCTTGCGTCCAAAGGCTCGCTCTATGTCACGCGGCCGACACTCGGCAGTTACACGCGCAACGCCAAAGAACTGCAAGAGACGGCCGACGATCTTTTCGCGGTCATCGCCTCGGGGGCGGTGAAGGTCCAAATCAACCAGCGCTTCAAGTTGAGCGAAGCCGCCAAGGCGCACGACGCACTGCAATCCCGCCAGACGACGGGCGCAACAATTCTTCTGCCCTGACTATTCCGCTGCCTGGCTGATGGGCGAGGAGCCGTCATTGCGCATGTAGATGGAACGCTTCGGCCGCGCCATTACGCGCTGCACCATCGGCACGAAAGCCTCGAGCGGCATGGTGTCATAGTTTGGATCGAAGGCGTTCTGATCGTGGCGGGCGCAGAACATCGCCGTGCGCTCGAAATTCGGATGGCCGCGGAATTGATCGCGCATGTTCCGGTCCAGGCCCAGATAGTGGAAGAAATAATAGCCCTGGAAAATGCCATGATGCTGCAGCATCCACCAGTTCTCTTCCGACACGAAGGGCCGCAGCACCGTCGCGCCGAGTTCGGCGTGATTGGACGAGGCGAGAATATCGCCCATATCGTGCAAGAGCGCGCAGACGACATATTCCTCATCCATGCCGTCGCGGTGGGCCAGCGTGGCGGATTGCAGCGAATGTTCGAGGCGATCCACAGGGAAGCCGCCGCAATCGCCTTCCAGCATCTTTAGGTGTGCAAGAACGCGGTTGGGCAGATCGCGGTTGAAGTCGACGGACGCGGTGGCGATCTTGGCCCAGTCTTCCTGGGTGCCGTTTGCCATCGCGGTGAATTGGGCGCGGTCGCTGGGATGCTCTGTCATGGTCGTGGTCCTCGATTTCGCTGCGCCAAGCCTAGCATGGTCTAATCTTCGGGTCACGAATCAGGGAGGCGGGGATGTCGTTCCGGAAGAGCCTAGAAGAGGGCTTCGAAACCGCGTTTTTCGCCAGCCGCTGGTTCATGGCGCCATTCTATGCCGGGCTCGTGCTGGCCCTCATCGTCCTCATGATCACCTTCGGTAAAGAAGTGCTGCAAGAGACCATGAATCTTGGGCATCTGGACGAGACCGCGGTCGTGGTGTGGGTGCTGTCGCTGATCGACATGTCGCTGGCCGCCAACTTGACGCTGATGGTGATGTTCGCCGGCTACGAGAACTTCGTCTCCAAGCTCGACTTGGACGACAATCCCGACAAGCCCACCTGGCTCGGCCGCGTGGACTTCTCGAACATGAAGCTCAAGCTCGTGGCGTCCATCATCGCAATCTCGGTCATCCATCTGCTCAAGGCCTTCATGGCCATCAGCACGGTGAACAAAGGCGATCTGCAATGGCTGCTTGTCATCCACGTCGTGTTCCTGATCTCGGGCGTAATGCTCGCCTTCATGGACTGGCTGGGCGAGCGCGGCGCGCTCCATTATGGCGAGCACGAATAATCAGGCGAAACGAAACTCCTCCGCGTTGACGGTGACCTCCATCATTTCGCGAAACACTGCGGATTGAAACTGATCTAAGAAGCCAGCCGATCAAGTATTCATGCTGTCGAAGAAGTCGTCGTTGTTCTTCGAGGAGCGCAGCTTGTCGAGCAGGAACTCGACGGCATCGGTCGTACCCATCGGCGCAAGGATGCGGCGCAAGACATGGGTCTTCGCCAGCACGCCCTTGGCCAGGAGCAGTTCGTCCTTGCGGGTGCCGGACTTCAGAATGTCGATGGCCGGGAACACGCGCTTGTCGGCGACCTTGCGGTCCAGGATGATTTCGGAGTTACCGGTGCCTTTGAATTCTTCGAAGATGACTTCATCCATGCGGCTGCCGGTGTCGATCAGCGCGGTGGAAATGATGGTCAGCGAGCCGCCTTCCTCAATGTTGCGTGCCGCGCCGAAGAAGCGCTTGGGGCGCTGCAAGGCGTTCGCGTCCACGCCGCCGGTCAGCACCTTGCCCGATGACGGAACGACCGTGTTGTAGGCGCGGCCGAGGCGCGTGATGTTGTCCAGAAGGATGATCACGTCGCGCTTGTGCTCGACGAGGCGCTTGGCCTTCTCGATCACCATTTCAGCGACTTGCACATGCCGGGTCGCCGGCTCGTCGAACGTCGAAGAAATCACCTCGCCGTTCACCGTGCGCTGCATGTCTGTGACTTCTTCCGGGCGCTCGTCGATCAGCAGCACGATCAGATAGCACTCGGGATGATTGGCCGAGATCGCCTTGGCGATGTTCTGCATCATGATCGTCTTGCCGACGCGCGGCGGTGCCACGATGAGGCAGCGCTGACCCATGCCCTGCGGCGCGACGATGTCGATGACGCGGCCCGTCTTGTCTTTGATCGTCGGGTCCTTCAACTCCATGTTGAGCCAGCGCGTCGGGTAAAGCGGCGTCAGATTGTCAAAATGGACCTTGTGCTTGATCTGCTCGGGGTCTTCGAAATTGATCGTCGAAACCTTCAGCAGCGCGAAATACCGCTCGCCGTCCTTCGGCCCGCGAATCGGGCCTTCGACGGTGTCGCCAGTGCGAAGGCCAAAGCGGCGGATCTGCGAAGGCGACACGTAAATGTCATCCGGACCGGGGAGATAATTGGATTCCGGCGAGCGCAGGAAGCCGAAGCCGTCTGGCAGGGTTTCGACCACGCCCTGTCCCGTGATCTCCACGTTGCGTTCCGCGAGTTCCTTTAGGATCGCGAACAGCATGTCCTGCTTCCGCATGGACGAGGCATTCTCGATCTCCAGTTCCTCGGCGAAGGCCAGAAGGTCGGTGGGGGATTTGGACTTGAGGTCCTGCAGCTTCATCGCCTGCAGGCCGTCTTGGATTGTCATTGGATACTTACCTGGTACTTGAGGTTGGGAATTTTCCCGCCGTGAAAGCCGCCGAAAATGACCGGTCGGGCGCTCAACGGAAGGTCAGGGTCCGCACCGCGCCGGTCTGCCCGGACCCGCCCCTCACGCCAAGGGCGCGGGACGGATTTGCAATGCGAATGGGGAACAGGTGGGTATATAGCCCGATTTGAGGCCGATGCAAAGCCCGCCAATCAAACTTCGTCAGAACGGTTGAACAATAACCAGGATCACGATCAGGGCCATCAGCACTGCCGGAACCTCGTTCAGGATGCGGTAGAAGCGGGCCGATTTGTCGTTGGCATCGCGCGCGAACTTTTTCACGCACACCGCGAAATAGCCATGCAGGCCCGACAGGATGACCACCAGCGTGATCTTCGCCTGCAGCCAACCCTCTTCGAGAATACCTGGGATGAGCCACACCTGCAGCAAGCCGAACAGCCACACGGCGATCATCGCTGGATTGGCGATCATGCGAAGAAGCTTCTTTTCCATGATCTTGAAACGCTCGGAGTCGGGTGAGCCCGGCGTCGTTTCGGTGTGATAGACGAACAGGCGCGGCAGATAGAGCATGCCGCTCATCCACGCGATCACCGCAATCACATGGAAGGCGCGGATCCAGAGAATGTTGTTCGACAGAAACATCATCATGGGTTTGCGTCTCCAAATCCGCAGCGGGAGAATTCCTTGGGGCAAATGCGTCCCGGCCCGCAGGTAACGACAGCTTCGCCCAAGGCCGCACGGCTCGCCAGAGCGGCGAGTGCGGCAATAAATTCCGCAGTCGCGCTCACTGTCGGCACGCGGATGTAATCCACAACACCCGACTCCCGCGCCAGCTTGGCATATTCGATATCAAGTTCGACCTGCGTCTCGGAGTGCTCACTCACGAAGGCGATCGGCGCCACGACCAGGCCTTTACCTTCAGCCCCGGCGCGTCGAATTTCGCCATCCGTCGAGGGCCCGATCCATTCCAGCGGACCGACGCGGCTCTGGTAGCAGACCTGTGCATCAAGTCCTTCAATCCCCAATCTATCCACAATCGCCTTGGCGGTTTTCTCCACCTGCCACTGGTAAGGATCGCCTTTGGAAACCGTGCGTTTCGGCAGCCCATGCGCAGATAGCAACAGGCGATAATCCACAGAGGGCTTTTTCCCGGCGAAGGCCCCAGCGATCAGTTTCGTCTTTGCGGCGATGAAGCCGTTCTCCCACGGATAACAACAGATGCGCGTGGTGGGTGCGGTGATGCCGGCATCTCTCGCGGCTGCATGCCAATCCTTGAGCGAGGAGTCGGTGGTGGTGGTAGAAAATTGCGGATAGAGCGGCAACAGCACGATGCGATCCGGATTCCAGGCTTTCACCTTTGCGGCCGTCTCGTCCGCAAAAGGCTTCCAGTACCGCATGGCAATATAGCAGCGCGCGTCATGGCCTTGCGCGGTCAGCGCCATCTGCAGGGTCAGCGCCTGGGTGTTGGTTTCTTCCAGAATCGGCGAGTGTCCGCCGATTTTCGCATAGATCTCTCGCGCGACGGGCCCGCGCCGTCTGGCGATGAACCGGCCCAATGGGTTGCGGATAATCCCCGGCAGCGAAATGATCGCCGGGTCGGTGAAGAGATTTGTCAGGAACGGCTCAACCGCTTCCGGCGAATCCGGGCCGCCCAGATTGAACAGGACGACCGCGAGTTTCACTTGCGCACGCGCGCGACCAGCGCAGCAACATGTTCGGGCGGTGTTTCCTGCAACACGCCATGCCCCAGATTGAAGATGAACGGACGCCCGCGCATCGCATCCACAATCTCATCCACAGCACGATCCAACACGGAACCGCCGGTTACGAGGAGAAGTGGGTCGAGATTTCCCTGGATTGGCATATTGAAGTCCGCCATCCAGTCTTGCGGCGCGGATGTATCAACAGAGATTCCATTCACACCGGTTTCGCGCGCGTAGAACTCATAGCCTTGCAATGTCGTCGCGCGCGGAAAGCCAATGATCTTCACATCCGGTTTCGCACTACGAACTTTGTCCACAATACGTTTCGTCGGAGCGACCACCCAGCGTTGGAATGCATCCGCCGGCAATCCGCTCGCCCAGCTATCGAAGATCTGCACAGCGTCAGCGCCGGCATCGATCTGCGCGATCAAATGTGCCGCCACGCAATCGCCCAGCACATTGAGCAGCGCATCAAAGGATTTCGGATCGCGATAGCCCCAGAGCTTCGCCGCCTTCTGCTCGTCGCCGCCCCGCCCCGCCGCCATATAGGTCGCCAAGGTCCAGGGCGCACCGGCAAAGCCCAGCAGCGATGTTTCGGCAGGTAGTGCTGCACGAACCTGACGAAGCGTCTCATAGGCCGGAGAAAGCTTCTCATGCCAAATGGCCGGATCGCGTTCCAAACCATCGGCGGTGTCCACAGCGTCGAGCATCGGCCCAACATTCTCTTCGAATTTCACAACGCGCCCGAGTGCGTACGGGACCGTCAGAATATCCGAAAAGATAATCGCGGCATCGAAACCAAAACGCCGGATCGGCTGCAGCGTGATCTCCGTCGCCATATCCGGATCGTTGCACATCGTCCAGAACAATCCGGCCTTCGCGCGCAGCTCGCGATATTCAGGCAGGTAGCGTCCGGCTTGGCGCATCAGCCACACGGGCGGCGGAGAAACAGTTTCTCCTTCCAGAACCGAGACCAATCTTTTCCCGGAAGACTTCAAAGAATAAGAACTCCTAGAATCTGATGACGATGATGATTGGGCTGTGAAGTGTGGAGAAATCGGTGGGTTGGCTGTCTCTAGGCCGCAAGCGGCTGAGACTCAAGGGGAGTTGGTGTCGCCCGACAGGCGGTTTCGCCAACAATCCGGATCGGCGGGGTGTGCGTGAAAACCCGTAGGCTGTGAGATGTGTTTGCGCCCGGCCATCTGTGTATCCTATGGGGATGGAAGCGAAAAATTGGAGCATCGTTCTGTGAATTCCGAGACGCGCGAATTTCACGTCCATCTGGTGTCCGATGCGACCGGCGAAACGCTCAACGCGATCGCACGCGCGGCGCTTGCCCAATTCGAGGGCGTGACCGTAAACGAGCATTTCTATGCGCTGGTGCGCAGCTCGCGGCAATTGCAGCGGGCGATCGAGCATATCCAGCAAGAGCCGGGACTGGTGTTTTTCACTCTGGTCAATCCGGAATTGCGCAAGGAACTTCAGACAGCGTGCGCCACGTTCAATGTTCCGAGCTACGATGTGCTGGAAGCCCCGATCGGGGCGATGCGGCAATATCTCGGCGCTGCGGAAACACACCGGCCCGGCGGGCAACACGATCTCGATCAGCGCTATAACGAACGTATCGAAGCGCTGAATTTCACCATCGCGCACGACGATGGTCAGATTCTGGAACGACTTGAGGAAGCGGAGGTCGTCCTCGTCGGGGCCAGCCGCACGTCCAAAACACCAACCTGTGTATATCTGGCGATCCGCGGCGTGCGCGCGGCGAACGTGCCGTTGGTGCCTGGAATGCCGTTGCCGCGCCAGCTTCTGAATGCGACCAATCCTCTTGTGGTGGGCTTGTGGGCATCGCCGGATCGGCTGGTGCAGGTCCGGCGCAATCGTTTGAACACGCTGGGCGAAGTGCGCGACACCTCCTATGTCGATCTGGAAAGTGTACGCGCGGAGATAACGGCCACGCGCAAATTGTTCGATGCACAGGATTGGCCGGTGATCGACGTGTCGCGGCGTTCGGTGGAGGAAACGGCCGCCGCCGTTCTCAATCTTCTGGCCGAGCGGCGGCAGGATGCGGAATGACGCGGCTGATCCTGGCATCGGCGAGCGGAAGCCGAGCGAACATGCTGCGCAACGCGGGAATTTCATTTGACGTTGTGCCGGCGCTTGTGGACGAAGAGGCGATCAAGGACTCCATGCTCGCCGCCAATCAGCCGCATCGGGTGATCGCGGACGCGCTGGCGGAACTGAAAGCGGTTCGCGTCTCGTCCAGCAATCCCGGTGCGCTGGTGATCGGCGCCGATCAGGTGTTGTCTTTCGCCGGCGAGCTGGTGAGCAAATGCGCGACGATGGAGGAGGCGCGGGCGCTGTTGTCCAAGCTTCGTGGGAAAAACCACGACCTTTTTTCCGCCGCGGTGCTGGCGAAGGACGGCGCGCCGATCTGGCGCCATGTCGAGCGCAACCGAATGACCATGTACCCGGTATCGGATGGCTTCATCGATAATTATCTGGCGCTAAAAGGCGAAAACCTGCTCTCCGGCGTCGGTTGCTACCGACTGGAAGACGAGGGTGCGCAATTCTTCTCCAACATCGACGGGGATTATTTCGCGATTCTGGGACTGCCGCTCATCCCGCTCTTGTCGGCGCTGCGCGAACAGGGTGTCATTCCCAAATGATCATCAGCGGTAAGGCCAAACTCGCCGGCGTCATCGGCTGGCCCATCGCCCATTCTCTGTCGCCGCGCTTGCACGGCTACTGGCTGGACGCGCATGGTGTCGACGGCGCCTACATTCCGCTCGCCGTGCCGCGCGAAGATTTTGCGCGCGTGATCGAGAGCCTGCGCAAGTCGGGATTTGCCGGCGTGAACGTGACCGTTCCGCACAAGGAAGCCGCCTTCGCCATCGCGCATGAGCTGGACGACGCGGCCATGGCTGCCGGCGCGGTCAACCTGCTGCTGTTCGACGGCGGCAAGATCGCGGGCCGCAACACCGACGCGGCGGGCCTTGCCGCGAGCCTCGCCGAAGCGCTGGTCAAGAATGCGCTGAACGGAAAAGACGCTGTGCTGCTCGGCACCGGTGGGGCAGCGCGCGCGGCCATTCTAGCGCTGGCCGAGCTGGGCGTGCGTGAGATTCGGATCGTGGGCCGCAATCATGGGCGCGGCGAAGTACTGGCGCGGGAATTTGCGGCGCGCACGAAAACGCTGCTGCGCGCGATGGCATGGAAAGATTGGCCCAAAGCGGCGGACGGCGCAGGCATTCTCGTCAACGCGACATCGGCTGGCATGTCGGGAAATCAGGCGCTGGAGCTTTCGTTGGATCCTTTGCCGGTAAATGCGGTGGTCACCGATCTTGTCTACAACCCACTGGAAACCGATCTGCTTAAGCGCGCACAGGCGCGGGGGAACCGCGTCGTCGATGGCCTCGGCATGCTGATGCATCAGGCAGTTCCGGCGTTCGAGGCTTTCTATGGCGAGCGGCCCAAGGTGACGCCGGCGCTGCGCACCGAACTGAAGAAGGCCTTGCGTCATGGCTAGGCCGTTTCTCATCG
>DASXHQ010000094.1:0-55989 GCA_036488415.1 Rhizomicrobium sp.
CGCAGGCCCGAGCCGCCGGCGCCGACAACGACAACGTCGAAAGTGTGATCGGTAATCGGATAGGCGGTGCTCATTTGGGTCTTTCTACGAAACGATGCGCAGCAGGGCGACGAGGCAGGTGGCGCCCATCAGCCAGGCAAAGCCGCGGTTGAGAAGCAGCGACAGCACCTTCAGGCCCGGCTGCTGAACGTAATCGTCGATCACCGACTGCATTCCGACCGTCGAATGGACCAGCAGCACGATGATAAAAAGGCCCATCAATCCTGCGTTCCATGGATGCTGGAAGAAGGTCAGGACATCGACCTCGCGCCCGCCGACAAGGGCAAGCACGGCAAAGCCGAACCAGATCGTAAGCGGGATCAGCGCGATGGCTGTGATGCGTTCGCGCCAGAAATGCTGCGTGCCGGAATGAGCAGCACCGAGACCTTCGACGCGATGAAGCGGGGTTTCGGATTTCATTGTGGCGCCCCCATGCGCATGGTGTAGGCCCACACGAAGATGGCGACGGCGCCAAGAATCGAGAGGGCAATCACCACAACACCGCTCCACATCGCATCCCTGGGCAGGAAGCCATAGCCGATGTCCCACGCCAGATGACGGATGCCGTTGAACAGGTGATAGGCCGCAGCCCAGGTGAAACCGAAGAGAATGATCTGCCCGATCGGATGGGCGGCAGCATTGAGGAAGGGCTGATAAGTCTCCGGCCCCATGGACGCGGCGACCAGCCACCAGGCGATCAGCACGACGCCAGCATAAAGGCCGATGCCAGTGATGCGATGCGTGATCGACGTCGCCATCGTCACGGACCATTTGTAGATCGAGACGTAGGGCGAAAGCGGGCGCGGGCGGGTGCCCTGCGGGTGCGGAATATCCGCCATATGGAATCACCGGAGAAATCGTTCGAACGGGGCCGGAGTGTAGGGCGGGGGACGCCCCAGTCAACCGCGAAAGCCGTGGAATTCCGCGGGCTTTTTGACGCTTTGGCGACCACGCCGCGAATGGCTTGCGCATATTGACGCGCTGCACAATTGACCCGATGTTTTGCCGCCCGCGCGGTGATCGCGCGGACCAAGAGTTCCTGCGCGATGCAAACCGATTTTCACCGCATCCGGCGGCTGCCGCCTTATGTCTTCGAGGAAGTGAACCGCCTCAAGGCGGAGGCGCGCGCGCGCAACGAGGACATCATCGATTTCGGCATGGGTAATCCCGACATGCCGACGCCGCAACACATCATCGACAAGCTGATCGAGACCGCCAAGGATCCGCGCTCCAACCGCTATTCGGCCTCGCGCGGGATCAAGGGATTGCGCCGCGCAATGGCGGCATACTATCAGCGCCGTTTCGGCGTGACGCTCGATCCCGACAGTGAAGTGATCGCAACATTGGGATCGAAAGAAGGTTTCGCCAATCTCGCGCAAGCGATCACCGCGCCGGGCGATACGATTCTCGTTCCTAACCCCGCCTATCCGATTCACGCCTTCGGCTTCATCCTCGCCGGCGCCGCCATCCGCCATGTGAACGCGACGTCGCCGGAAGAATATCTTCGCGGGCTGGATCGCGCCGTGCGCCATTCGGTGCCGAAACCCACGGCGCTGGTGGTGAACTATCCGTCCAATCCAACGGCACAGGTTGTGGGCCTCGACTTCTACAAGGAAATCGTCGCCTTCGCGAAGAAGCATGAGATCTGGGTGCTGTCAGATTTGGCTTATGCCGACATCTATTTCGATGACCCGCCACCTTCGATCTTTCAGGTCGATGGCGCGAAGGATGTGGCGGTCGAATTCCAGTCTCTTAGCAAGTCCTATGCGATGCCCGGCTGGCGCATGGGTTTCGCGGCGGGCAACAAGACACTGATCGCCGCTCTAGGGCGGATCAAATCCTATCTCGATTACGGCGCTTATACGCCGGTCCAGGTGGCCGCGACCGCGGCGCTCAACGGGCCGCAGGATTGCGTCGCCGACATGCGTGCGATCTACAAAGCGCGTCGCGACGTGCTAGTCGAGAGCATGGCGCGCGCAGGTTGGGAAATCCCGTCACCGCCAGCTTCGATGTTCGCCTGGGCGCCGATACCGGAAAGCCTTCGCGAAGCCGGCTCGCTGGATTTCGCCAAACAATTGCTTATCCATGCCAAGGTGGCCGTGGCGCCCGGGCTTGGCTTTGGCGAATATGGCGAAGGTTATGTGCGCATCGCACTGGTGGAGAATGAGCATCGCATCCGCCAGGCGGCGCGCAACGTGAAGAAGTTTCTTTCCCTGCGCAGCAATGAGCATCCGCGTATTCCGGACATGGTGAAATGAATAAGCCTTTGCGTATCGCGGTTGCGGGACTTGGCACGGTGGGCGGCGGTGTCGCCAGTGTGTTGCTGACGCGCGGAAAGGAATTGGAACAACGCGCTGGCCGTCCGCTGGAACTGGTTGGCGTGTCCGCGCGCGACAAGTCCAAGAAGCGCGCCGCCAATGTCTCCAACATCGCATGGCAGTCGGCCGCGACCGCGCTGGTGCAATCCGATGCCGACGTCATCGTGGAGCTGATCGGCGGCGAAGAAGGCACAGCCTACGATCTGGTGAAATATGCGCTGCTCGCCAAGAAGCATGTGGTCACCGCCAACAAGGCGTTGCTCGCCTATCACGGCGCGGAGCTTGCGGCGCTGGCGGAGGAGAACAACGTCGCGCTGAAATTCGAAGCGGCGGCGGCGGGCGGCATTCCCATCGTCAAGGCGCTGCGCGAAAGCCTGATCGCTTATGGCATCGACAGCGTGCGCGGAATCCTGAACGGCACCTGCAATTACATTCTTACGCAGATGGAAGCGACGGGGCAGTCCTTCGAGGATGTGCTGAAGGAAGCGCAGCGTCTGGGTTACGCCGAGGCCGATCCCACGCTCGATGTCGGCGGCGGGGATACGGCGCATAAGCTGGCGGTGCTGTCCGCGCTGGCCTTCGGCGTGACGCCCAATCTGGCCAGCATGAAGATCGAAGGCATCGAGCACATCACACCGGATGACATCAAATTTGCGCGCGAGTTCGGCCATCGCATCAAGCTGCTGGGCCTGGCGCGCAGACGCGGTGATCACGTCGACCAGCGGGTGCAGCCCGCGATGGTGAAACTGGCGACACCGCTGGCCGATGTCGAAGGTCCGTTCAACGCCGTCGTCGCCAATGCGGGCGAGGCGGGGCCGTTCTTCTTCGAAGGCCGCGGCGCCGGCGAAGCGCCGACGGCGGGCGCGGTCATCGCCGACCTTGTGGATATTGCGCGCGGCAGCTTCGGCGCGCCGTTCGGGCGCCCCGCCAAGAGTCTGGCCGCGAATGACCGCCAGCCCGCTCCCCGATCCTGCGCCTTCTACCTCAGGTTCGAGGTCTTGGACGTGCCCGGCGTTTTGGCGGAAATTGCGCGGCGGCTGGCGGAATCGGAAGTTTCCATCGAAAGCATGATCCAGCGCGGCCGTTCACAGGGTCAGCGGGTGGCCATTGTCATGATCACCCATGAATGTCTGGAAACCGCCGTGGCCAAGGCTCTGGCGGTCATCAAGGAGTCCGACAAAGTCGTCGGAAAACCCTGTATGATTCCAATGGAATCCCGCTAAAAGGCGCCGCGATAAGGCGTCCATTCAGGAGAGAAAATGTCCCAAGCACTCGACCGCGTGTTCGCGCTGGAAGCGGTGCGCGTCACCGAAGCTGCAGCCATTTCCGCTGCGCAGCAGATCGGCCGTGGCGATGAACACGCCGCCGACCAGGCCGCTGTCGAGGCGATGCGTCTGGCGTTCAACCAACTGCCCATCGACGGCACCGTGGTCATCGGCGAGGGCGAACGCGACGAAGCACCGATGCTCTACATCGGCGAGAAAGTGGGCGCAGGCGGCGTGGCCGTGGATATCGCGCTCGATCCGCTGGAAGGCACCACGCTGACGGCGAAGGCGCTGCCGAACGCGCTGGCCGTGATGGCAATGGCCGAACCGGGTACGCTGTTGAACGCGCCCGACACTTACATGGACAAGATCGCCATCGGTCCGGGCTACGGCGAAGACGTGATCGATCTCGACGCGTCGCCTGCCGACAACGTCATGAGCCTTGCGAAGGCCAAGGGCGTGAAGCCGAACGAAATCCGCGCGCTGGTTCTCGACCGTCCGCGTCACGCGCACATCATCGAAGGCATTCGTGCGACGGGCGCGGCCGTGCAACTCATCACCGATGGTGACGTCGCCGGCATCATTGCGACGACGGACCCCTCGACCGGCATCGACATCTATATGGGTCAGGGCGGCGCGCCGGAAGGCGTGCTCGCCGCGGCGGCGTTGCGCTGCGTCGGTGGGCAGATCCAGACGCGCCTGGTGTTCAAGAAGGACGACGAACGCGCCCGCGCGGCCAAGCTCGGCATCAAGGACTTCAACAAGAAATATACCCTGATGGATTTGGCATCCGGTGACGTGATCTTCTCGGCCTCGGGCGTCACCGATGGCTCGATGCTGCGCGGCGTTCACATGGACCGCGATTACATCACCACGGAAAGCATCGTGATGCGTTCGGCCACCGGCACGGTGCGCTGGATAAAGACGCGCCATTCGCGGACGAAGGATGTTCGCTGAGGCGCGCCTAGCGACTCCGTCCACGGCATTTGGGGTTTCCCGCTCCTTCTCCGGCCGCCGCTGGCGGTTGCGCGAGGTTTTGGATGAGAACGCGCGTGCCTTGGCGCTGGCCGGGAATATCAGCGACGCGCTGGCAAGGATTCTCGCGGGGCGCGACGTCATGCCGGAGCAGATTGAGGACATCCTCAATCCGACCTTGAAGCGTCTGTTGCCGGAGCCGTTTTCGCTCAAGGACATGGAGCGCGCCGTTGGCCGTGTTCGCGCGGCGATCGATGCGGGCGAGAAGATCGCCGTATTCGGTGACTATGACGTCGATGGATCGTGTTCGTCGGCGCTGCTGGCGAGCTTTCTCACCACGCTCGGCCACAAGCCGCGTGTCTATATTCCCGACCGCATGACGGAAGGCTATGGCCCCAACGCCAATGCCATGCGGACATTGCGGGAAGAGGGCGCCACGCTTGTCGTCACCGTCGATTGCGGCGCGACATCGGTTGCGGCGTTGGAGGCCGCGCGTGACGCGGGCCTTGAAGTGATCGTTCTCGATCATCACGCGGTCGAAACCCTGCCGCCCGCTTATGCGCAGGTGAATCCCAACCAGCCGGGCGACACTTCGGGTCTTGGCTATCTCTGCGCCACCGGCGTGACCTTCCTGTTTGTCGTTGCGCTCAACCGGCAACTTCGCGACAGCGGTTGGTTTGAAGCAAACAACGTCGTCGAACCCGATTTGCGTGACTATGTCGATCTCGTCGGCCTCGCCACGGTCTGCGATGTCGTTCCGCTCATCGGCGTCAATCGCGCTTTTGTTCGGGCCGGGCTGGCAAAGCTCTCGATGTTGTCCCGCCCCGGACTTTCCGCGCTCGCGGCCATTGCGAAAACAAGCGCGCCGTTCACGCCGCACCATCTGGGCTTTGTCTTCGGTCCACGCATCAATGCCGGCGGGCGCGTTGGCAGATGCACGCTGGGCATGGAACTGCTCGGCACCGTTGATGAAACGCTGGCACAGGAACTGGCTCTGCAGCTCGATCTTCACAACCGCGAGCGCCAAGCACTGGAGTCGATGATACTCGATACCGCGGCGGCGCAGGCATCGACACAGGGCAACACGCCTTTCCTACTGGTCGCCGATGAGGGCTGGCACCCCGGCGTTGTCGGCATCGTGGCGAGCCGCTTGCGCGAGCGCTTCAACAAGCCGGCCTTCGTCGCCGGTTTCGAAGGCGGTTACGGCCGTGGTTCGGCGCGCTCCATTCCGGGCATCGACATTGGCGTCATGGTGCGCGCGGCGCATGAGGCGGGCGTGATCGATTCCGGCGGCGGCCATGCAATGGCGGCGGGATTTTCGCTGATGTCAGGCCGCCTTGAACATTTCCGCGAATTCCTCGTCGATAAGTTCACGAACACGACGGCGGCGTTCGATGCGGCGAACGAACTGCTCCTCGATGCCGGCATCGCGCCGTCGGGTGCGAACACCATTCTCATTTCGGAACTCGCCAAGGCGGGTCCTTATGGCGCGGGCAATCCGGAACCGCTGCTCGCAATCATGGATGCGCGCGTCGTCTTCGCCGATATCGTCGGCAAGGATCATGTGAAACTGCGTGTGGCCGGCGGCGACGGATCGCGGCTGGATGCCATCGCATTTCGCGTGGCGGAAACGCCGCTGGGGCAGGGCTTGTTGGCCTCGCGCGGCAAGCGCATCCACCTCGCCGGCCGACTGAGAGAGGACCATTGGAACGGTCAGGCCCGTGTCCAGCTTCAGGTCGAAGACGCAAGCCCCGCAGAGGCTTAAGCGGGCGCTTGCCAAGGCCAGGAGAGGCCGGTATAGCCGCCCTCCGCGGCGAAATCCGCGAACCGGCTGCGCCCTTCGTCTATCGGTTAGGACTCAGGATTTTCATTCCTGCAAGAGGGGTTCGACTCCCCTAGGGCGCACCAAAGTCCGATATCAGCCTTCGACCTTATTTGAGAAATTGGTGCATAAATCCCACGTGACGTTTTTCTGAGCGTCAGTTCAGGGGCTACATTCGCCAAATGCGGATGCTCATGAGCTTGGCAGCGCTTTTCATGTCCGTCGCACAAGTGCACGCAGCTATCCTTGATGGCACCTATAGCAACGTCTGTATGAACAGTGAGACGGGAGATTTGGGTGGAGTAGAACTCCAAATCGCACACATCGGCGACAGGTCCACGGTTTCGCTAAAGACCTGTGAGGGCGGGTGCTGGCAGCAGCCAACCAGAGCAATCGTGATGCGCGGCAATCAGATCGTCTTTTCTGCAGCCGATCAGGGCTTCGATCAGTCGGGCAAGCTCGTGCACACGACCGTTCGCCGTTTCACGGCAATTGCGCGCGGTAAGGGATTAGTTCTCGAAAGCCATACCTATTCGCCAGGGCTCCAGCGACTTCAAAAGCAGCCACCCGGCACGTCTACCGGAAACCCCAAAGAACAGCCAATTCCCGTTCACCGTTGTCTCTAGCGCGCACATCTACCGGGAGGTGGTGCACAATTTCCCGCTAAGACACAGTTCTCCAGTCGATAGGTTAAGGGCCGCGAAACCATCGCCACCGGATACTCGCGGTATGCATGACCTCCTCGATTTGAAGGCCATACTCGTCGTCGCGCTGATCTTCGTGCCTTTGGAGATTCTGGTTCCGCTTTACCGGGACCAAAAGCTGCTCCGGAAGCACTGGTTCAACGACGTGCTCTACCTGCTCCTGAACGGCATACTGATAAATTTCGGATTGATTTTCGTTCTGGGCGCGGCGGCGGCGGCTTTTCATCTCGCCATTCCGGTCCATGTCCCGGCGTTGATCCAATCGCAACCTTTGTGGCTGCAAATAATCGAAGTTGTGATCGTCGCCGACATCGGGTTTTACATCGCCCATCGGTGCTTTCATGCCTTTCCGGTGCTCTGGAAATTCCACGCGGTGCATCACAGCATCGAGGAACTGGACTGGCTGGCGGCGTATCGTGTTCATCCTGTGGACCAGATTCTGACCAAGGGCGCCTCGCTCCTTCCGCTCGTTGCGCTGGGATTTTCGGATTCGGCCATTCTGGTTTTCGCGCTGATCTACAAATGGCAATCGGTCGCGATCCATTCCAATTGCAGAATATCCCTAGGGCCCCTGGAGTGGATTGTCGCATCGCCGCGTTTCCATCGCTGGCATCATGCGAATGAGCGCGCCGCGTTCGACAAGAATTTCGCCGGTCAGTTGCCCTTAATCGATCTGATCGGCGGAACGCTGTTTCTGCCAAAAGGGACGCCGGAAAAATATGGCACCGATCATCCGGTGCCCGAGCGCTATCCCGAGCAACTGGCCTATCCGCTTCGCGAACTATTCTCGCCGGAATCTCTGCGCACCGCGGGAGAGCCACGATGACGGACCGTACCGAAGACATGCTCGGGCGTGTCGCGATGATCGCGATCTTCGGCGCGCTGTCGGCGCTGCAAGCCTATTCCATTGTCCAAGTGATAATGGCGCACGCGAACATCGCGCTATGGCCGCTGGTTTTGCTGTCCAGAGTGTTCGGACTCGTCTTTCAGCTGCTCGTCGTCATTTATACGATCGGGCGATTGCCATTGAAGAAGAACGCCGCCGGTCTGGCGCCGCGCATTGTCGCCATCGCCGGCACGTTTCTCGCGATGTTTTTGGTCGTGCTGCCGTCCAGCCCCATCCCGCCGGAATTAAAAATCCTGGCGATGGTCCTGACGGCGCTCGGCACAGCGGCTTCCGCGTTTTGCCTTTCCTGGCTCGGTCGCTCGTTCTCCATCATGGCCTCATCGCGGAGACTGGTTGTCGAAGGACCCTACAAATTGGTGCGGCACCCGCTTTATGCGGCGGAGGGGCTCACGGTGCTGGGAATCCTTATCGCGAACTGGTCGCTCGCGGCCGGCGCGGTCGGATTGTTGTGGATCGCGTTGCAATATCAGCGGGCGATAAACGAGGAAAACGTCCTCTCCGAGTCGTTTCCCGAATATGCGGCCTACGCAAAGGCGGTCCCGCGATTTGTTCCCGGATTCTTCTTTGCCTTTGGCGGCCATCTGCGCGAAGGCAGCCGTTAAGCCGCCCGTCATCGGGCTTCCCACCGCAATATGTTCGTGCAAAATTTGTCCGCGCGCGGCCGCTGGGGCATGCGTTATTGCGGAGAATCCGGATGCATAATGGAAAAGTTTTCGCGGTCGCGGCGGTGGTCCTCGCGGCGATGACAGGCGGCGCTTTCGCCGATCACGGCAAAGCGGGCCTTTGGCAGATTACGACGACGGCGGCCATGCACGGTATGCCACCGCACACGTTTTCGTCGCAGCAGTGCATGACCGAAGCCGAGGTGAAGTCGCAGAAGCCGCCAGCGATGCAGAAAGACAGCAACTGCCAGATGACCAATGAGAAGATGACGGCGAACAGCTTCGCCGCGGACATGGTCTGCACTGGCGAGGCGAAAGGCACGGGCCACATGTCCGTCGTTTATGACGGCGACACGCATTATTCTGGCCAAATGACGATGGCGATGAATGCCGGCGGCCAGGCCATGAACATGACCAACAGCTTCGACGGCAAATGGGTCTCGGCCGATTGCGGAAAGGCCGCGCATTAGCATCGGCGGAAAAACCTCCGGCCGCGATGGCGTGGCAACGCTGATTGAGATGCTGCGCGCATCGCGCCGGACGGCGGTCTTCACCGGCGCGGGCATCTCCACCGAATCCGGGATACCGGATTTCCGTTCGCCCGGCGGCATCTGGACCCAGATGGCGCCGATCGATTTTCGCGATTTCGTGTCTTCCGCCGACATGCGCAAGGAAGCCTGGCGCCGCCGTTTCGCGATGGAAGAGATGTTCTCCACCGTGGAGCCGAACGAAGGACATCATGCGGTGGCTTCGCTGGTGAACCGCGGCAAGGCCAGCCATGTCATCACGCAGAACATCGACAATCTGCATCAGCAATCGGGTGTTCCCGACGAGCGCGTGATCGAAATTCATGGCAATACGCGCTACGCCAAATGCCTGCAGTGTGGTGCGCGCGCCGAACTCCCACCGATCCGCGCGCATTTTGAAAAGCACGGAGCGCCGCCGGATTGCCAGTTCTGCGGCGGGATCGTGAAAACGGCGACCATTTCCTTCGGTCAGGCCATGCCGGAAGACGAGATGGCCCGCGCGGAAGAGGCAACCTTGGCCTGCGACCTTTTCATCGTGCTGGGATCGTCTCTGGTGGTGTATCCGGCCGCCGGGTTCCCTATATTGGCCAAGAAGAACGGTGCGCAGCTTATCATTGTGAACCGGGACCCCACGGATCAGGACATATACGCCGATCTCGTCCTGAACCGGCAAATTGGCCCTACAATGCGTGAGGCTGTTAACGCGCTTTAAGCGCTGAGCAGACTATCGCTATTATATGATTCGAATTCCCACGGTTTTCAGGAGCATCGCCTTGCGCAGCCTCGACGAAGAAAAAGAGAAAGACAAATCCGAAGACAAGTCGCCGGAGCAATCCTCGCCCGTCGCGCAGGCGCTGTTCAAATCGCGTACGGTCCTGATCTTCGGCGAAGTCGACATGAAGATGGCCGAGCGCGTCTGCGCCCAACTTCTCGCTTATTCCGAAAGCGAAGGCGACATCCGCGTGATTCTCAACTCACCGGGCGGCCACGTCGAATCCGGCGACACGATCCATGACATGATCCGCTTTGTCGGGCCGCGGGTGAAGATCATCGGCACCGGCTGGGTGGCGAGCGCCGGCGCGCACATTTTCCTCGGCGCCAAACGCGAGAACCGTCTCAGCCTGCCGTTCACCCGCTTCCTGCTGCACCAGCCGCTCGGCGGCGTGCAGGGCCAGGCATCGGACATCCAGATCGAAGCCGAAGAAATCATCAAGATGCGCGAGCGCCTCAACCGCGAGATCGCGGCGGAGACCGGCCAGACCTATGAGAAGGTCGTTCAGGATACGGAACGGAATTACTGGCTGAGCGCGGAGCAGGCGAAGGACTACGGCCTCGTCGGACGCATCGTCCAGACGGCGGATCAGGTCTGAATCGCGGGCTTTTGAACACCCTGTCCCGTTCGGCTAAAATCGCTTCGCCAAACGGGGCAGGGTTCCCGCGGGGGTAATGTGCGTCTCGATCACCCGTTCTACAGATTTCCATTTCGCTTCGATGTGGAAAGAATGCGCCAGGAAATCGCGGCGATCCCCGAGGACGCCTGGCTTTGGCATCATGAAAATTTCCAGGGTAATTCCGCGCTGCCGCTGATCTCCACCAAGGGCGCGATCAACGACGATTTCGAGACGCCGATGCTGCCGACGGAGCATCTGGCGAAGATGCCTTACATCCAGCAGGTGTTCGCGCAGTTCCGCACGCTGATGGGGCGCGCGCGCCTCTTGCGGCTTGAACCGGGCAAGGGCGTACCGCCGCATGTCGACAACCACTATTATTGGCGCAGCCACACCCGCGTTCACATCCCGATCATCACCGATCCGGGCATCCGCTTCCACGCCGGAAACCAGCATGTGCACATGGCGGCCGGCGAAGCCTGGACATTCAGCAACTGGCTGCAGCACACAGTCGTCAACGAGACCAATACCCGGCGCATTCATCTGACATTCGACACCTATGGCAGTTCCGTGTTCTGGGGCATGGCCCGGCCGCATGGCAGCGAAGGGTCAGTGCAATTCGTCCCTTACCGGGAAGATGCAAAGCCGGTGCTCACTTTCGAAACCTTCGCGCCGCCGGAGGTCATGCCGCCCAGCGAACTCGAATTGGAATTCATGCGCCTGATCGGCGATCTTGCGGCGCATCCCCGGAACGACAAAGCGGCCGTCGCGGGTTTGCGGAATTTGTTTCTCGGATTTATCGCCGAATGGCGCATGGTCTGGTTCGAGGAAGGCCCGAGCGAAGAGGGCATCAAGCGCTTCCAGGTCTTGCGGCAAAGCGTGATGGCGCAGGTCGACCGGTTTGCGCCCGACCGGATGCGTTTGGCCAGCAATGACTGGGCCGCCATGCCGATTCTGCATGCGCTGTTCGATGCGCTGATGAGGGCGCCGATGCCGGAGTCGGCAGAAGAGATCGTGAAAACCGGACCCCGTTTCGAGCGGCCGGTGTTCATTGTGTCGGCGCCGCGTTCAGGAAGCACGCTGCTGTTCGAGACGCTGGCCGCGAGCGATGCATTTTGGACCCTGGGCGGGGAAGGGCATGAGCACATCGAGTCGATCCCGGTCCTGCGCCCGCAGAACCGCGCGATGGAATCCAACCGCCTGACGGAGGAATCCGTGACAGGCCGGGTCGATATGATGGTGCGGGCAAACTACATCCGCGATCTGCGCAACGCCGATGGCATCCGCTGGAACGAGGCGCCCGAAAAGCCCGACGCCGTGCGCTTTCTGGAAAAGACGCCCAAGAACGCGCTGCGCATTCCGTTTTTAAAGAAGATGTTTCCGGACGCAAAGTTCATCTTCCTCCACCGTGAGCCGCGCGCGAATATCAGCGCGATCGTCGATGCGTGGCGCTCAGGGGGGTTCGTAACTTATCCCGGTCTACCGGGCTGGACGGGCATGCCCTGGTCGTTGCTGCTCATTCCCGGCTGGCAAGAGCTGTTGGGAAAGGATCTGGGCGAGATCGCCATGCGGCAATGGCGCGACACGAACAAGATCATCCTCGACGATCTGGCAGCGCTGCCGGCGGAGGACTGGTGTTCCATCAGCTATGAGGACCTTCTGGCAGATCCCGAGGGCGCAGTTCGGCGGCTGTGTGACTTTGCGGGCCTGGGCTTCGACCAGCGCCTGCAATCGGTCGTTGCCAACCCGCTCAAACCTTCGAAATACACGCTGACCGCGCCGGACACGGAAAAATGGAAGCGCAACGAAGCCGCGATCGCGCCTCATCTTACGAAAACGAAATCCGTGGCGGAGCGCATTGAAAACTTGTCGCCACGAGTCCACGAGGCGGCGCAGTAAGTGGGTGCTTCTCCCGAACCTTCGAAAGCAACGCCGTGGTGGCGCGGCGCGGTCATCTATCAGATCTACATCCGTAGCTTCTGCGACTCCAATGGCGACGGGCAGGGTGATTTTGGCGGGGTCATCTCCAAGCTCGACTATCTGGCGGCTCTCGGCGTCGATGCGATCTGGTTGTCGCCAATCCATCCCTCGCCCAATCGCGATTGGGGCTACGACGTTTCGGACTATGACGGCATCCAGCCCGATTACGGAACGCAGGCCGATTTCGACCGGCTATTGGCCGAGGCGCACCGGCGCGGGTTGAAGGTCATCACCGATGAGGTGCTGGCCCACACGTCCGACGAGCACGCGTGGTTTCTCGACAGCCTGAAGAACGGCGAGAAGTCCGATTGGTATGTTTGGGCCGATCCGCAGTCGGACGGCACGGTGCCGAACAACTGGCTGTCAGCCTTTGCTGGCGCGGCGTGGGCCTATCAGCCAGCGCGGCGGCAATACTACCACCACAAATTCCTGCGCCAGCAGCCCAAGCTGAACTGGCGCAATCCGGCGGCGAAGGCCGCGGCGCTGGCGGTTCTGGATAACTGGCTTAAGCGCGGTGTGGACGGGTTCCGGCTCGATGTGGCCAACGCTTATCTCCATGACGCGGCGCTGACGGATAATCCACCGGTGCCGATGGACGAGCGCACCGCGCACAGTTGGGCGCATGCGCCAAACCTGCAATTTCACTATCACGACAGCAACTTGCCGGAGGAAATTGCGGTTCTGGATGAAATCCGCCGCGCGGTGGATAACTATCCCGACCGCTTCGTAATGGGGGAGTTTTCGGAGGAGCCGGAGCGCTGCGGCTGTTTTGCGGCATCCGATAAAGGGCTGCACTCCGGCTACAGCTTCCCGTTATTGGAGGCTCGTGCCCTAGGACCGGAATTCATCCTGCGGCACTACGCGATGCTGGCGAAGCATGAAGGTCATTGGCCGTCGATCGCTTTTTGCAATCACGACATCATGCGCACGCTCACCCGCTTTGGTGGCAAGAATGCGCCGCGCGGCCTCGCCAAGATGATGCTCGCCCTCTTGTGCACGTTGAAAGGCACGACGCTTATCTATCAGGGCGAGGAACTTGGCCTGCCGCAAGCCGACATCCGCCGCGATCAAATTCGCGATCCCGTCGGCGATCTCTATTACCCCTACACCTTTGGCCGGGACGGTTGCCGTACGCCGATGCCGTGGAATTCCAGCCTGCCCAATCTGGGCTTCGGCGGCGGCGTGCCGTGGCTTCCGGTCTCACCGCTGCACCAGCCACTGGCCGTGGACCTGCAGGAAGCGGATGAGCATTCCACGCTCGCCACTGCCAAGAAATTCATCGAGGCGCGCAAGACCAATCCCGTGCTGCGCCATGGTGACATCGAATTCCTTGATGCGGGCGCGCCGATTCTAGCTTTCACGCGCACGCACAACGAGGAACGCGCAATCTGCGTGTTTAACATGAGCGCCGGGGAAGCGCGCTTTGAGGGCGCCAAGGGCAAAACCGTCGATCTGGCCTGTGGCGACGCGCGGCTGGATGGCACGACGCTACGTCTTGGATCCTACGCCGCTTGGTTCGGCGTCTTCTGAATTCTCAAACGCTTTGAGCACTGCTTCGATCGGCAGCAGCACACATTGCCGGCGGTTGCGATGTTCAATGACGCCTTCGAACGCGGAATAGGCATCGAAGGGTGTGTTGGGCGGTGGCGTCTTGGCGCCCAGCATCATGCCGACGGCGTTCGCCAGGTCCTCCACGTCGTCCCGCGACGCGCCTTTCAAGGATTGGCCGAGGATTGAGGCGGACGCCTGCGCCAGAATGCAGGCTTTCGTGTCGTGCGCGATGGCGGTGATGTGGCCTGTTTCATCCAGTGCCAGATCGACGCTCACCTTGTCCCCGCAAGCCGGGTTGTGCACATCGCCCGATATATGCGGCTCGGCAAGATGCCCCGCGCCGTGCGCGTCAGCTGCGAGACGCAATATCTCTTTTTTGTAGAGGGGATCGCTCATCTTGCGCGATACGCGGCCAGCGCCTCCGGCGTGTCGATATCGATCAGCGGCGCATCGTCCGCCGCTTCGACCTCGCAGACGAGTTCGTCATAGGCGCCGACGAGCGCCTTGGCACCGACATCGCCTTCGATGGACGCAATCTCGGCGAAGAACCGCCGCGCCCACAGCACTGGATTGCCGTGCTTGCCCTTGCGCGTTGCCACGCAGATGGCGCGGTCTTCCGCCGGATCGAACGACGCGATCAATTTGTCAATCAAAGCTGGTGAGACGCCCGGCATATCGCCGAGAAGGACAATCGCGCCGTCGCAATCCTGCGGCACCCCGGCGATGCCGGCTTTGAGCGATGTGCTCAGACCTTTCGCGAAATCGGGATTGGCGATGAACGAAACATCGAGGCCGGAGAGCGCCGCCCTGGTCTTGTCCGCGTCGTTGCCTGTCACGACGATCACCGGTCGCGCGGCGCTCGCCAGCGTGGCTTCCACGGCATGGCGGACAAGCGGCTTGCCGTTCAGGTCGGTCAAGAGTTTGTTCGATCCCATGCGCGACGACATTCCGGCGGCCAGAACCACCGCCGCGATTTTCGGCGCATGCGGAATAGCAGCATCCGGTTCGTCGCGCGGTTGCGGGCGGGTAGGAATTTCCATCAGCAACCCGCCGACACCCATCATCGCGATCTCTGCGCGGCCCACCGGCAATCCCGACGCCAGACGCCACAGCACAAAATCGAAGCCGTTGAGCTTGGGGGAGCGCGCACAGCCGGGCAGCCCTACAACCGCCACGCCATCGAGTCGCCCGATCATCAGCAGATTGCCCGGATCGACCGGCATGCCGAAATGCTCGACGATGCCGCCCGCCTGTTCGACTGCGGCGGGAATGATATCGCGACGATCCGTGATCGCGCTGGCGCCGAAGACGAGGATGGGGTCGCAACCGGCTTTCTTCGCTTCGACGATCGCCTCTGCCAGTGGCACGGCGTTATGCGTCACGCGGCGTTCGACCGCCAGCGACGATCCCACCGACTTCAGCCGCGCTTCGATAGCTGTCCGGTTCTTGTCGAGGAGCGATGCTTTCATGCCGGGCAGCGATGTCGAAATCAGCGCGGCCTTGCGCGGCTGGAACGCTTCGACTCGCAACGCATTCTCGCCGAGGACATCTTCGGCACGCTTGACGGCGAAAGAGGGTGCGGCAAAGGGAATGATCTTCACCGTCGCCAGCATCTGGCCTTTTTTCACCGGTGTGTAGGACGCCAATGTCGCGAGCGTCACGGCTTCGTCGATCGCGTTGACGGCGTTCACGCGCGCTGGATCGACGACAAATACGCCATCCACCATTGCATAGAGATTGGCGCGGCCGGTGAATGCTGCGCCGATGCGGACATATTCGCTTTTGAGTTGCGAAGCGATTCGCGCCGCCGCTTCGTCTTCGGGAACATCGTCGGCGCCCAAACGAGCGATCGTCACGTTGTCAGTCCCGGTCTTCGCGATCAGCGCAACATCCTCGGCCGACAATACGCGCCCCTTGCGGAGCAGCTTCTCGCCAGCGCGCGCGCTATGCGCCAGGATAGCGCCCAGAGCGGCTTCCACCGGTACGGTTTCGAATAGCATCGCCCGATTTTAAGCGCCCAAGGCTACGCGCGGCAAACACAAGCAGGCGCGAAGGCCGCCGCCCTGCCGGTTCTCCAAAATGACGGTACCCCCATGTCCCTCGGCAATAGCCTTGACCAGCGTAAGGCCTAATCCCGATCCACCGGTTTCCGAGCTGCGCGATGTTTCCAGCCGCACGAAAGGCTCGAACACGCGTGCGCAGTCTTTTTCGGCGATCCCCGGCCCCTGGTCTTCCACAACGATCTCGTACATCTCCGGCGTCACCGCGAGCTTCACTTCGGCTCTGCCGCCATAAGCGATGGCGTTCTCAATGAGGTTTCGCGTCGCGCGGCGGATTTCGCTGGGGCGGCACATCAGCGGCGCGGGCTCATGCGCCGCCCATGTCACGGGCTGATTCATGTCTTCGAGGTCCGCACAGACGCTTTCGATCAGGGCGGACAGATCGACTTTGCGCATGGCCTCCCAGCCCGCGCCGCGCGCCGCGGAAAGAACGGCGTCCGTGAGGTCTTGCAGCTCTTCCAGATTTTTCTGCAGCCTCTCGCGCACCTCCGCGTCTTCGATGAACTCCGCGCTGATGCGCATGGCGGTGATCGGTGTGCGCAGATCGTGGCCGACGGCGGAGAGCAATTGCCGCTGCCGCGCCAGCGTACGCGCCACCTGATCGGTCATGACGTTGAACGCATGGGCGGCGCGGCGCACGTCGTCTGGGCCTTCTTCGGGGACAGGTTCAGCCTTTGCACCGCGCGCCGCCTGCGTTGCCGACGCCGCGAGTTGATAGAGCGGTCGCGCCACGCGGCTGGCAATGAACGCGGCGGCGATCGAGGTTGTCACGATAGCGACTATGGCCGCGATCACGATCTGCAACGGCCAGGGTGGAGATGGAGGACGATAGAACGTCGTCGTCAGTTCCGTCCCGCGCACCACGGGAACGGTGATATCGATCACGGATACCGGACGGGTTCCGTCCCGTAGGACTTCCTCGTTGCGGGGATCGCGAAAATCGACAACGACATCCTGCCTGACGCGGGTTTTCGGCAATTGTGCGCTAACTCGCGCAGCCATCGCGCGCTCGTCATCGTTCATCGCGGAATGGACAGGTTTTCCATGATGAACCTGGAAACGCCAAATATTCGACGTCAAAGCACGCGCCGCGGCGTCGCGCTGCTTGGCGGGGATCGCCGAAAGCAAGGTCGCGGCAGACAGCGCGCGATCAATGATGCGGTCATTGATCGCGGTTTCGGTGGCTTGCTGCTGGGACAGTTGAAACCAGGTCGCTACGACGACATTCGACAGCAGCACCGCAGCCGCCGTGACGACGACCAACTGCGCGCCGAGCGTGCGCGGCCACCAGTTCGAAGGCCAAAGCCTCATTCGGTTTCGGGTTCCACCGCCATCATATAGCCGCCGCCCCAGACGGTTTTGATATAGCGCGGATTCTTGGGGTCCGGTTCGATCTTTTTGCGGAGGCGGCTGACATGGTTGTCGATCGAGCGGTCGAACAGCTCGGCGTCCCGGCCCTTGGTGATGTCGAGAAGCTGATTGCGGGTGAGGGCGATCTTGGGCCGTTCCAGAAGGGCCTGCAGCAGGCTGAACTCGCCGCTGGACAGAGCCAGTGCGACGCCGTCCGCGCCGATCAGTTCGCGCTGGCCGGTATCGAGCAGCCAATCGCCGAATTTGATGCGCTCGGCCTCCGGTGGCTTCTGCCGCGGCGGAAGGGCCTGCGTGCGCCGCAGCACCGCACTGATGCGGGCGATCAGCTCACGCGGCGAGAATGGTTTTGGAATGTAATCGTCCGCGCCCATCTCCAGGCCGATGATGCGGTCGACTTCCTCGCCGCGGGCTGTGAGGAGGATGACAGGAATCTGGGACGTTTCGCGAATCGAGCGGCACAGGCTGAGGCCATCTTCGCCCGGCATCATGATATCGAGCACTACCAGATCGATGGCGGCACCTTTCATCAGCTTGCGCGCGGCCAGCGCATCGGCGGCCGTCGTGGCGCGATAGCCATGCTCGCGCAGATAACGGCCGAGCGGCTCGCGGATGTCACGCGCGTCCTCGACGATCAGGACGTGCGGCTTGGTTTCTTCCCGGACCATCAACATGGCTCCACGATGCTAGGGCGGCTGGGCATGTGCAAATTCTTATTGTCTCAAAGTATCGCGGGAACGGAAGGGGCACATGCACTGTGACCAGTTTCTCCGGCAAAGACAAAGTTTCGGGACCGGACACCCACATTCTAGCCAACCAGGGGAGCGTATTTGAAGGAGACTTGGGGATGAAGCCTATTATTCGATACGCGCTGCTTATAAGCGCAGTGGTGATAGCGGGCGGCGGTGTGGCAATGGCGGTCATGGGCAGACCGCATACACCTGTGGCTACGGGAGCGGCGGCAACGCCGGCCTACCGATATGCCGGCACGGCAGCGTCCGGCCGGAGCGGCGGCGGCAAATTTTTCGCCCTGTACGATCTTGACCACGACAACAGGGTCACACGCGATGAATTCAGCAAAGCGCTGGCGCAGGAGTTCGCTCAAAGCGCCGGTGCTGCCTCTGCGATGACGGAAGCACAATACATGGCTTATCGCATGAAGGATCTGCGCCAGAAGACCGATCAGATGTTTCATCGTGACGACTGGAACGGCGACGGAAAGCTTTCGCTCGAGGAATATGCCGCGCCGGAGCGTGTCCGGTTCGAATATGCCGACAGCGATGGCGCGGGGATCATCACTTGCGGCGGGCGAAGCCGCGCCAGCGCGCCGCGTCAGATATCTTTTGGCGCGCGAGCTTACGGTGGAAATGGTCGCGGTGGGAACGGCCGTGGCGCAATCTGCAAGAACGACGACCTGAATCATGATGGACAGGTCACCCGCGCCGAGTTCGATCAGGCGACAGCGCAGGAGTTTGCGTCCGCGGCGAAGGGCGGTTCGCTAACGCCCGATCAGTTCTACGGCATCGTCTCGGCCCATGTCCGCGACAGCGCGGTCAAGATGTTCGCGCGGCTCGACAAAAACCATGATGGCAAGCTCGATCGTGAGGAGTTTGCCGCATCGGAGCTGCGCTACTTCGCCCGCATGGACCGAAACGGCGACGGGATCGTGACGCGCGATGAAATCTCTCAGCGGCGTTATGGCGCCAATGGTAATAGTAAACCGGGACGCACTTAAACCCGGTGGCACTGCTGCGCGGGTGGTGTTCGCTCCACCTCGCCGCCTGCGCAGCAGAATTGCTGCCAGCTTATTTCGATCCGCGCAATGTAAGTGTCACCTCGGCCAGGATCGAAACCGCGATCTCAGCAGGCGAGCGCGCGCCGATATTGAGGCCGATGGGGCCGCGGATACGGGCGAGTTCGATGTCGCCGAAACCTTCCGCCTTCATGCGCGCCCGCCGCGCAGCTTGTGTTTTCTTCGATCCAAGAGCGCCGATATAGAAACAGTTGGACTTTAGGGCCACGACAAGCGCCGGATCGTCCAGCTTGGGATCGTGCGTCAGCAGAACCACGGCGCTCCGCGGACCGAGCGGCGCTTTCGCCAAAGCTTCGTCCGCCCAGTCATGCGACAACGCGATGCCGGGAAAACGCTCGGCCGTCGCAAAGGCTGTGCGCGGGTCGATGACACGGACGCCATAACCGGCAATCGCCGCCATCTGGCTGAGAGGTTGGGCGATATGCACCGCGCCCACGATCACCAGATCGAGCGGCGGATTGTAGACTTCGAGGAACCATGTCCGCCCGTCGATTTCGACATTGGCGCTGGTGTCGGCGCGGGCCGCATCCGCTGCGGCCAGGCCGACGGCGGTTTTATCCGTGTGCGGATCGACCAGCGTTTCGTCGCCCGTCGCAAGATCGACCGCGCGCACTACCGCCCGGCCTTGTCGGCGCAGGTCGTTCAGCACCGTGAGCGTTTCGCGTTTCATCTAGGACAGAGGTTCGATAAAGACTTCGATGCGTCCGCCGCAGGCAAGGCCGACGGCCCAGGCCTGCTCGTCGCTGACGCCGAATTCCAGCTTGCGCACCTTGCCGTCCTTCATCGTGTTCAGCGCATCCTCGATCACCGCACCTTCGACGCAGCCGCCGGACACCGAGCCGACGAAGGCGCCATCATCGCGGATGGCGATCTGGCTTCCGGCCGGGCGAGGCGACGAGCCCCATGTGTTTACGACGGTGCCCAGCGCGACCTTATGCCCAGCGCCGAGCCAGTCGGCGGCGGTGGTCAGAACGTCCTGTTCGGCCGCGCTCATGCTTCCAGCGCCTGCGCGACGGCACGCTTGGCCATCACGGTGACGAGATGCGCGCGGTATTCTGCCGTGGCGTGAATGTCCGAATTGAGGTTGTCCGCGGCCACCGTAATGTTTGCGACGGCATCGGGTGTGAAGCTCTTTGCCAGCGCCGCTTCCATCGCTTCGACGCGGAAGACGCCCGGACCGGCACCCGTCACAGCAACGCGGATTCCGCCTTTGGTCTGCGCCACGAAAACACCGGCCATTGGATAGCGCGAGGCCGGATTGGGAAATTTCTCGTAACCCGCGCGTTCGGGCTTCGCGAACGAAACCTCGGTGACGATCTCGCCATCTGCCAGCGCGGTGGAGAACATTCCGGTAAAGAAATCATCCGCCCTGATCTCGCGCTTTGTCGTCTTGATCGTGGCGTTGAGCGCCAGCGCAGCCGCCGGATAATCTGCCGCGGGGTCGTTGTTGGCGAGCGAGCCGCCGATGGTGCCCACCGCGCGCACCGCCGGATCGCCGATCTGGCTCGCCAGATGCGCCAGTGCCGGAATCATGCGGCGCACGTCCTGGGAGGCCGCAACCGCGCCATGCGTGGTCGTGGCGCCGATGGTCAGCGTGTCGCCGCTTGCACGTATGAAGGACAGTTCCGCCAGCTTCGAAATGTCGATCAGCGCCGATGGATTGGCGAGGCGCATCTTCATCGTCGGGATAAGCGTCTGCCCGCCGGCCAGCACCTTGGCATCCGGATTCTTTGCCAGCATCGCTTGTGCATCGCTCAGCGATTTGGCGCGGGTATATTCGAATTGATAGGGGATCATGCCGCGCTCATCTTCTTCGAAGCGTCTTCGATGGACGAGACGATGTTGTGATAGCCGGTGCAGCGGCAGATGTTGCCTTCCAGCTCATGGCGGATGGTTTCACGGCTCATCGCGCCGTTGCGCTTGATTGCATCCACCGCCGTCATGATCATGCCGGGCGTGCAGAAGCCGCATTGCAGACCGTGGTTCTCGCGGAAAGCCTCCTGTACGGGATGCAGCTTGCCGCCTTTTGCCAGGCCTTCGATCGTCGTGACCTGCGCGCCTTCGGCCTGCACCGCGAACATCGAGCAGGATTTCACCGCGCGGCCGTCGACATGCACCATGCAGGCGCCGCACTGGCTGGTGTCGCAGCCGATATGCGTTCCCGTCAGGCGCAGGTTCTCGCGCAGGAAATAGACGAGCAGGGTGCGGTCCTCGATGTCCGCCGAAACGGGTTTACCGTTCACCGTCATGGAAACGGTGGTCATGTCATTTCTCCGTGTGGATAGCGAGTTATCCGAAAGTTTCGGCGCTGGGGCGCTGGGCGTCAAGCGTCACAGGCTGACGCCGAATAACACCAGCAAAATGATGATCACCGCGATTAGGCCCACCACCCAGATTTCCGGGGCAACGCCTTCGCGTTTTCCCGAGGCTGCCTCCGCCACGATTTCACCATCCACCATCGGGGGCGGTTCTACCGACGGCATGCCGGAATCCATAACCACTTCGCCTGCAGGGCCGGCGCTTCCCACAGCCGATGCTGCTGCGATCGCACCAGAGAAGCGGCTGAAGAAGTCATCGGCGATCTGCTTTGCTGCGCCGTCGATCAGGCGCTGGCCGATCTGCGCCAGCTTGCCGCCGATATTGGCTTTGGCGGTGTAGGTGAGAGCGGTATTGCCGTTTTCCGGCGTCAGCACGATCTCCGCTTCGCCTTTCGCGAACCCGGCGACGCCGCCCTGGCCTTCGCCACGCAGCGTGGCGTTATGTGGCGGATCGAGATTCTCCAGTGCGACATTGCCTTTGAATGTTGCTTTCACCGGACCGACTTTGAGCGTCACCACCGCTTCGAAATGCGTGGCATCCGTCTTCGTCATCTTCTCGCAGCCTGGGATACAGCTTTTGAGGATCTCCGCGTCATTGAGCGCGGCCCACACGATTTCGGGCGAAGCGGGAATCAGATAACGGCCGGAAAAGTCCATGGCAGGCGAAGCTCCTAAGGCGCAGATTCGAGAATAGAAAACAGCATCAATGTCTTAGTCCTGTGTCACACAATTGGCGGACCGCCTTAGTCTTCGCGTCGTAAAGCTTTTATGTCACTCACGATTATGTTAACCTTGTTTTTACTATTGAAGTTCCGAGAATCGGGGCACGGGGATGGAAACGAGTAGCGTGTTGGCGTCGCCAGGGGCCGGCGAAATGCCTTTTGAAGTCACGGGCCTCATCAAGTGGTTCGATCTCGCCAAAGGCTACGGTTTCATCAAGCCGTCAAGCGGTCCGCAAGGAGATGTGCTCCTGCATCAGACCTGCGTGCGCCAATCAGGATTTAAGAACGCTTTTGAAGGCGCCAAGGTCGTCTGCGAAGCCGTGCAGGGTCCCAGAGGTCTGCAGGCGAAGCGGGTGATTGCTCTGGACAATTCCAGCGCGGCCCCGCAAGCGACGCAACCGCAACGCTCGAGCCGGTTCACCTCGGAGCCACGCGGTCCGGCCTTCGAAGCGACGGTCAAATGGTTCAACCGCGGCAAGGGCTACGGCTTCGTGTCGCGCGGACCTAACACGCCGGACATCTTCGTTCATATGGAAACGCTGCGCCGTTACGGATTGCGCGAGCTTCAGCAGGGCCAGCAGGTCCGTGTGCGGATTGGCGATGGGCCGAAGGGCGAATTGGCGGCCGAGATCACCGTTCTGGAACACTGATCGAAACTTTCGCGGCGATATGTATGATGCCCGCGTTTTTCGCGGAGATCGTCATGCGTCTGCGTTTTCTTCTGCCGGTGTTCATTCTTGCATTTGGCGGCGTGGCCTATGCCGCCGATCCGTTGCCGCCGGCAAAGCCTTTGCCGCACACCAGTGTCATCATTGACGCGGCGAATGGTCCTGCGAAGTTCGACGTTGAAATCGCTGGAGACTGGCGGTCGCAGGAATACGGGCTGATGAACCGCAAATCGCTGCCCAAGAGCGGCGGCATGCTGTTCGACTTCCACAGTCCGGTGATGACGAGTTTCTGGATGAAGAACACGCTCATCCCGTTGGACATGATCTTCATCCGGCAGGATGGGAGGGTCTCGTCCGTTACCGCCGACGCCGTACCCATGTCGCTGACGTCTATCCCGTCCATCGAGCCGATCCGCGCGGTGCTGGAGATCGACGGCGGGGAATCGCTGAAACTGGGGATTTATCCCGGCCAGAAAGTTCACGCCGCCATCTTCGCCCAAGGGGCCAAAACCCATTAGTTGAAGCGGCGCACACGACCGTGTAAGCACCCGTTTCGGACCCGGGGCGTAGCTCAGCCTGGTAGAGCACTAGCTTTGGGAGCTAGGGGTCGCGAGTTCGAATCCCGCCGCCCCGACCACTTTAAGGAAGACGACCATGCGCGCGCGTATCTACCGGCCTGCCAGAAATGCGATGCAGTCGGGCAAGGCGCGGACCAAGGCGTGGGTTTTGGAGTTCGAGCCGGAAACGGCCAAGCGCCCAGATCCCCTGATGGGTTGGACTAGCTCGAATGACATGCGCCAGCAGGTGCAGCTTGAGTTCGACACCTCGGAAGAGGCCATCGCCTATGCGGATAAGAACGCGATTCCCTATCAGCTTTTCGAGCCGCACACACCGCATACGCGTCCGAAATCCTACGCCGACAATTTCAGATTTGATCGCAAGGTCCCCTGGAGCCACTAAACTCTGGCGGGTACCACCAAAGAAACCGGAAGGGATTACCCTTTCGGCTCGTCAGTGCGTTTCGGCCCCGTAGCTCAATGGATAGAGCACCAGCCTTCTAAGCTGCGATATGCAGGTTCGATTCCTGCCGGGGTCGCCAGCCTTTGCGAATGACACAACAGCCTCAACTTATTTCTGAGTTGAGGCTGCCAGTCATCTGAATTTCCTCAATACACCGGACGTGGCGGTGGCGGAGGCGGAGGGCCATAACCCGGCGGCGGAGGAGGCGGATAATCGCCGCGATAGCGTGGGCCAGGTTGTGGAACCAGATTGCCGCGCGAGGTCATGCATTGCGCGTAGGCCGCATCGTACTCGCGCTGGACGCCGTACTGCTTGTAGCCTGGATCCGACGAGGCGTTTCCAATAAGGCCGCCGGCCGTGCCGCCGACGATCGCGCCTTTGGTGTCGCCGACGGCCGCGCCCAATCCGGCGCCAATCGCTGCGCCCAGAATGGTGTTGGCGGTCGACTTGTCGTTTGCCCTGTCGACGCGCCCGGCCACGCGGTCGTCGGCATAATGCTGGCAATCGTAATCGTCGCGATCGAAAGCTTGCAGGTTTTTGCCTTGCCCCGGCATTGCCGAGAAAGACGGGCCTTCGGGAGCGGTTACGCAACCGGTGAGCAAAAGCATCGCGGTGGCGGTTATAACGGGAATTTTACGCATGGAACTTTCGCTTCCTTGAATGAGCTATGCACCACCTAAACGCCCCTCAAGGCGCAATCGTGGCATTCTCGCCAGAGTGGAAATTTCCGCCTGAACGGTGCCTGAACGGCGTCATTAACCTCTCTCCATGTTCGCATCATGATTCTTTTGCTGTGCAAGGAAACCGGAAGTCAGCCGCGCGTTGATGGAGCAATTGGGGGAAGTGGCTGGGACGACCATTGGGTTGTGGTCATGAGTGGCAGAGCTAAAAAATTTCTCGTTCATTTTACGTTTCAGCCGTAGTGGCAATCGTCACGCCTGTAATGGCGGCCGGTCTTGTGGCGGGTGCATCCGCCGGGACGCAGGCGATCAGCGGATCGATATATCCATCGGGTGATCCGGCGGGACCGGCGAGCAATACCGATCCGCCGCCCGCCGTGGCCACGCGCGAACCGGCCAAGCTGAGCGTGCTCGCCGGGAACGACAAGGCCGCGTGGGAAAGCGCCCACTCGGTGCATGTCGATTTTCGCCATCGCCCGAAGTAGCCATCGCCAGCCTTGTTTCTGGCGGGATTGCAAGATTGACGTAACCCCGTCAGCGATTAAAACCGCGCCCGGATATTCGGCGCGGAAGTTTCATGAAAATCGTGGGTGGGAAGTGGTCGAACTGGTCGGGCGGCGTGACCAGCAAACCCAAGCAGGTTGTTGCGCCAAAGGACGAGGTGGCGCTCGCCGTTGCGATCCGTTCCACCAGCGATACGGTGCGCGCGCCGGGCAGCGGCCATTCCTTCACGCCGGTCTGTGCCAGCGACGGCATGATCGTCGACCTCGCCGCGTTCACCGGCCTGAAAAGCGTCGACAAGCAGAAGATGACTGCCACCTTCGGCGCGGCGACGCCGCTTTGGGCCATTGGTCCTGCGCTTTTGAAAGAAGGTCTCGGCCTCAAGAATATGGGCGACATCGATCGCCAAACCCTGGGCGGTGTCGTCGGCACCGGAACGCATGGGACGGGCCGCACGTTGGGCAGCTTTTCCGCTGCCGTTGCAGGCTTCAAACTCGTCACCGCCAATGGCGATCTTCTTAACTGCACACCGGACGAAAACGCCGAGGTGTTTGCCGCGGGCCGCTGTTCGATTGGCACGCTCGGCGTGATGACGGAAATCACCATGCATGTCCGCCCAGCCTATCGGCTGGTGGAAAAAAACTTCCTTATGCCGCCGGATGAATTGTTCGCGAAACTCGACAGTCTCGTGAATGAGAACCGGCATTTCGAGTTCTTCTGGTTTCCCTACGCCGATGTGGCGATCTGCAAATCGCTCAATGAGACGACGGAGGTCGCTCCGGCCCCGCGTAGCGCCGAACAGATGTATCTGCGTGGCGAGAAAGGGAGCTCGCAGGAGAAGACCTTTGCCGCTATCAACGCCGTGCTGCCTTACACGCCGTTCCTGTTGAAACGGACACACCAACTGTTTTCCCAGCTGATGCCCGGCGCGCCGAAAGTGCGCTGGAGTGGCGAGATTCTTCCAAGCCCACGCACGGTGCGGTTCAACGAAATGGAATATGCGGTGCCTTATGCGAAGGGGCCGGACGCGATCCGCGAAGTTGTTGCGAAGATCCGCAAGGATCGGATCAACACTGGCTTTCCCATCGAATATCGCAGCGTGGCGGCGGACGATGTGTGGATCAGCCCGTTCCAGGGCCGCGAAAGCGCGACCATCGCCGTCCACCAATACCGCACCGTGGACACGACGCCCTACTTCAACGCCTGCGAGGCAATCTTCAAAAGCTACGAGGGCCGTCCGCATTGGGGCAAGCGCCATTCGCGCACCAGCCATGATTTACCCGCGGTTTACCCGGAATTCGGGCGGTTTCAGGCGCTCCGCAAACGTCTCGATCCGGGCGGCAAGTTCTTGAATGCGCACTTGCGTGCTATATTTGAGTAGCACAGGAGTTGGTATGACCCGCAAAGCCAAGGCTTTCTGGTTGAGCATTTTGCTCGGTGCGATTCTCGCCGTCGCGGTTGCCGATGAGAACTGGATGATGGCCGCTGTGGTTGGCGCCGCCATTGTCGCGTCGCTGTGGGTGTTCGTTCACGCCTATCCGCGCGATGCCGCGCCGCCGGCCGATCGCCGCCACGAGAACACCTTGCGCCGCAAAGCCGGGCTAAAGCCGCACTAGCCAAGCTTGCGGTAGAAACACACCGCTTCGCCGGTGTGGCAGGCTGGTCCTGTTTGATCGACCTTCAGCAGCAGCGCGTCGCCGTCGCAATCGACATAGACCTCGACGAGCCTCTGCGTGTGGCCGGAGGTTTCACCTTTGATCCAAAGCGATTGGCGCGAGCGCGACCAATAGGTGACGGCGCCGGTCTTCAACGTCTTCTCCAAAGCCTCTCGGTTCATCCACGCCAGCATCAGCACCGCGCCGGATGTCGTGTCTTGCGCGATGGCGGGAACGAGCCCGTCGGCGTTGAAGGCTACGGCTTTCAGGAAATCGGCCTGCGAGATCGTTTCGTTCATTTAAGGTGCGCCAGTCCCTGATCGAGATCGGCGATCAGATCATCCGTGTCTTCCAATCCAGCGTGGATACGAATGACCGGACCTTCGGCTTTCCATCCACCCACCGTACGATGGATTTTCGCCGGCACAATGAGACTTTCATAGCCGCCCCAAGAATAGCCCATGCCGAACAGCTTGAGGCTGTCCATGAACGCGGCGAAGCGGTCGTGTGGCACCTCCTTCAGCACGACGCCAAACAATCCGGTCGCGCCTGTGAAGTCGCGTTTCCAAAGCGTGTGGCCGGGATCGGTTTCGAGGGCAGGGTGCAACACGCGCGACACCGCCGGATGCGTGGCGAGCCAGCGCGCGAGCTTCAATCCATTCTCCTGATGCCGGGCGAGGCGCACCGGCATGGTGCGCAGCCCACGCAACGCGAGAAAGCAATCGTCGCCGCTGGCGTAAAGGCCAAGATCGTCATGTGTGTGTTCCAGCCGCGCGCGATGGGATTCATTGGCCGTGACATAGCCGATCATCACATCGGCATGGCCACCGACATATTTCGTCGCCGCCTGGATCGACAGATCGACGCCATGCTTGAACGCATCGAAGAACAGCGGCGTCGCCCAGGTGTTGTCGAGCAGCACGGATGCGCCATGATTGCACGCAACCGCAGCAATCGCAGGAACGTCCTGAATCTCGAAGGTCAGCGAGCCCGGACTCTCGCAGAACACCGCGCGGGTGTTCGGCTTCATCAGCGTTTCGATGCCTGCGCCGATCAGCGGATCGTAATAGGTCGTTTCGATGCCGAAGCGCTTCAGCGTGCGGTCGCAAAGCAGCCGAGTCGGGTGATAGCAACTATCGACCATCAGAAGATGATCGCCTGCGCCGCACACCGCCTGGATCGCGAGCGCGATGGCGCCAAGGCCAGACGGTGCGACGATGGTGCGCGCGCCGCCCTCCAACTCGTTCGCCGCCTTCTCGAAACTCTCCGAACTCGGCGTACCGCGGCGGCCGTAGAAATAGTGTGTCTTGCCGCCTTCAAGCGAAGCGAGGTCGCGATAGAGAATCGTGGAGGCGCGATAGACCGGCGTATTCACCGCGCCGAAATGCTCATCGCTCATCCGCCCGGCATGGGTCGCAATGGTTTCCGGCTTCAGGTCTTTGTCGTCACTCAAAACACGTCGTTCCCGCGCAGCAGCGAACAGTTACCGCCGCGGCGCAGGCGATGACAAGCATCAGAGCGCCGGCGGCGGCTCCATGTGCGGATCGGCCTGCGGCTGGACGAGTTCCGGCTGTTTCAAGTTCTCCGCCATGCGTGCTGCCAGGATCGGCTTGAGCGGGAAGTTGAACAGCCATGTCAGTACGCCCGCGCCAAATGCCAACGCCGCGCACAGCAGGAAGAAATGATCTTTCGTCATGGTGCTGAAGAAAGTGCCGATATAGCCCTGCAGCAGATTTCCGGTGAAGCTGGTGATGAACCACAGCCCCATCATCGCCGATAGGATTTGCGGCGGTGCCACGCGCGCCACCAGCGCAAGCCCGATAGGCGAGAGGTAGAGCTCACCCATCGTGATCACGGCGAAGAAGGCCAGCAGCCACAGCCAACTCGCCTCACCATGTGGGCCCGTGACGTAAACCGCGGCCATCATGATCAGATAAGAGACCGCGACGAGGAAAAGCCCGATCGCCATCTTCGTAACCGTCGACGGCTCCTTACTCCGCTTCGCCTGTGCCGCCCATAGACTCACCACAAAGGGCGTGAAGGCGAAGATCATGAACGGGTTGAACGCCTGGAACCATGTCACTGGGATTTCCCAATCGACGACGCCCGGAATGAGATGACGATTGGTGAAATCCTGCGCCCACAGGTTCATCGTGTTGCCCTGCTGCTCATAGGTCGCCCAGAAGAACGTGACCGGAATGCAGAGCAGGATGATGGCGATGACTGCTTTCCAGTCGCTTGCTGTCAGCGGCTTCTTCTCCACTGTTGCGGTTTTCAAGCGGCCGATGCGATCCTGGGGCAACGTACGCAGCGCGAAAAGATAGATAAGCTGGCCGATGATCATGCCGATTCCGGCGGCCATGAAACCATAGTGGTATCCATAACTCGGATCTTCGCCGAGGCTGCCGCACACCAGCGGCGAGAAGAACGCGCCGACATTGATGCCGACATAGAAGATCGAATAGGCGCGGTCGATTCGGCTATCGCCAGGCTTGTAGAGATTGCCGACCTGCGTGGAGATGTTGGGCTTGAAGAAGCCGTTGCCGATGATCAGGAAAAGCAGGCCGAGGAAAAGCGCCTGCGGCAGCATCAGGATGAACTCGCCGACCGCCATGATAACGCCGCCGACGATCACGCTGTAACGCTGTCCTAGCCAGCGGTCGGCAATGATGCCGCCGAAGAACGGCGTCAGGTACACGAGCGCGGTGTAAGCGCCGTAGATCGCGGAAGAGAGCGGCTGCACGTCCAGCGGATTACCGGCGTTGAAGACGAACTCCAGCGCACGCTTCATCGCGTCGTATCCCCACACATGATCGACGGTGGGGTGCAGCAGCAGATAGTTGGTTAGATAGAGCACTAGGATGGCGCGCATTCCGTAATAGGAAAAGCGCTCCCACATCTCGGTGGCGAAAAGATATGTCAGTCCGCGCGGATGGCCGAATAGTTGCGGCGTCTTGTCCGCCTGCGTGTCCGACAATGCCATGTCCCCGGCTCCCACTCGTTTTTATGACGGCCGGAGTGTGCCGTTTCTCCACACTAAAGCAATGGGTTAGGAACGGACGCGGAATCTATCGTGAGCCGCGCGCTCCGCTTGCCGGATGTTTCACGGCAATTCTATGTAGCGGTCCTCGCGCGAATAAGGAACGAAGCCGAGCCGCTGATAGAGCGGCAGCGCGCGCGGATGATCCAGCGTGCAGGTGTTCACCTTCAGCTTGGGAATGTTGTGCGCCCACGCGTTCATCACGGAATGGTAGAGAAAATAATATCCGAAATGCCGCCCGACGAATTCCGGCATCAATCCGAAATAGGCAAGCTGCCCTGCGTCGGCCTCGCGATAATCCAGTTCCGCCATGCCGGCGGGATTTCCCTCCGCATACAGAACAAACAGCTCCACTTTCGGGTGCTGGATGATCGAACCCAGCGCCGCATCGGTCAGCTTCTTGCGGTCCACCCAGTAATAGTCGCGGCCCACGGTGTCGTAGAGATAACGGTAGAAATGCACCGGTGGGTTTTCCGCCTTGATGATCGCGATCTTGCCCTTGGGCAGCGGCGGGGGAAGGGCCGCAGGCTTCGCGTCCATGTCGAGAAAGGTCACAACGGTCGGGATGCGCTTCTGTCCCGGCTTCAACGTGATGTTCATGTCTCGATCGGCGCGTCCGCGCGCGAACCCCATTCGCTCCACGAGCCATCATAGAGCGTCGCCCTCTTCGCGCCTAGAACCGCCAGGGCCAGAAGCGTGATGGAGGCGGTGACGCCGGAGCCGCAGGTCGTGATCACCGGCTTGGCCGGATCGATATCTCGCGCCTTGAATATCTGCGCCAGTTCGCCGGCCGATTTCAGCGTCCCGTCTGCATTGGTGAATTCGGTATAGGGCGTGTTCGCGCTGCCGGGAATGTGCCCGCCGCGAACGCCGGCGCGCGGCTCCGGTTCTTGCGCGTTGAAACGTGGCGCACCACGCGCATCCACGACCTGTTCGGCCTTGCTCGCGATGTTCGCCTTCACCTGGTCGAAGCTGCGCAGCAGCGCATTGTTCGGCCGCGGCGTGAAATGGCGCGGATAGGGCGCGGGCATCATGTCTTCGATGGGGCGATGCTCGGCCTTCCATTTCGGAAAACCGCCGTCGAGGACGACAACGCCCTCATGTCCCATCGCCCGCAGCATCCACCATGCGCGCGCCGACGAATAAATCCCCGCGCCGTCATAGACGACGATCAAGTTACCGTCGCCCAAACCAAGCTTGCGCATGCGGCTGGCGAATTTGGGCGCGGGCGCGAGCATGTGCGGGTAGGGCGATTTCTCGTCGGACAGGTCGTCGATATCGAAAAATACTGCGCGCGGGATGTGCGCGGATTCGTATTCCTGTTTCGCATCGCGGCCCGCCTGCGGCAGATACCAGGAGGCGTCGGCGATGCGCACGTCCGGCGCACTCAGGTGTTCGGCCAGCCATTCTGTGGAAACCAGCGGGGAGTCAGGTTTCATGACTCGTAGGGAACCTTTATCGCTTCGCGCTTGTCGACCAGCCAATGCGGCACCGGCAGGTTCTTGGAGCGCAGGAACTCCGGATTGAACAATTTGCTCTGATACCGGGTTCCGTAATCGGCCAGAATGGTGACGATGGTATGTCCGGGTCCCATCTGCCTGGCCATGCGGATCGCGCCGGCGATATTGACGCCCGTCGATCCGCCCATGCAGAGGCCTTCATGTTCGAGCAGATCGAAGATGATGGGCAGGGCTTCCTCATCCGGAATCTGAAAAGCGTCGTCGATCGGCGCGCCTTCGAGATTCGCCGTCACACGCCCCTGGCCGATGCCTTCGGTGATCGACGAGCCTTCGGCATGAAGTTCGCCGGTCTTGATCCAGGAATAGATCGCGGCGCCCATCGGGTCGGCGGCGGCAATCCGGATATTCGCATTGTAGGTTTTCAGGCCGATAGCGACGCCGCCCAGCGTTCCGCCACTGCCGACCGCGCAGGTGAAGCCATCGACGCGGCCGTTCGTCTGGTCCCAGATTTCCTTCGCGGTTGTCTGAATGTGCGCGTCGCGATTGGCGGTGTTGTCGAACTGATTGGCCCAGATCGCGCCATTCGCTTCCGTCTCAGCGAGTTGCTCAGCGAGGCGGCCCGAAAGCTTCACGTAATTGTTTGGATTCTTGTACGGCACTGCCGGGCATTCGATCAGTTCGGCACCGAGCAAACGCAATGCGTCCTTCTTCTCCTCGCTCTGCGTGTCGGGGATGACGATCACGGTCCGAAAGCCGAGCGCATTGCCGACGACCGCCAATCCGATGCCGGTGTTGCCCGCCGTGCCTTCCACAATCACACCGCCGGGCTTCAGCGTTCCTTTCATCATCGCGTCCTTAACGATGAAAAGGGCGGCGCGGTCCTTCACCGACTGGCCGGGATTCATGAATTCGGCTTTGCCGAGAATTTCGCAGCCGGTGATTTCGGACGCGTGCTTCAGGCGGATGAGCGGCGTATTGCCGATCGCCGCAAGGGAATCCTGCTTGATGTCCATTGCCCGGTAAGAAATGACGTCTCAAGAAAGCTAGAGGCCCGGTCCGGGCGCTTCAAGTGCGGCGCAATTCCCTTCTACGCCGTCCGCGAAATTCTCTACAGTAATGCCGGAATGTCTTCCGATGAGAGAAATGGGGTGGAATGACGTCGATAGAGCTAGGCCCGAGGGCGACGCCTCAGCAGGCCCGCAGCCGGGCGACGATGCAGCGCATCCTCAAGGTGAGCGCGGAGATCCTTGAGGAGGTGGGCATAGATGGTTTCAACACCAATCTTCTCGCAGAACGCGCGGGCCTCGGAACACGGGCCATCTATCGCTACTTCCCGAACAAGTTCGCGATCCTTGTGGCCATGGCCCAGGACCTGCGCGCGACCGAAAGGGCATGGATCGGCAATCTGAGAAAACCCGCTTCCGGCGGTGACTGGCGCGAAACGGCTGCAAGGGCGATCGACGGGCATTTCGAAGCAGCCTCCCGACACCCCGGATACGCGGCGTTGCGTGCGGCGGCATTCGCGATCCCCGAACTCAGGGAATCGGACAGCCTCGAGAACAAGAAGCTGGCGAAGGACCTCGCTGCGGGACTGACCACACTGGGTGTCGTTCTCGAGCCGGGGCATATGCGCGCCCTATGCAAGACGATCATGGAAACGTCGAACCGGATGCTCGATATCGCTCTTCAAAGTCCACATGACGAGGCCGTCCAACTCGTCCGTGAACTCAAGCTGATGATCACCAGTCTGCTGGAAAACTACATCCCGGACCCGAAGCCGGGACGAGTGCCCAAGGGGCGCCGGTAAGGCCGCATGGCCGCTATCGGCTCGGCGTTTGACTCGCTGAATTGGAAGTGATTACATCCATTCTCGGCGCTGAAGAGTGTTCAAACGCCTTCAAAGGCGCGAGAGCTGAACCTGAAAAGGGAGCTTGTGAACCATGATCCGGACCCTGCCGTTTTGGGCAAACGAACGCCCACCAGACGCCTTTCGGCCGTTCAGGGCGTTTGGGCACTTCCGAAAGCTCATCGCCAACAAGGAAGATACTGCGCAGGTGTTCTACATGGGGGAGTGTTTGCCGAGCAGGCGCTTCAATGCGGCGGCCAAGACGTTCTGCGAAAGCGAGCTAGGCAAGTCGCTGATGGATTCGCAACCCTATCTGCCCGACATCCTGGACGACCACGACACACTCTGTTCGCTTCCGGAAGGCAGCGTGGCGCAGGCCTATGTGGCGTTCATGCGCAAGGAGGGGTTGTCGGCGGCCGGCCTTGTGGAAGCCAGTCGGCTCCCCGGCGTTCGCTCCTATGCAGACAAGCTGCAATGGCTCGCGGATCGCCTTCGCGACACCCACGATCTTGCTCACGTTCTGACCGGTTATGGTCGCGACGCGCTCGGCGAGCAGTGCGTGCTGGGCTTCACCAGTGCCCAATATCACGACTGGACGGAGTGGTTCATCGCCTGGGTCGGCGCGCTGGAGCTCGTCGTGAGGGTCAGGTCCGACGCGCCGGTGCTGGCGGCTATCGCGGAGGCGCGAAGACATGGAAGGGTTGCGGCAGCCCTATATCGGCAGGACATCCGCGCCTTGCTCGCCGAGCCGCTCGATCTCGCTCGCAAGCGCCTTGGGATCGAAGAGCCCACGCAGTACCGGCAGGCACACGCCCGCTATCGCGTGAAGGGCCTTGATCCATACAAGCTGCTTGCAGCGTAACCGCCTCGGGACGCGGCTCTGTAAAAAATGAAGTGTTGAGTGCTTCGCCAATGGAGTGTTTGCAATGGATGGCAAACTTGTTGTGGTCACCGGTTCGTCGCGCGGAATAGGGCAGGGCATCGTCAAGCACCTGGCTGAGGCGGGAGCCGATGTCGCTGGAATCGACCGGCGTGATGGAGCGGAAACCCGCGAGCTGGTCGGAGATAAATTTACGCACTACCAAGCCGACGTCTCCAGCCCAGCGGATGTCGCTCGCGCTTTCAATGAGATAGACACCAAATACGGCCGCGCACCTTGGGGACTTGTCTGCTGCGCCGGAATCTTTCCGATTGGATCGTTACTGAATTTTCCTGTCGAACAGTTCGACAAGCTATTTGCGGTGAACGTCAGAGGCACTTTCCTCTGCGTGCAGGAAGCGGGCCGGCGTATGCGTGACGCCGGGGGAGGCAGGATGGTCAATATCGCCTCCACGAATTGCGTGCAAAGCTGGTCGCGTATGGCGGCCTATGACAGCTCGAAAGGGGCGGTGGCGCAGTTTACGCGCAGCGCAGCGAACGAACTCGCGCGCTTCAACATCACAGTCAACGCGGTGGGGCCTGGATCTATCAATACCGGGGCAAATGGCACGCTCATCGACGAAGAGTTCGTCGCCGCAGAGCTCGCTCGAACGCCGATCAAGCGCTTTGGCGAGCCGCGGGACATCGCTGTCGGCGTTCGATTTTTCCTGCAGCCGGAAGCCGATTGGGTGACAGGGCAGGTTCTATTTATCGACGGCGGGTTTCTCGCCTGCGGCGGCCCGGTGCTGCCGTCGCATGAAGACGCGTGACGCCAATCCACGCAGCGTATCAAGGAGATAATCCATGGCGGTCATAGGTCTTGCTGTGTTGCTTCCGAATGCGGAAGGCCGGGATGCAGTGATCGAAGCTTTGCAGGATGCGGTGCCGAAATTCCACGCGGAAGCTGGATGCGAAGTGTATGCACTGCACGAGTCGGGCGACGAGATTGTCATTATCGAAAAGTGGACCGACATGGCATCTCTGGATTTGCATGCGAACGGTGAGCCGCTCAAAGCAATGCGCCGGGCGATGAAGGGTTTGGTTGTGGTAAAACGGTCGGAAATCCTCAATCCGTTGCCGATCGGCGGAGCCGCTGGCCTGCTTTAGCCAATTCGCCGCGCGGGTCAGAAGGATGCCGAAAACGTAAAATGGCTCCGCGGGTAGGATTCGAACCTACGACCAGCCGGTTAACAGCCGGCTGCTCTACCACTGAGCTACCGCGGAACATTGGTGCGCCTTGGTGGCGCTGCGCTCGGGGCGTCCCTATATCAAGTTTCGCGAGCGAAACAACCCGTTATGCCGCGGCATTCCGGAAAGGACGCCAACATCGCCCGCCACACGCTTCGCTTTGGGAAGCATGTAGTTGCGCTGCCGGCTTGGCGGCCGCTGCGCATAGCGCTCGGCGTCGCGTTCCTGATTGGTGGCATATTCTCGATCTTGCCGGTGTTGGGCCTATGGATGCTGCCCGTCGGCGTTCTGATCCTCTCTGTCGATATTTCGCCTGTGCGCCGTTTCCGGCGCCGGTTTGTGGCTTGGTACGGCCGGTCCTGGCTGCGCCGGGCTATCGACGGCCTGTCACAAAGATGGGGTAGGTCTTGGGACAAGAAAAAAGGGCCAAGCGGTTAGCTTGGCCCCAAGGCGTTGGGTAATGGTGGGGTGTCTTCAAGGGAAGACATTCAGAGGTTGCCACAGTAAGGTTAATGAAACCTTAACGACACTACCAAGTCTGGTGGGTGCTCAATGGTCCACAGGAAAATCTAGATTTTACCCCAGATAGCTGGGGAAGAATTGGGCAATTCGCGGAGAGTGGCTTGCCGAGCCGAAGCTCGCAGCAACCAACCCGTCTTCGCCCTTCGGGCTACGACGCGGCAGCCTTCTCTCGCTGTCGCGAGCGAAGGCTGGAGGCCTCGCCCGGAATTGAACCGGGGTTCACGGATTTGCAATCCGCTGCGTCACCACTCCGCCACGAGGCCAACCCAAGCGTCTGAGCCGGGCAGCGGGCTATATCAGATCGTCCGCCAATAACAACCGCTTCCGGGAGCTTTGCCGCGTTGTAAGGCGGGGACGCGCAACGTATAAGCCGCCGCAACCCCGCTTTTCCTCGCGAGTCGCTCCCGATGCCCGATTATCTCGCCCAGCGTCTCAACATGGTCGAATCGCAAGTGCGGGTGAACGACGTCACCGACATCCGCGTGCAAGACGCGATGCGCGATATCCCGCGCGAGCGCTTCGTGCCTACAGCCCGCAAAGCAACCGCTTACGCCGATGCACCGCTGGAAGTCGTGCAAGGCCGATTCCTGCTCGAGCCCCGCGCCTTCGCCAAGCTGCTGCAACTCGCCGAAATCAAGCCAAGCGACAACATCCTCGATGTGGGCTGCGCCACGGGCTACTCCTCGGCGATTCTCGCCCGCATTGGCGGGCGCGTGACGGCATTGGAGCAAGACGCCGACCTGGTGCGCGTCGCCAGTGAAACGCTCCCATCGGTCGGCGCAACGAGTACCATAGTGGTGCAAGGCGGTCTTGCCGAGGGCCACAAGGCGAATGCCCCCTATGATGTGATTTTCCTGAACGGCGCGATCGAAGCCCGCCCCGATTCTCTACTGGGCCAATTGGCCGAGGGTGGACGGCTTGTGGCCGTGGTGAAATCCGGCGCTTCGGGTCATGCCACCGTGTTCCTGAAGGAAAAAGGGCAGGTTGGCAGTCGAAAGGCGTTCGACGCCGACGCGGCGATCCTCCCCGGTTTTCGGGAAAAGGTTGGATTTGTTTTCTAGAATCCCCACATGGGATTCTGGACAAAGAGTTTTGGGGCTTTCGGAATGTCGAGGGTGCTTTTCGGGGCGGCTTTTGCCGCATTCGCGACTATGGGCATGGCCGCGCAGGCGGAGACCATCACCCTCAACGACGCGCTCGGCCTGGCCTATGAGACCAACCCCAATCTCGATGCGTCCCGCGCGGGCTTGCGCGCCACGGACGAGAATGTCGCCAAAGCCAATTCGGCGTGGCGTCCGACCGCCAATATCAACGGCCAATACGGTTACGAGCGTGAGCAATATGGCTCGATCGCCAATCCGTCGGGCGGAGCTCCTATTCCCGGCGGCGCGATCACCGACCACCCTATCCAAGGCCAGCTCACCGTCACCCAACCCATCTTTCGCGGCGGCAAGACCATCGCGGAAGTCGGCCGCGCCAAAGCGCTTGTGCGCCAGGGCCGCGCGCAGCTGATCGACAGCGAGCAGCAGACGTTGCTCAACGGCGTCGCCGCCTACATGAACGTCGTGCGCGATGGCTCAACGGTAAAACTGCGGGAGAACAACGTCGCAGTTCTGCAAAAGCAACTTGATGCGACAACCAAGCAATTCCAGGTCGGTGAATTGACCAAAACCGACGTCGCGCAATCGCAGGCGCGTCTCGCCGGCGCGCAGGCGCAACTGACGCTCGCGCGCGGTCAGCTCGCGTCGGATCGCGCGGTGTTCGAGCAGGTGATAGGCCGACCTGCTGAGATGCTGGAAGATCAACCGGCGTTGCCCAAATTGCCGGCGACCGAGGATGCCGCGGCGGCTATCGGCTCGAAGAACAACCCCATCGTCGTCGGCGCACGCGATGCGGAACGTGCGGCCGATCTGGCTGTCGACGATGCGGTCGGCTCGCTCTCTCCGCAATTCGGGGTCCAGGGCCAATATCAGTACCAGCAAAGTTCGGCCGGCGCGCAGTTCGGACAGCCGGGGACGGCCCATGTCACGACGGTCTATGCGCAGGTCACGGTGCCAATCTATCAGGGCGGTGCCGAATACGCCGACATCCGCCAGGCGAAGGAATTGCACAGCCAGACTCAGCTTCAGGTCGTTGCCGCCGACCGGCAGGTGCAAGCGGATGTACAGAGCGCCTGGAACAGCTATGTCGCGGCAAAGGCCACGATTGAATCGAATCAGGCAACGGTTGCGGCGGATCAGACGGCCTATGAAGGGGTGAAGAAGGAGCAGGAGGTCGGCGGACGCACGATTCTCGACGTGCTGAATGCGCAGCAGGAGCTTCTCAACGCGCAGGTGGCCGTGGTGTCATCCACGCGCGATGCTTATGTCGCCGCCTATCAGCTTTTGCAGGCGACAGGACAGCTTACGGCGCGATATCTCAAGCTGAACGTGAAGTATTACGATCCGCATGAGCACTACGACAGCGATCACGCGCGCTGGATCGGCTTCGGCGACTAGAGTCCGTCATCCAATCGTTAAGATCGCGCATGTTTGCGCGGCGAAAACGCGGCATCTGTTAACTCCGTCTTTCCTTCTTTGGGCAACTGTCTTAGGTTCGTAAGGTCACCCGCGCGCCCGAGCGGCCGGAGCATATTCATGGCAAGCAGTCCCCAGCACGAACCGACGATGGAAGAGATTCTGGCGTCCATCCGGAAGATCATTTCGGAGGACTCCAGCGAAGCCGCGCCACCGGAAGCCGCCGCACCGGCGCCTGTCGCCGCTGCTCCCGCCCCTGCACAAGCACCGGCCCCCGCGCCAGCACCCGCCGCGAAGGCGCTTGACGAAGACGTTCTGGAACTGACCGACGAAATTCAGGAACCGGCACCGGCGCCGAAGCCGGCCGATGAAGTCGTGTTCCAGACAATCGAAGAACCGTCACCGCCGGTGTCAGGATCGGATATCTTCTCCGACAAGACCCGCCGCGCCATCGACGACGCGTTTAACAAGCTCGATGCCGAGGATGAAGCCGCCGCGAAACCCGCGCCCGCACCGATGGCGTCTACTTTCCGCAGCACCAGCATTGATGGCGACTCTGTGGAAGCGGTATTCGAACGCGCCGTGCGCGACGCCGTGGGGCCGCATATCGACCAGTGGATGAGCGCGCAGAAAAATGAGTTGCTCGCCGCCATGAAGCCGCTGATCCGCGAATGGATGGACGAGCACTTCCCGGCGATCCTGGAAGGCGCCGTACGGGATGAAGTCGCCCGTGCCGTAAAGGCGCGCGGCAAGCGCTAGTCTCGCGATCTGAGAACATCAGGCCGGGGCGGCAAACCACCCCGGAACGCTCCTCTTGACGCTTCCGGGCCGTTTGCCCAGAACCGGCGCATAGAGGAATAGCTGTTTCATGCTCGATAAGACATTCAATCCCGGCGAAGTCGAAGGCCGAATTTACGCGGAGTGGGAACGCTCCGGCGCGTTCCGCGCGGGCCGGCGTCCCGACGCCAAGCCGTTTTCCATCGTCATACCGCCGCCCAACGTCACCGGACGTCTCCATATCGGACACGCGCTGAACAACACGCTGCAGGACGCGCTGGCGCGTTTCGAGCGCATGCGCGGCAAGGACGTGTTGTGGCAGCCGGGCATGGACCACGCCGGCATCGCCACCCAGCTCGTCGTCGAACGCCAGCTTGCGGAGAAGCAGCAGAGCCGTGTCGGCTTGGGCCGCGAGAAATTTCTGGAAGAAGTGTGGCGCTGGAAGAATGAATCCGGCGGCGCGATCACCCAGCAGCTTCGCCGTCTCGGCGCTTCCGCCGATTGGTCGCGCGAGCGCTTCACGATGGATGATGGCCTTTCGCGCGCGGTCGTGAAGGTCTTCGTCGAACTCTACAAGCAAAACCTGATCTACAAGGACAAGCGCCTTGTGAACTGGGATCCGCGTTTGCAGACCGCCGTGTCCGATCTCGAAGTCGAGAACATCGAGATGAAGGGGCATCTTTGGTATCTGAAATATCGGATCGACGGTCAGATGGGCCGTTTCATCACCGTGGCCACCACCCGTCCCGAAACGATGCTGGGCGATGTTGCCGTCGCCGTGCATCCCGATGATGAGCGCTACAAGGATTTGATTGGCAAGTTCGCGATATTGCCGCTCGCCAACCGGCGTATCCCGATTATCGCCGACGAATATTCCGATCCGGAGAAGGGCACCGGCGCGGTGAAGATCACGCCGGGCCACGACTTCAACGATTTCGAAGTCGGCAAGCGCCACAACCTTCCCGTGCTGAATATCCTCAACAAGGATGGGACGCTGAACGACACCGTGCCGGAAGCCTATCGCGGCCTCGACCGTTTCGTGGCGCGCAAAACAATCGTCGGCGATCTGGAAGCGGTCGAATTGCTCGACAAGGTCGAGCCGATCACCCACGCGGTGCCGCACGACGAGAAGACCAAGACCGTCGTGCTCGAACCGATGATGACCGAGCAGTGGTATCTCAACGTCCAACCGCTCGCCGACAAGGCGATCAAGGCGGTGGAGGACGGCCGCACCAAATTCGTGCCGGACAACTGGACCGGCGTTTATTTCAACTGGATGCGCAACATCCATCCCTGGTGCATCTCGCGCCAGCTCTGGTGGGGGCATCAAATTCCGGTCTGGTACGGACCAAAGAAAGTTGTTGAACAGGAGTTGCGAGCCTATCCGTTCAAAGAATTTGTCGCCCAGACTGAAGATGAAGCCCGGAAGGAAGCAGAGACATACTACGGAGCAAAAGTAAGATTCGTTTCGCAGGACGAAAATTTTGATCACGCTCTAACTAGTTGGAGCATTGAGTACAAAGAGAAACGTGAATCCGTCGTGCCGCTTAGACGCGATCCCGACGTTCTCGACACGTGGTTCTCCTCGGCGCTGTGGGCGTTTTCCACGCTGGGCTGGCCGGATGAGACGCCGGAACTGAAGCGCTTCTATCCGACCTCGGTTCTCGTCACGGGCTTCGACATCATCTTCTTCTGGGTCGCCCGCATGATGATGATGAGCCTGTGGTTCATGCCGGATGTGCCGTTCAAGACTGTGTTCATCCACACCCGCGTTCTCGACGAGAAGGGCGTGAAGATGTCGAAGACAAAAGGCAACGTCGTCGATCCGCTGGATCTTATCGATGAATATGGCGCGGATGCGCTGCGCTTCACCTTGGCGCTGGCGGCCGGGCAGGGGCGCGACATGCGCATCGGCCCGTCGCGCGTGGAAGTAAACCGCAATTTCGCAACCAAGCTGTGGAACGCCACGCGCTTCTGCGAGATAAACGGCTGCGAGACCGTGGCCGACTTCGATCCCGCCAAGGTCACGCTCACGCCGAATCAATGGATCGTCACGGAAACCGCCGCTACTGCGCGCGAACTCACCACGAAGCTGGAAGCCTTGCGCTTCAACGAAGCAGCAAGCGCGGCCTATCACTTCATCTACGATGTTTTCTGTGACTGGTATCTCGAAATCGCCAAGCCGATCTTCAATGGGTCGGACGAGAAGGCCAAAGCCGAAACCCGCGCCACCGCCGCCTGGGCGCGCGATACGATCTTCCAGCTTCTGCATCCGCTGATGCCCTTCATCACCGAAGAGCTTTGGGCGCGCACCGCCGTCATGCCGCGCGCGTCCATGCTGATTGAAGGCCCGTGGCCGAAACTGGACGCGCTGCCGAAATTCGAAGACGCCAGCCGCGCGATGAACTGGGTGATCGATCTGGTGAAAGGCGTGCGCTCCGTCCGCGCGGAGATGAACGTGCCGCCGTCCGCCAAGATTGCGCTTGTGCTGAAAGACGCCGACGCGGCGAGCAAAGCCACCCTTGCCGCAAACAGCGATGTCATCCTCACGCTGGCGCGTTTGTCCTCCGCCGACGTTGCCGATGTTTTGCCAAAAGGCTCGGCGCAATTCGTGCTCGGCGAAGCGACGGTTGGTTTGCCGCTCGGCGACGTCATCGACTTCGCGAAAGAGCGCGCGCGTCTCGAAAAAGAATTGAAGAAAGCCGAAGAAGAGATCGACCGCATCGACGCCAAGCTCTCCAACGAACAATTTGTCTCCCGCGCGCCGGAAGACGTGTTGACCGAGCAGCGCGAGAAGCGCGCCGAATACGCAGCAACGGCCACGCGTCTGAAGGAGGCGGTTGCAAGACTGGCGTGATGGAACTTTCCGATGACCGGTTCGTTATGCAAACGGACGGGGAAGTCCGGGTGCAGTTCCCGGCCAAACAGGAGAGTTCAATGCGATTCGCAAAAATGCTCGCGATTTCCGCTTTCGCGCTTGCGACGGCTGTAACCGCCGCGAACGCGGACTGCGATAGCGCAAAAGCAACCGGCACCGCGGTTGGCGCGGTCGGCGGCGGCGTGCTCGGCAATGTGGTTACCCACGGCAGCTTCGTCGGCACCGCAGTCGGTGCGGTCGGCGGCGGTCTGGTTGGCCGTTCGGTCGGTCACAGCAATGGCTGTCACGGCCACTACTATCATCACTACCATCACCGCGGCTATTACGACCGCTACCATCACTGGCATTACTATCGCTGAGCGCGGAGCGTGAGCGGTAGCGATAGGCCCGGCGGAGAAATCCGCCGAGCTTTCCATTAGGTTGACGGGAGCTTGCATAGCATGATATGACTATTATCATATCCAGATTGCCAAGTGATTCGGCGGTGCCCTTCCAGAAATTCCATGTCCACAGGGCAGAGTAGAGCGGAGGGGGACGGGTGTACGTTACTGTGAAAACAATGATCAATGGAATGTAGGAATAAATTTTAGCGTTACCAGATACTAATCTGACAAAATCAGCGAAAAACGACAAACAATTCCATTGCGCGAATTTGTGCAGCGCGGCATGAAAGTTTCAGCAGAAATTTTCAGGTTTCGTCATGCCGAAATTCGACAAATCGAAATTGCCCTCGCGCCACGTCACCGAAGGCCCTGAGCGCGCACCGCACCGCTCCTACTATTACGCAATGGGGCTGACGGAAGAGGAGATTCATCGCCCCTTTGTCGGTGTCGCCTCCTGCTGGAACGAGGCCGCGCCCTGCAACATCGCCCTGATGCGTCAGGCGCAATCCGCGAAAAAGGGCGTGAAGGAAGCGGGCGGCACGCCGCGCGAATTCTGCACCATCACGGTGACCGACGGCATCGCGATGGGCCACGAAGGCATGAAGTCCTCGCTGGTGTCGCGCGAAGTGATTGCCGACAGCGTTGAATTAACGATGCGCGGCCATTGCTACGACGCACTGGTCGGCATCGCGGGCTGCGACAAAAGCCTGCCGGGCATGATGATGGCGATGTTGCGCCTGAACGTGCCGAGCGTGTTCCTCTACGGCGGCTCCATCATGCCGGGCCGCGTGAAGGGCAGGGACGTCACGGTGGTCGACATCTTCGAAGGCGTCGGCCAGTTCGCCGCCGGGAAAATGCCGGCCTGCGATCTCACCGAGTTGGAACGCCATGCTTGCCCCGGCGCAGGCGCTTGCGGCGGGCAGTTCACCGCCAACACCATGGCCTGCGTCGCCGAAGCGATCGGCTTGGCGCTGCCATATTCCTCGGGCCCTCCAGCGGAAGTTTTAGCCCGCGATGACTTCGCGTTGAAGGCAGGCGAGCAGGTGATGAATCTGGTGGCGTCAAATCTCCGTCCACGGACCATCTGTACACGGAAGGCTTTCGAGAACGCCGCAATGGTAGTGGCGGCCACCGGCGGATCGACCAATGCGGCGCTGCATCTGCCCGCGATGGCGAACGAGGCCGGCATCAAGTTCGATCTGTTCGATGTGGCCGAAATCTTCCGCAAGACGCCCTATCTCGCTTCGCTGAAACCTGGCGGCCAGTATGTGGCGAAGGATATGTGGGAAGCCGGCGGCGTGCCCATGCTGATGCGGGCGCTGCTTGATGCAGGCTTGCTCCACGGCGATTGCATCACAGTGACAGGCAAGACCGTCGCCGAGAATCTGAAGGACGTGACGTTCAATCCCGACCAAAAAGTGATGAAGGACGTCGCCCACGCGCTCGCCCCCACCGGCGGCGTGGTAGGCCTGCGCGGCAATCTCGCGCCGGAAGGCGCCATCGTGAAGATCGCGGGCCTCAAGCACATCAAGCATCGCGGCCCTGCGCTGGTGTTCGATTGCGAGGAAGACGCTTTCGCCGCCGTTCAGGCGCGCAAATACAAGGAAGGCGATGTCATCGTCATCCGCTACGAAGGCCCCAAAGGCGGTCCCGGCATGCGCGAGATGCTATCGACAACGGCGGCGCTGTACGGCCAGGGCGTCGAGAACATAGCGCTCATCACCGACGGCCGCTTCTCCGGCGGCACACGAGGCCTCTGCGTCGGCCATGTCGGCCCCGAAGCGATGGATGGCGGTCCCATCGGATTGCTCAAGAATGGCGACATCATCATCATCGATGCCGACAAAGGCACGATGGACGTTGAAGTTTCCGAAGCGGAACTGGCAGAGCGCCGCAAAACCTGGAAGCCGAAAGCGCCGTCGTTCAAATCCGGCGCGCTCGCGCGCTACGCGAAGAACGTGGGCCCGGCGCGCGACGGCGCGATCACAACACCCGGTGCGGCCGACGAAGTGCGCTGCTACGCCGATATTTGACCTGCCGTCATTTCGCCGCCATTCGGCGATAGAGATAGGGAATGCCTTCGACGACCGCACGCCGCATTGAAATCATCCCACCCGGAAAACTCTCCGCGGAAGAGCAACTTGCCCAGCTGGAATGGCTAGCCGATCTCCTGGATTCGCGCTTCGTCATTCCCGGCACGAATATCCGCTTTGGATTGGACGGCGTGATCGGCCTCATTCCTGTTGCCGGCGACATCATTTCCGCACTGATCAGCTTCTATCTGATCTCGCGCGCTTCAGAATTGGGTCTGTCGCCTTGGGTGAAGACTCGCATGGTATGGAACGTGGCGCTCGATACTGTCGTCGGCGCCGTGCCCGTGTTGGGTGACATGTTTGACATCAGCTACAAATCCAACCGGCGCAACATCGCCCTGGCGCGCCGCTATCTGACCAAACACGGATCTAAGAGACGATGACCTTCTCCTCGCCGATGAAAAGCGGCGAGTGCGAGAGGTCGATGAATTTGCGCTCGTCTTCCAGAAGGGCGAGCCCCGCTGCCTGACTTTCCGGCGTTGGTGGCGCGGTCAAATCGTCGATCGAATCCCACCAAAGCTCCGCAACGCCGTCATACATCTGCGGCGCGCCGCGACTTGCGCGGATTGCGTCGTTGAAATCGTTCGTGGCGGAATGCATCTGCACATAGCGGCGGATACGCAGCACCTTGCTGTGCTTCGCCACCAGCGGCGCATGTGTGTTGAACCAATAAGCTTGAAAGGCTTCACGACTCAAGCTTGGCAGCCGCTGAAGACAGAAGGTCAATTTGATCATGAAGTAACTCCGGCTTCGCAAAGCCGACAATAGCCGAAATCCGCCCGATCAGGATGCCATAATGGCGCGGACTTTCTGACCGCCCTCGAGCCGTTCGCCGCCGCGCACGATCACATGGTCGCCGGCCGCAACCTGACCTTTGATTTCGACCATCGCGCCGTCCTCGGTGCCGGTCTCGACCGCCACACGGGCCGCGACGTTCTTCTTGTCCACCTTGAAGATATAGGTGTTATCCTCGCGAAGAATGAGGGCGTCGCGCGGCACGGCCAATACGTTGCGCGGCTGGGAGGTGGGGATCAGAACCTTCGCCGCGTCGCCGACATAGGCGGAATTCGGCGGCAAGGTCAGTCTTATCTCCAGCGTGCGGCTGGCGATGTCGCCCACCGGCACGACAGCGCGAACGGTGCCGGTCACCGGCTTGTTCTGGATCATGACGATCTCGGTCTGTCCTTCGCGCAAAAAGTGCGAGGAATCGATCGGTATCTGCGTGCTCACTTCGATGGCATCGGTCTCGACAAGGCGGACGATGTCCTTGCCTGCCGCTGCATACTCACCGGCGTTGATCAGGCGCGCGACCACGCGGCCGGGGAAGGGTGCGCGGATCTGGCTATGGTCGAACTGATATTGCGATTTCTTCTGCGCCGCCTGCGCCTGCGCGAGTGCGGCGGCATCCATGTCGCGAGTCGACACGGCCTGGTCGCGGGTGCTCTTTGCGATGGCGTTCATCCCGAAGAGCTTCTGCATCCGCTCCGCTTGTCCACGGTCATAGCTCAGTTGCGCCACAAGCCGAGCGCTATTCGCCTTGTCGGATGAAAGCTGCAGCCCGATCACGTCGCTGTCGATCCGGGCAACGACATCGCCTTGCTTCACGGCCGTGCCGACCTCCGCAACCCATGCGACGCGCCCTTCGACTTCCGAAGCAAGATGGGAGTCATTGCGCGAGACGACGGTGCCCGGCAGGCCCATGCTTGGCGCCATGCGGACCACCTTCGCGGCGACGACAGTCACCGAAGGCGCGGCTCCCGGCGCCTGCTGAGCGACGGCAGGCGTAAGAAGAGCCGCCACCGCAACTGTCCCGAAAAATGCACTCCACTTCATTCACTTCGCCTTTCAGGCTGCTTCCAACGATGGGTTATCCGGCACAAGGGGCTCGCGATAGGCGATTTCTCTCCTCTCGCCAAGACGCAGCAGTGCCGGCATGAGGAACAAGGTGAAGATGTGGCTGAACAGCAGGCCGCCCACGATCACAGCGCCAAGGCCGCGATAAACTTCCGCGCCCGGTCCCGGAATGAGAACCAGCGGCAGCATGCCGAACACGGCAGTCAAAGTGCTGGAGAAGATCGGCCTAAGGCGCGTCTCAAGACTTGACCGCACGGCATCGACGCGCGTCATCCCTTCGGCTTCGGCTTGCCGTGTGCGCGCCACCAGCAAAATCGTGTTGTTCACGACCAAACCAAGCACAATGATGAACCCAATCATCGTGATCAGATCGAGCGGCTGGAAGGTGAACAGCCCGAGCAACCGCAAGGCCGCCATGCCGCCCACGGTTCCAAGGGGCAGCGCGATGGTCGCAATGGCGGAATCCCACACGGACTTGAACAGCGCCGCCATGATGAGGAACAATAGCAACACCGCCAATCCGAAATTCTTGCCCATGCTCCACAACGCGTTGTTGAGATGGTCCGCGGCCGCGCCATAACTGATGGTGCCGTCGGCCGGCAGCATCTTGCGGATCTGCGGCTCGATCTCCTTGTGCACAATGGCCATAACATCCTGCAACGCCATGCCACGCGGCGGCTGCAGGTTGAGCGCGAAGGTGCGGCGGCGATTGAGACGGAATGTGCCGGAGGACGCCAACGTGCGCTGGATGTTGACCACATGGCTGAACGGGACGATCCCGCCGCTCGGCGTGGCAACCGGCACATCGGCGACCGCGGCCGGCGACGTCAAAGGCTGCGATTTCAGGATCAGATAAAGCTGGCGCGAACCGTCATAACGCTGGCCGACATAAAGACCTTCGCCCAGCGCCTGTGCGAGAGAACCGACATCCGGCCTTGTCCAGCCGACTTCGGCGATCGAGCGATCGTCGGGAATCATCTTCAACTGGGGTTGATCGTAGTCGAGACCGGGATTGGTGTTCACCACGCCTTCCGGGAACCGCGCCGTCAGCAGCGCATAACCCTTTTTTGCGGCGGCCCGCATCGCGACTTCATCATTGGACTGAATCGCGATGCTGACGCCGCCGCCTTCGTCAAATCCACCAAAGAGCGAACCCATCTGCGCAAAGGCCTGCGCGTCGCCGAGGTCTTTGATGATGTCGCTGCGGACGATCTTTTCCAGTTCCGGGAAATCCTCGTCATTCGGAACGCGGACCGCCATGTCCATGTTTCCCGGACCATTCATCTTCACATAATAATTGAGGAGTTTCGGCTGCTTCTCGCCTTTCAAATAAGGCTTCAGACGGTCGATGATTGGGCCGGCCACTTCCTTATCGACAGCATCCGGCGTCATGGCGGTGGGCAACTGGATAAATCCATCGATGGCCGCACGCTTTACCTGTGGCAGATAATGGAGGGGCGGCAACAACAGCCATGTGCCGATGACCGATCCAAGAATAAGCCCCCCGATCCAGTAGTACCGTTTGCGCGGCGTGTCGGTGGCGTCCATCACCACATTGGTGATGCGATGCCAGACATTGGAAAGGTCTGATACCTTCGGCCGTGTCTGGAGGAACAGCACCGATGCGACAGGGATCACTGTGATCGCCACGAATAGCGAGCAGAAGACCGCAAACGCGATCGTCAGCGACAGATCGGCGAAAAGCTGTCCCTCCACGTCCTTGAGGAAGATCACCGGCACGAAAATAGCGACATTGGTCGCGGTCGAAGCGAGCAGGGCGCCCCAAACCTGATCCGTGCCCAGCTGCGCGGCTTCTCCCGCCGGCATGCCGCGTTCGCGCAATCGCAAAATGTTTTCAAACGCGACGATTGCCGCGTCCAGCACCATGCCTGTGGCGAAGGCGAGGCCGGCAAGAGAAATCACGTTCAATGTGCGGCCGGTGAGATTGAGCAGCACCACGACCGCGAACAGGCAGATCGGAATCGCCGACGATATAATCAGCGTGCCGCGCAGTTCCCGCATGAAGAACCAGAGCACACCAACGGCCAGCAGAATTCCGATCAGCAGGTCGGACGTCACCATGCCAACCGCCTGATTGATGAAGTGCGACGGGTCGAAAGAGTACTGAAGCGTGACATGACGCTCCTTGGCGGGGCCGTCGTTGATCTTCTGCAGTTCTTCTTTGACCGCGTTCACCGTCGCCAGAACATTGGCGCCTGTGGCCCGGAAGATCTGAATGCCGAGGGCGGGATTGCCATTCTGATAAGCGAAGCCCTGTTCCTTGCTGCGCCCGATATGGACATTGGCGATATCGCCCAGATGAATGGGCTTGCCATTGCGCCACTCCAGAATGAGGTCCCTGAGTTGGGCGACCGAATAACGGCCGCGATATTCCAGGCTATAGCTCCTGCGACCCACATTGATCGTGCCGCCGGAAACGTCCTCCGAGCCGCTGATCTGTTGGGCCACCTTGGGAATTTGGATTCCCAACTGGGCCGCACGCATGGGATCGAAGACGATATCGAGCTCGTCCGTTCCACCGTTGGAGTTGATCTGAGCGCTGCCTACGCCGGGCACAGCCTGCAACCTTGGCAACACCACATCCTTGAGGAATTGCACGTAATCGTTCACATCGTGCTTGTTGCCCGGAAGCTTCTGCATGAACACATAGAGCAACGTTGCATTAGCGTTTTGCGTGCTGGCAAGCTGAATGAAGGGCTTCTGCGCATCGGTGGGCAATGTCGGCACGCGATTGAGGCGCCCCACCACGTCGACAAGCGTGCTGTTCATGTCGGTGCCGAGCGCGAAGGTCAGCTGGATGTAGCCGCCGCCATTGTTCGCGAAGCCATCCATCTCCTGAAGGCCGGGGATGCCTTGCAGCACATCTTCTTCGGGTTGGACGATTTGGGATTCGGTTTCGCGCGGTGTTTCCGAGCGCCAATCGGTTTCGATGCCGATCGTAGGCCGGTCGATGTCCGGAAACAGCTGGACTGGCAACGCCTCCAGCGCGAACACACCGAAGAGAATCGTGACGGCAATGCCGACCGCCACGGCAGCCGGATTCTTAATGCTGATCGCAGTCAGTGCCCGCATCGCTCCCTCACCGGCAAATCACCGCGTCCCCAAGGTGCCTGTAATTGCTGAGGAATGTGGCCTCACAAGGGCGTGAGACAACATGAAATGTTATGCAGAAATGGGATGGCCGACCGGCGCGGGCAACAAGGGCCAAAAACTAGTGGCGCCGCGACGCGAAATGCCAAGCGCGGCGCGCTATGCTAGGAATCGACTAGCGGCAAATGGGGTAGGCAATGACAATCCAACTGAAGGTGAACGGTGTTAGTCACGATCTGGATGTGGAGCCAGATGCCCCGCTGCTCTGGGTGATCCGCGATGAAATCGGACTCACGGGTACGAAATTCGGCTGCGGCATCGCACAATGCGGGGCCTGCACCGTCCATGTGAACGGACAGGCCCAGCGCAGCTGTGTGACGCCGGTGTCATCGGTTGTTGGCGCGGAAATCACGACAATCGAAGGGTTGGGCGCGAACGGTCTGACGCCGGTGCAGCAAGCCTGGATCGACCATCAGGTGCCGCAGTGTGGCTACTGCCAGTCGGGCATGATCATGGCCGTCAGCGCGTTGCTGCAAACAAACCCGCACCCGACCGATGACGACCTCGCGAAGGCGATCACGAATATCTGCCGCTGCGGCACCTATCCGCGCATCCGCAATGCGGTGCGTGATCTGGCGAAGGCGTAACCGTCATGGCCTCGACAAGAAGAGTGGTTCTGCTAAGCGGTCTCGGTGCCGCCGGCGCGCTGGTCGTTGGATATGCGCTGTGGCCGAACGGCCGGATCGGCCACATCGACAAGCTCGACGCCAAGCCGGGCGAGAAGTTCGTCAACAATTGGCTGAAGATCAGCCAGGACGATGTGGTCACAGTGGTGGTGCCGCATTGCGACATGGGCACGGGAATCTACACGTCGCTTCCCCAGATGGCCGCTGAGGAATTGGATGCCGACTGGAGCAAACTGCGTGTCGAGGCCGCGCCGGCCGATGTCGATTTCACCAATGGCGCGATGATCGAAGGGTTCGCGTTGAACGGCGCGCAAGTGCCGGCGTTTCTCAAAGGCATGGCCACCAACACGTTCCGCTTCATGGCGGCGAATCTTTCCATTCCCGGTGTCGGCTACGTCCCGCAGATCACTGGCGGCTCGGCCGCGGTGCGATTCACGGGCGTGAATGCCATGCGTGTCGCCGGAGCGGCCGCACGCGAGATTCTGGTCAAGGCCGCCGCTGCGCGCTGGGGTGTCTCGACCGGCGAATGCGCGACGAAGAACAACAGGGTGATGCACAACGCAAGCGGCAGAAGCTTCGGCTATGGCGAATTGGCCAGCGAAGCGGCGGCTTATTCGCCCTCGTCCAATCCGGCTCTGAAGCCAAAGTCGCAATACACGCTGGTCGGAAAATCGATCCCACGCATAGACATTCCGAAGAAGGTCAACGGCGCGACCAATTACGGCCTCGATGTGAAGCAGCCGGGCATGATGTATGCCGCGATCCGCATTTCGCCGGTTTTCGGCGGCAAGTTGAAAGCCGTTTCGGTCAACGAAGTCACGAAGATGCGCGGCGTTCACAAGATCGTTCAGCTCGATGATGCGGTTGTCGTTGTGGCGGACCGCTTCTGGCGCGCGCGCGATGCCGCAGCCGCGCTCAATCCCGTATTCGACAACGGGGTGAACGGCAGTGTCACGACTGCCGATATCACGGCGACACGCACCAAGGCGCTGAAAGGCAATGACCTGAAATCCGATCTTAAAGTCGGTTCGGGCGCGGATGCGCTTTCACAGGGCCGCCTTGTCGAAGCCACCTATCACGTTCCGTATCTGGCGCACGCAGCGATGGAGCCGGTGAATGCGACCGCGCTCTACAACAATGACGGCACGCTGGAGATCTGGGCCGGCACGCAGGACGGTCTGGGTTCTCGCGCGCATTGCGCGACCGTCGCGGGCCTCTCGATCGACAAGGTGAAATTTCACCTCATGCCGATGGGCGGCGGCTTCGGCCGCAGACTCCCCGGCCTCTACAACTTTCTCGAATACGCGGTGAAGACGGCGATGGCCGTGCCCGGGATGCCAGTGAAGCTGATCTTCACGCGCGAGCAGGACATGCAGCACGACTTCTATCGGCCCAATGTGATGAGCCGTTTCCAAGCCGCGCTGGACACAAAAGGCATGCCGGTGGCGTGGGTAAACGATTACGCGGGCGATGAAGGCGCGAATCCGGAGGCGCACATCGTCTACGGCGTTCCAAACCAGGCAATCAGTGCCGTGCAGGTGAAGACGCATGTGCCGACAGGGCCGTGGCGGAGCGTCGAAGCGTCCTGGCATGGCTTCTTCGTCGAGTCTTTTGTTGATGAATTGGCCCACGCTGCAAATATGGACCCCGTCACGTATCGCCTCGCGCTGCTGAAAGACGCGCCGCGCCACCACAGGGTTCTTCAGACCGCCACCGAAAAAGCCGGTTGGGGAACATCGATGGCGGCGGGCAGGGCGCGCGGCGTCGCGATATTCGAGTCCTTCCAGACGATCGTGGCGCACGTCGTCGAGATCACCGTCGCGGCGGATGGTACCGTGAAAGTGGATCGCGTCGTCACGGCCGTCGATTGCGGGGGCGCCGTCAACCCCGATGGGCTCAAAGCGCAGATCGAAGGCGGTATCATCTACGGTCTCAGTGCCGCACTGAACGGCGCGATCACCATCGACAAAGGCGCAGTCGAGCAGGCGAATTTTCCAGACTACGAAGTGATTCGCCTGGCAGATTGCCCGAAGATCGAGATTGCGATTGTCGAAAGCGATGCCCCGCTCGGAGGCGCCGGCGAACCGGGCGTTCCGCCGATTGCCCCTGCTGTCACCAATGCCATTTTTGCAGCGACGGGCGTCCGCGTTCGGGATTTGCCGGTCCGACTAGCATCTCTTGGAGCACAAAAGAACGCAGCCAGTCTTTGATAATTGCGGCATCTCATGGTTAAGGCTGCCTCTCAAATGCTTGCGGCAATGGGCTGACATACCTACTATTTCTTCGGGTGTCGGGGTGAGGGTTGATATGGCAATCCGCGGTTTCGCGGCGGCGGTTTCGCTAGCAGTCATTTTTGCTTCGGGAGTTGCATGGGCAGGTCCAGCACAGCCAAACGCGAAAGATCAGATCGCCTATTTCCAGACCAAAAACATCTTTCATTCCGGTCTGCGCGGCACGCACACGATTGCGCTAACCTTCGACGATGGCCCGAATGCCAACACGCCGGCTGTGCTCGATGTCCTGAAGGCACAGAACGTCAAGGCGACGTTCTTCATCGTGGGCAAGATGGCGCGCGCCTATCCGGATATTCTGAGACGTATCGCGGCCGAGGGACATCTGCTGGCCAACCACAGCGCAACGCATCCTTTGCTCGGAAAGAAATATGTCCGCCATCCCGAAATGCTGATCGATCAGATCCGTGCAGTGGACGACTACATACGGCCTCTCATGCCGGCCAATGCCAAGTTCTATTTCCGTGCGCCTTACGGTTCATGGCGTCCACAGCATGCGGCCGTTTTGAATGCCGATCCCGTGCTGAAGCAATATGTCGGCCCAATGTATTGGGACATTGGCGGCGACATAGCGATGAGTTCCGATGGCTATGTTCTCAGTGCCGCCGACTGGGATTGCTGGCACCGTCATTGGGACGCTGACACCTGCGCAAAAGGTTACATGCGCGAAATACGCCGCAAGGATGGCGGCGTAGTGCTCATGCATTGCATCCACCAACAGTCGCCGGAATTGGTCGCGGCCGTCGTTCCGGCGTTGGTGGAAGAAGGCTACAAATTCGTGCGCCTCGATCAGGTGCCGGATTACAAGCAGTATGAAACGCCCACCACCCCGGTTATCGCAATTGCATCTGCAGAAGGGGCGACGGCAGCCCGACGTTGAGAATCGTCGCGTTTAGTTGTTTGTGTCCGCAAAAAATCCACGCACTTTCGCAAGCTGGCGGATGGGGTGAGATTCGAACTCACGGGACCCTTGCAGGCCCGCCGGTTTTCAAGACCGGTGCCTTAAACCGCTCGGCCACCCATCCACACCGCGCTCCCTAGGACGAACCGGGAATCGGCGCAAGCGGCGCGGTTGAAGCATACATGTGGCATCGCTTACCGTTATCGCGCTAGGGGTTGGTGATTCCGCCGAATGCTGAAAAACGCACGCAGGACTGCGGTGGTGATTGTTGCGGCTGGTCTGGCCGCGGCCTGCGCCTCCACACCGCCACCGAGCAATGAGGGTGTCCGGATTCCTCCGAATGCAGGCGTCTACAAAGTCGGCAATCCCTATCAGATCGACGGCACCTGGTATTATCCGCACGAGCAGCCGGACTACGATGAAACCGGCGTCGCATCCTGGTATGGCCCGACCTTCTACGGCCATCGCACAGCGAATGGCGAAATGTATGACGGCACCGAGCTCACCGCCGCGCATCGCACATTGCCCATGCCCGTTAACGTCCGCGTGACGAACCTCGGCAATGGAAAATCGATCGTGGTCCGCGTCAATGACCGCGGACCCTACGCCAAAGGACGCATCATCGATCTGTCGGAAGCTGCGGCTCGTGCGCTGGACGTCGTTCGATCGGGGACCGCACGCGTGCGTGTGACCTATGTGGGCCGCGCGGACGCCGGCGCGGGATCAACGCCACCGCCCGAGACACCGCCGGAGATTGTCGCCGCAGTTCCTGCCGCGCCGACAACCAAAATTGACACGTCGGCCTTGAACGTAGTCCCGGGCGCAACTGTCGCGCCACCTGTTCAGGTCGCCAGCTTGCCCATACCCAGTGCGGCACTCTCCGTGCCCATGCCACCGCCCGATACGCGGGTGACGGGCCAAGTGGAAAAAGTCCCGGTTCCGGCGACAACGCATCTTTATGTGCAGATCGGCGCGTTCTCCAGCGAGGTGAACGCCATGCGGTTGCAGGCACGCTTCTCGGCCGCGGGCAATCTCGAGGTTTCGCCAATTTCCCGCAACGGGCATCAGCTGTTCCGCGTGCGCAGCGGTCCTTACGATAGTGTCGCAGACGCTGACGCGGCGTTGGCCAAGATGTCAGGGCTTGGTAGTAACGATGCGCAGATCGTGGTCGATCAATAGATCGGGCTGCCGAATCAGTCTCAGCTTTGGGAGTGTTCCGTTCATGCGGATTCAATTCATTTTTGCCTTCATTGCGGCATTGCTTCTGGCGGCGCCCGCGCAAGCCGAACTCAGCACATCTGCGGAACACGCATTGCTGATGGACGGTGACGGACAGGTGCTGTGGGCGAAGGACGCCTTCACGCCAATGCCGCCGGCCTCGATGAGCAAGCTGATGACGATCGAGTTGCTGTTTAGCCGGCTGAAAGACCACCGCGTTCATCTCACCGACACATTCCCAGTCTCCGAGACCGCGTGGAAGACCGGCGGCTCGAAGATGTTCGTGTCCGTAGGAAGCCGCGTTCCGGTCGAAGACTTGATCCGCGGCATCATCATCCAGTCCGGTAACGATGCCTGCGTGGTTGTCGCTGAGGCACTCGGCGGAACCGTCGACGGTTTTGTCGATATGATGAACAAACGGGCCAAACAGCTTGGCCTCAACCAGTCGCATTTTGTGAATCCGGATGGCCTGCCCGATCCTCCGGGCCAACTCATGTCCGCGCTCGATCTGGCCAAGCTCGCGCGACACCTCATCAACGATTATCCGCAATATTATCACTACTTCGGCGAACGCAGCTTTGTATGGAATGGCATCACACAGCCGAACCGCGACATGGTTCTGGATAAGCTCGACGGCGCAGATGGATTGAAAACCGGCCACACGGATGCTTCCGGCTATGGCATCACGGCATCTGCAAAACAGCACAGCGAAAGGCTGATCCTGGTGCTGAACGGTTTGCGCTATCCGGATCTCGACAAGGACACCCCGCAACGGCAGGACTGGTTCGCCGAGCGCCGCCGCAGCGACGAAGCGGCGCGCATCCTTGGCCTTGCGTTCCGCGAATTCCGCAGTTATCCGGTCGCCAAGGCAGATACCGTATTGGCGAACGCGCCCGTCTGGCAGGGCTCCACGGACACCGTTCCGCTTGTGGTCGGAAAGCCGCTGAACGTGACGTTGCAGGTCGAATCCCGGGCGGGCATGAAGGTCGCCGTTCATTACGATGGCCCTGTGAAAGCACCAATCGTCAAAGGTCAGCGCATTGGAACGTTGGAAATCACCGCACCGGAATTTCCGGCGCTGAAAGTGCCCCTCGTCGCCGCCAATTCCGTGGATCGTGCCGGATTGTTCGGCCGTGTATTCCTCGGCATTCGCCACATGATCACTGGACACTGAAGGCAGATCGTGACCGACCCGCAGTTCATTACGCTCGAAGGCGGGGAGGGTACCGGCAAGTCCACGCAGGCGAAGCGGCTCGCCGTAAAGCTGAAAGAGCGCGGCATCGAAACCGTTGTGACGCGCGAGCCAGGCGGATCGCCGGGCGCCGAGCAAATTCGCGAACTGCTGGTGCATGGCGAACCGGGAC
>DASXHQ010000016.1:0-3027 GCA_036488415.1 Rhizomicrobium sp.
GCTTCGACAGTCAACGTGTATACATTTGGTTGATTGGCGCTCGGCGATCCGGACTTCCGTGTATTAATGCCCGCGGCGTTGGCCAGCTTTAATTTGCTCGCGTGCTTGCCGATCATAGTGACTTGCATTCCGGCGCTGCGCAGCACGCGGGCGATCAATTGGGCGAGTTTGCCGTCGCCGATGACGGCGGCGCTTTTGTGTTCCTGAACCTTCACTTGTTCGAGGATTTCGCAGGCGGCGGCCAGCGGTTCGGTGAAGACGGCGGCCTCATCCGGCACATTGTCTGGAACTTGGTGAAGATTCACAACCGGCAGCGCCAGAAATTCTGCGAACGCGCCGTCGTGGCCGATGATTCCCAGAACGCGGCGGCGCGCGCAGTGCGTCGGGATTCCGCGCCGGCAATACGCGCACGGATTGCGGAGGCCGAGGCCGGCGCAGGAAACGTTGATTTCGCCGACCACGCGGCGGCCGACCCACGCGCGGTCTTTCACGCTTGCTACTCGCACAACTTCCCCGACAAATTCGTGGCCTAGCGTGCCCTGAAAATTGTGGTAGCCGCGCAGGATTTCGATGTCCGTGTTGCAGATTCCGGCCACGCGCACGCCGATCAGCGCCCATCCCGGCCGTAGTTCGGGCACTGGCTTACGAATGAGTTTGAGGCGCCCTCGATGTGCCACAGCAGCAAGCATCGCGAGCATTTGAGCATAGGCCGGGTAGCCGGGCAAGCGGCCTCCCGTGGCACAGACTTAGTCTGTGGGGTTTCCTTTGAGCTTGCCTCGTGTGGGCGGGTCCTGGCGCGTTTACAGAAATTCCACAGACTGAAGTCTGTGCCACAAAAAGCAAAGGGCACGGCGAACCGTGCCCTTTGGCGAAACTGTTTTTGGAGCGAACGCGTTTAGCTGCAGCCGGAAGTGCCGCCGCAGTTTTCGCATTTGTAGCAGGCGCCGTTGGGCGTCATCAGCATGCCGCATTCGGAGCAGGTGGGTGCGCCGTCGAACATTGGGCGCGAATCAGCGCGGGCGCTCACTCCGGAGTGGGCGGCGCGGGCCGGCGACGCGGCTTCGTCCTCTTCGACCTGGATCATCGATGGAGGCACGGTGGGCGTCGCGGTTACCGTGGCTGCGGGCAGAGCGGCTTCGCCGTTGTGCGTCAGGTAATCTGGCGAGATGAAGCGGCCGCCCAGCCAGCGCGCGATGTAATCGAGGACCGACTTGGCGTACGGGATCGCGGGATGGCCGGTGTAGCCCGCGGGCTCGAAGCGCGTGTTGATGAATTTATCGACCAGCGCTTTCAGCGGGACGCCGTACTGCAAGCCGATGGAAACGGACAGCGCGAAACCGTCCATGAAGCCGGAGAGCGTCGAGCCTTCCTTGGCCATCTTGATGAAAATTTCGCCGGGCTCGCCGGTTTCGTACATGCCGACGGTGATGTAGCCTTCGTGGCCGCCGATGGAAAATTTGTGGGTGATCGAAGAGCGCTCGCTGGGCAGCTTGCGGCGATGGGCGCGAATGAAGAGTTCGCGCTGCTCGGCGACGCCGGTGGCCGGCTCGGTGGCCTTGGCTCCAACGGCGGGCGCTACCGGCGCTGCCGCGGAAGCCGCCGCGGGTTGCGTCTGCTGCGCGGTGTCTTTCTTATCGCCGGCGGCGGACAGCGGCTGCGAGCCCTTTGAATTGTCGCGGTAGATGGCCACGGCCTTCACGCCCAGCTTCCACGATTCGATGTACGCCTGCATGACGTCTTCGACCGTGGATTCCTCGGGCATATTGATGGTCTTGCTGATCGCGCCGGAGAGAAATGGCTGAGCCGCCGCCATCATCTTCAGGTGGCCCCGCCAGGCGATCGAGCGTCCGCCGGGCGCTGCAAGCGAGCAGTCGAAAATCGGCAGATGCTCGGTCTTGAATCCGGGCGCGCCTTCGACCTTGCCGTTTTTATCGATGTACGAAACGATCTGCGAAGTTTCTTCCGGCGTGTAGCCGAGCTTCATCAGCGCGGCGGGCACGGTGTTGTTGACGATCTTGATCACGCCGCCGCCCACCAGCTTCTTATACTTCACGAGCGCGAGGTCGGGCTCGATGCCGGTGGTGTCGCAATCCATCATGAAGCCGATGGTTCCGGTGGGCGCGAGCACGGTGACCTGCGAATTCTTGAAGCCGTGCTTTTCGCCGAGGGCCAGGGCCATATCCCAGGAATATTGCGCGGCTCCGAGCAGCGAAGGCTGCACGTTTTCCGGCTTGATGGGACGCAGCGCGTCGCGGTGCATGCGGATCACGTCCAGCATGGGCTCGCGGTTCACGGCGTAGCCGGCGAACGGCCCAAGGCGCTCGGCGATGCGCGCGGATTGCGCGTAGGCTTCGCCGCACATGAGCGCGGTGACCGCGCCGGCCATGTCGCGGCCGCCGTCGGAATCATAGGGCAGCGCCATGGACATGAGCAGCGCGCCAAGGTTGGCGTAGCCGAGTCCCAGCGGGCGGAACTTGTGCGAATTTTCGGCGATGCGCGGCGTCGGATAGCTGGCGTTATCGACCAGGATTTCCTGCGCGGTGATGGTGATGTCCACCGCGTGGCGGAAGGCTTCGACGTCGAACGAGCCGTTGGCGTTCAGATACTTCATCAGGTTGAGGGACGCGAGATTGCACGCGGTGTCGTCCAGGAACATGTATTCCGAACACGGGTTGGAGGCGTTGATGCGCGCGGTGGTCTTGCAGGTGTGCCAGCGATTCACCGTGGTGTCGTACTGCATGCCGGGATCGCCGCACGCCCAGGCCGATTCCGCCATGCGGTGCAGCAATTCGCGGGCGCTGTATTTTTCAAAAGGATTGCCGTCGTTGACGTTGCGGGTCCACCAGTCGCGATCGTCATCCACCGCCTGCATGAACTCATCGGCGACGCGCACCGAGTGATTGGCGTTCTGGAAAAAGATGGAGGAGTAGGCTTCGCCGTCGATCGAGGGATCGTAGCCCTGCTCGATCAGGACCTGCGCCTTGCGCTCTTCCTTCATTTTGCTGTCGATGAACTCGACGATGTCCG
>DASXHQ010000052.1:0-32528 GCA_036488415.1 Rhizomicrobium sp.
GCATTCTTCTTTCTGGCGTCGCCTCTGCCATCGTCATGGGCACGCCGCATGCCTATATCGGCGCGTTGCTGCTGATCATCGGTTATTGGCTCAAGGCACGGCTGGAAGAGCGCTGGCTGCGCGAAGAGCTCGGTTCACAAGATTATGACGCCTATCGCCGCAGGGTTCCGATGCTGGTTCCGTTCGGCCCAAAAGCGGTGTGACTTTCGCCGTCCGTTCGGTCTATAGATAGCCACCGTGCCTGACGCGATTCCGCGATCTCAGGCGGATACTCCGGGTACGGAATACCAGAGAAATGGCAAACGTCGCCGTGATCGGCGCCCAATGGGGCGACGAGGGCAAAGGCAAGATCGTGGACTGGCTGTGCGCGCGCGCCGACGTGGTCGTGCGCTTTCAGGGCGGCCACAATGCGGGGCATACGCTCGTCATCGACGGCGTGACCTACAAGCTCAGCCTGTTGCCGTCCGGTGTCGTGCGTCCTGGTAAGCTTGCGATCATCGGCAATGGCGTGGTGGTCGATCCTTGGGCGTTCATTTCCGAAGTCGAAAAGATTCGTGGGCAGGGTGTGAGTGTGACGCCGGAGTCGCTGCTCGTCGCCGAGAATGCGGTGCTCATCCTGCCGCTGCATCGCGAGCTGGACGAGAACCGCGAAAATTCCAACAGCGTGCAGAAGCTCGGCACCACCAAGCGTGGCATCGGCCCCGCTTATGAAGACAAGGTCGGCCGCCGCGCGTTGCGCGTGATCGACCTCAAGGATTTCTCCTCACTGCCGATGAAGATCGAGCGGCTTCTGGCGCATCACAACACGTTACGCCGCGGCAGCAATCTGGAAGAGATCGACGCGAACGCGCTCCTCGCCTCGCTGAAGGAAATCGCGCCGAAGATTTTGCCTTTCACGGGTTGCGCGTGGCGCAAGCTCGACGCGTTGCGGCGCGAGGGCAAGCGCATCCTGTTTGAGGGCGCGCAGGCCGTTCTGCTCGACATCGATCACGGCACCTATCCTTACGTCACTTCGTCCAACACCGTGGCCGGACAGGCCGCCGCGGGTTCGGGAATTTCGCCACGCGACATAGGTTATGTGCTGGGCATCGTGAAGGCCTACACCACGCGCGTGGGCGAAGGCCCTTTCCCCACCGAACAGCAGAACGAGATCGGCGAGAAGCTCGGCACGCGCGGCGCGGAGTTCGGCACGGTGACGGGCCGCAAGCGCCGCTGCGGCTGGTTCGATGCGGTGCTGGTGAAGCAGACCGTCGTTACCGGCGGCGTGGACGGCATCGTTCTTACCAAGCTCGATATTCTGGACGCGTTCGAAACCATCGATGTCTGCATCGGCTACGACCTAGATGGAAAGAAGATCGACTATCTTCCCGCTGACGCTACGGAACAGGCGCGCTGCAAACCGGTCTACGAAGAGATGGAAGGCTGGAACTGCTCGACGCGCGGCGCGCGGTCTTGGGCGGATTTGCCCGCGCAGGCGGTGAAATATGTGCGCCGGATCGAGGAATTGATTGGCGCGCCGGTGGCGCTGCTTTCCACCAGCCCTGAGCGCGAAGACACCATCATGGTGCGCGATCCCTTCGCGGACCGCTGACCACTTGCGCTGACCGTTCAGCCCCGGCACCCTTATCCCAACAGCTATAAAGCCAAGGGGCGTACACTATGTTGAAAACCCGTTTCACCGAAATGTTCGGCGTCGAAGTGCCGATCACCTGCGGCGGCATGACCCGCGTGGGCAAAGCCGAACTCATCGCCGCCGTCGCTAATGCTGGGGCGCTGGGCTTCCTGACCGCACTGACGCCGGGCTCGCCGGAAAAGTTGGTCGCGGAGATCAAAAAGACGCGCGATCTGACGGACAAACCGTTCGGCATCAACCTCACCATCCTGCCTTCGATCAATCCGATTCCCTATGACGAATACCGACAGGTGATCTGCGAAAGCGGCCTGAAGGTGGTGGAAACAGCCGGCAACAACCCGCAGCCGCATCTGCCCGCGTTCCGGGAGGCGGGAATCAAGGTGATCCACAAATGCGTCACCGCGCGCCATGCGGTGAAAGCGGAAAGCATCGGCGTCGATTGCGTCTCCATCGACGGTTTTGAGTGCGCGGGGCACCCCGGAGAGGAAGATATTGGCGGGCTGGTGTTGTTCCCTGTGACGACAGCGAAGCTGAAAATCCCGGTGATTGCTTCGGGCGGTATCGCCGATGCGCGCGGGCTTGTGGCGGCACTGGCGCTGGGCTGCGAAGGCGCCAACATGGGCACACGCTTCATGGCAACGAAAGAAGCGCCGATCCACGAGAAGGTGAAGCAGGCCATCGTCGATAACGACGAGCGCGGCACCGACATGATCTTCCGCACCATGCACAACTCCTCGCGCGTTGCGAAGAACAAGATCAGCGAAGAGGTCGTTGCCATCGAAAAGCGTGGCGGCGCGAAGTTCGAGGATGTTCGCGATCTCGTCGCCGGCACGCGCGGTGGCGTCGTCTATGACACAGGCGATACGGACTATGGCATCTGGTCCGCGGGACAGACGCAGGGCCTGATCCACGACATTCCAAGCTGCAAGGAACTGGTGGAGCGCATCGTCAGTGAGGCGCAGGCCATCATCCGCAAGCGGCTGGATACGCTAGTCGCCTGATCAAAGGGGATACTATGCGCGGCTTGGGCTGGACCTGAGTGCCGCGTATTCATTGACAACCAGCGCCAGCGTTATCACGTCGAACAGGGCGAGCGCCAAAAGCCAGGCCGACCAGTGTTCGACAAGGCGAACGCCCATAAAGGCGATGAAACCGGTTAGCACAACGAAGGCTGGCACGAAGATCCAACGTTTTTCCAGAAGCAGATTGTAGGCGATACCGGCCTTCAGCACGCCATGGATCAAAAGATATGTCACTACGAAATGCCCAGAATTGTGCGACAGGGTCGTCGCCCCGTGATGAGCCGCTTGCAGCACACGGCTGGCGGGATGCTGCTCCAATTCTGGCACGATAAAATCGAGAATCATCTCGGCCAGCCGTTGAGTGCCGGCGACGGCGATCAGAAGCCCCAGCATCGTTTCGATGGCGCCGTCGATCCCCTTGATCGCCACGGTGATATTATAACCGAGATGAAAAAGTCCCTTTGGCCGCTGCATCACGATTCATGATCGTGCATGTGGTTGAGCGGGCCATGACCGCGTCCCAGGCCGGGCGCGGTCATAATTGCCTTCTGTACGTATTCCCGCGCGCGGCCAACGGCGAGCGGCAGCGGTAGGCCCTCTGCCAGTCCGCAGGCGATAGCGGTGGACAATGTGCAGCCGGTGCCGTGTGTGTGCTTGGTCTTAATGCGCGGGAAGGCATAAACCTCCACGCCGCCTTTCCAGACCATCACGTCGTCGATGGTGCTGCGCGTGGCATGGCCGCCTTTGATGAGCGCGGCCTGCGCACCCAGTGCCATCAGCTTGCGAGCCGCTGTTTCGGCGTCGTTGCGTTTGGTGCCGCGCATATGCACCAGAGCATGTGCCTCCGGAATGTTCGGCGTGACCAGCGTCGCCAGCGGGAACAGATGCTTGATCATCGCCACGACGGCTTTTTTGGCGAGAAGCCTGTCGCCGCTGGTGGCGATCATCACCGGATCGAGGACAATCGGAATCCCAGCCGCGTGTTTCCTTTTCAACGCCCCAGCAACGGCCTTCACGATCTTGGCTGAATCCAACATGCCGATTTTGATCGCATCCGCCCCAATATCGGAAAGAGTCGCCTCGATCTGCTCCGCGACAATGGCGGGCGGAATCGAATGGATCGTCTTCACGCCCTTTGTGTTTTGCACCGTCACGGCGGTCACGGCCGTCATCGCGTAGACGCCGAACGCCGTCGCCGTCTTGATATCGGCCTGGATGCCGGCGCCACCGCCGGAATCCGATCCGGCGATGATGAGTAGCCGTTTCTGCTCACTCAAGCAGCGGCATCCCGGATCGCGCCGGCGATGGCGCGCACCACGGCGCGGATTTCGCGTTCATCCTCGCCTTCGGCCATTACCCGAATGACGGGCTCGGTGCCCGATTTGCGCACCAGGATGCGGCCCTTGCCGTTGAGTTGTGCCGCGCCGGCTTCGATGGACGATTTCACGCGCGCGTCTTCCAGCGGCGTGCCATTGCGGAAGCGGACGTTCTCCAGAACCTGCGGCAACGGCTCAAACACATGCGCCGCCTCGCTGGCGGGCTTGCTCTCCTCCGCCAATACCGCCAGCACCTGTAGCGCCGCGATCATACCGTCGCCGGTGGTCGAGAAATCGCTGAGGATGATGTGGCCCGACTGCTCGCCGCCGACATTGAAGCCGCCCTTGCGCATCTCTTCGAGCACATAACGGTCGCCCACGGCAGAGCGCACCAGCTTGAGCCCCTTGCCTTGCAGGAACCGCTCGAGCCCCATATTCGCCATCACAGTGCCAACGACGCCGCCGCCATACAATGTCTGCTTGGACTGCCAGGAACGCGCGATGAGCGCGAGAATCTGATCGCCGTCGATGATGCGGCCTTCCTCATCGGCCATCACCACGCGGTCGGCGTCGCCGTCGAGCGCGATGCCGAAATCGGCGCGCGTCTCGCGCACCTTCGCCGCCATCGCGTCCGGCGCGGTCGAGCCGCAATCCTCGTTGATGTTGAAGCCGTTCGGCTCGACGCCCATCTTGATGACTTCCGCGCCTAGCTCCCACAACACTTCCGGCGCGACCTTGTAGGCGGCGCCATTGGCGCAATCGAGCACGATGCGCATGCCGTCCAGCCGCAAGTGACGCGGGAAAGTCCGCTTGGCGTATTCGATATAGCGTGCCTGCGAGTCATCCACGCGTTTGGCGCGGCCAAGCTTTGCCGGTTCCGCGAGGCCTTCCTCCAGCCCGCTTTCCATCAATGCTTCGATCTTCTTTTCGGTTTCATCGGAGAGTTTGTTGCCGTCCGGACCGAACAGCTTGATGCCATTGTCGTGATAGGGATTGTGCGATGCGGAAATCATCACGCCCAGATCGGCGCGCAGCGAACGCGTGAGCATGGCGACGGCGGGCGACGGCAGCGGGCCGAACTGGAAGACGTCCATGCCGACGGCGGTAAACCCGGCAACAAGCGCCGGCTCGATCATGTAGCCGGAAAGGCGGGTATCTTTGCCGATCACCACGCGGTGGCGATGGTCGCCGCGCGTGAACAGGCGACCGGCGGCCATGCCGACCTTCATGGCGATTTCAGGCGTCATCGGAAAGCTGTTGGCCAGTCCGCGCACGCCGTCGGTGCCGAACAATTTTCGTGTCATGTCAGAGGTGTTCCCTCGGAGCGCGTGTCCCGCTCCTTTTTGCGGAGCGAACCATACCAAATCCGCTCGCGGATAAGCCAGAGCCTTGAAATCACGGGGAATTACGGCTTGTTGCCGCTTAGCGCCTGCCAGACCGCCAGCCCGTCCCGAAACGCCTCGGGATCGTGGGTGCGGATGAAATCGGCGCCTCGTGCCGCCGCGAAGAGTTCTGCAGCCAGCGAGGCCGATCCGGCCTCCGAAGGCTCCCGGCCCGTGATCCTGCGCAGGAAGGACTTGCGGGAGACCGACACCAGCAGCGGCAAGCCGAATTCCGCCTTCAGCGCCGGAAGGGCGCGCAGAACGGTAAAGGAGGTTTCGGCATTAGTGCCGAGAAAGAATCCCATGCCCGGATCGAGAATGATCCGCTCGCGCGCGATGCCTGCTTTCGTCAGCGCGGAAATGCGCGAAGCGAAGAAGCGGCGAATGCGCTCCAGAATTTCGGAGCGCGGCACATCAATGCGTGTGGCCCTTCCGCGCTCCTGCACCGAATGCATGACAATCAGGTTTGCAGATGAGGCGGCCAGTTCCGGATAGAGCTTTTCATCGGGAAAGCCTTGGATGTCATTTAGATAGGCGACGTTCTGCGCCAGCGCCCAGCGCTGGACTTCCGGCGAGAAGGTATCAATGGAAAGCGTGATATTCTCGCGCTGCAGGAGGGGGACGACGCTTTCCAGCCGCACAATCTCAATCTCGGGCGCAACGCCTGCGGATTCCGGATTGGAGGATGCCGCGCCGATGTCGAGGATATCGGCGTCCCCCGCCAATTCGCGCGCATGGGCGAGCGCTGCGGACGGCTCCAGATATTTTCCGCCGTCTGAAAATGAGTCTTCCGTGATGTTGAGAATGCCGAGGATTTTCATGACCGCTCCAAAACAAAAAGGGAGGCCAAGGCCTCCCTTTTTTCAAGCTCTTTGCGCAAACCTCAGCGCGGCTGCGGCTCCGGGGCGATGATGCCGCCGCGGGGACGACCCGCTGTCGGCACGCTGGGACCGGCGCCGCGCGTCGGCTCCGGCTCCTCGAACGGCGTGCGCACCGGCGCAATGCCTTTCAGCAGCGCGATGATTTCGTCGCCCGACAGGGTTTCGTATTCCAAAAGCCCGCGCGCCAGCACATGCAGATCGTTGATGCGCTCGGTGAGGATTTCGTGAGCGCGGGTGTAAGCCGTGTCTATGATCTTGCGGATCTCAGCGTCGATCTTTTGGGCCGTCGCCTCGGAGACGTTCTGCGTTCGAGAAACGCTGTGGCCGAGAAACACTTCTTCTTGGTTCTCGGCATAAGCAATCGGACCCATATCGTCCGACATGCCGAAACGCGTAACCATGGCGCGCGCCATTCGGGTCGCCTGCTCGATGTCGCTCGAAGCGCCCGTGGTCACCTTCTCATGGCCGAAGATCAGCTCTTCGGCGATGCGGCCACCGTAAGCAACACAGAGATCAGCCTGCATCTTCTGGCGCGTCAGCGAAAGCTGATCGCGTTCCGGCAGGCGCATCACCATGCCCAGCGCGCGGCCGCGCGGGATGATCGTCGCTTTGTGAATCGGATCGGAGCCCAAAACAGACAATGCCACGATGGCATGGCCGCCTTCGTGATAGGCGGTGAGCTTCTTCTCTTCGTCGCTCATCGCAAGCGAGCGACGCTCGGAGCCCATCATCACTTTGTCTTTGGCGTCTTCCATCTCGTACATGGAGACGACGCGCTTGCCGCGGCGGGCCGCCAGCAACGCCGCTTCGTTCACAAGATTGGCGAGGTCGGCGCCGGAGAAACCGGGCGTGCCGCGCGCCAGAACGCGCGGATCGACATCCGGCGCCAGCGGGACTTTGCGCATGTGAACGCGCAGGATCTTCTCGCGGCCCGACAGATCGGGATTTGGCACCACGACCTGGCGGTCGAAACGGCCCGGGCGCAGCAGCGCGGGGTCTAGAACGTCGGGACGGTTGGTGGCAGCGATCAGGATCACGCCCTCATTCGCCTCGAAGCCGTCCATTTCGACGAGCAACTGGTTCAATGTCTGCTCGCGCTCGTCATTGCCGCCGCCCAAACCGGCGCCGCGATGACGGCCGACCGCATCGATTTCGTCGATAAAGATGATACAAGGCGCGTTCTTTTTCGCCTGCTCGAACATGTCGCGCACACGGGACGCGCCGACGCCCACGAACATCTCGACGAAGTCCGAACCGGAGATCGTGAAGAACGGCACATTCGCTTCGCCAGCGACAGCGCGCGCGATGAGCGTCTTGCCGGTACCCGGCGGGCCCACGAGCAACACGCCCTTGGGGATTCGTCCGCCGAGGCGCTGGAATTTCTGCGGATCGCGTAAGAAGTCCACGATCTCCTTCAGATCGTCTTTCGCTTCGTCCACGCCGGCGACATCTTCAAACGTGACGCGGCCGGTTTTTTCCGTGAGCAGCTTCGCGCGCGATTTGCCGAAGCCCATCGCCTTACCACCGCCCGATTGCATCTGGCGGATGAAGAACACCCAGATGCCGACAATGAGAAGCATCGGAAACCAGTTGAGTAGAATGCCAAGCAGATTGAATCCGTCGTCGGCCGGCTTCACCGTGATCGGTACATTCTTCTGCAGCATGTGCGGGACGAGTTGCGGATCGCTGGCCGGAGAGACGGTCGTGAAAGTCTGGCCGCTTGTCGTGTGTCCTGTGATCTGGTCCCCCTGGATCGTGACGTCCTTCACCGTGCCCTGGTCAACATACTGGTTGAACTGGGTGTAGTTGATCGCGCTCGTAGCCTGGTGGGTGCCGGAACTCTGGAACATGTTAAACAGCGCCACCAGCAGCAACATGATGATGATCCAGAGCGCGAGATTGCGAAGGTTGTTCACGGTGATCCTTTCATGCGTCTCCACGCGCGGGGCGCTGGCGCGGAGCTGTCCCACTCATATGGGGGCAGCCTAGCGCGTTGTCAGCCATTAAAACGTTAAGAAATTTAAGGTGTCCCGACAATCGCGACTTCCAATTCCACTTAAGAAGCGCGGTTAATTCAATTCCGCCTCTTTCGCACCGGTTTGAGGGCTTTGATCCTCTCCGAGGCGGGTGTCGGCGAATGTTCGCGCGGCTCGCGTCCTCGTTCTTTCACGACCGCCAAGGTTCCGGTTCCAAAAGGAGCCGGATGCCGGGCCGCCGGTGCAACAATACAACCATGTAGTGTGGCCCCTCCGGCCAGCGTGCCATCCCGGATCGAATCGAACAGACGCTCCAACCGGCCAAATCGTGGCCGATAGGCCTCGCCTGAAACGCGCGTCAGCAAGCCCGCCAAAGCCCGCAGACCCACCTCGCGCGGCGCCATTTTCAGGCGCACTGAATCGACCAGCGCGCCGCCATCTTCGAAACGTGCCGCCCGCATCAGGAGCGCCGCCGTCATGTCATCGAGCGCCTCGCGCGCCCGGCCGAGATGTTCGGCAGCGTCGGAGACACGCTGCGCCGACAACCCTAGCGCTTCGAGCTGAGGCCAAGCAGCGCGCAGCTTGGAGCGGGCAAAGCGCGGATCGCCGTTCATCGGATCTTCGAGCCAGCTTTGCTTCTTGCCCCGCAGAAAATCCCGCAGCGGCGCACGGGCCATGTCTAGCAGCGGACGCACCACCATCAGCTTGTCGAAGCCTTGCATGGGATAAGGCGCGATCACGCGCATGGCCGACAAGCCGTCGAGTCCGCTGCCGCGCGCCAGACGCAACAGAAACGTCTCGGCTTGATCTTCCATCGTGTGCGCGACATAGAGAGCATCGATCTTGTGCGCGACGAGCCATTCGCCCATCAGCCGATAGCGTGTGCTGCGCGCCTCCGCTTCGATGTCGGATTTGGGAACGGCACCTTTCCAGGTCAGTGCATGGGCTTTCAATCCCGCCTCGGCCGCCATCTTCACGACCGCCTTCGCATCTTTCGCCGAGCCTTCGCGCAAACCGTGATCGACGGTGAGGACGATGGGAGCTGGAAGCTTGGCGTGTTTTGCATAAGCCGCAAGCAGCAGCATCAGCGCGACGGAATCACCACCGCCGGATACGGCGATCACGCCCGGCCACGCCGCACCAGCGCTGCGCAGCGCATCCATGCGGACGGCGAATTGTACTGCGACGCCGTCATCGCGTTTCGCGGGCGATTTGGCGGCAGGCTTATTTACAGCCAGCGGTTTTGCGGGCGCTTTTGGCTTGCGCGAGGATGTTGGGGGATGCCTGCGGATATTTGTCCGGGAGCGCGCCAAGTGTCGTGCAGCCTTCCTGTTTCTGGTTCATCGCGATGAGCGATTGTCCCAGCTTGAGCATACTCTCCGGAGCGCGTGGGCCGGAACCATATTTCTTGATTCCCTCCGCGAACGCGCGCGCGGCGTTCGGATAGTCCTTCTGGACATAGGCAATGTCGCCGACCCAATAGACGGCTTGCGGCGCGAGTGGATCTTTCGGGTTGGCATCGGCGAAATTGCGGAATGCCGCCCGCGCTTCGTCGTACTGCGCCTTGGACAGCAGAGCCATCGCGGCATCGAATTGCGGTTTGGTGGCGGCGGGCGCGGGACCGCCGGCATCGGGCGAACCGGGCTCCGCGAGCGGTAACGGTTGATTGGAGGGGATTGTCCCTAGCACACCGGGCGGCGGCGAAAGTCGTGGTGCGTTGTTCGGCGCGACGCTGGCTGCCGGCGTTTGAGACCCGTCACCGCCGCCGGCACAAGGCAGATTGCTGGCATCCTCGCCAAGCTGCTGCGCCGTCATCGTGCAGATCTTGTAGTCGAAATCCTTCTGCATCTTCTGCATGCGTGCATTCGCATCGCCGAGCTTGTGATCGAGCTGTTCCATCTGGCCGGTGAGACGGCGGATGGTTTCCTGAAGATCGTTGACCTGCTGATTGAGCTGGTTGATCTGCGTATCCTGGTTTTGTTCCTTCGCGAGCCGCGCCGCTCTTTCTTCGTCGCTCTCACCAAAAAGCGCGGCAGTGCGGATGTAAGCCGGCGTCTGTTGCGCGCGGGATTGCACCTCGTCGGCCTCCAGCCTGCGGGCAAGTTTGGGCGCTGTATTCCGGGCGGCGTTCACATCCGCCAAGGCGCCTACAGCGCCGGTCGCCAGACCCAGCGCGGCGACAACTGCGATCTGCCATGCGCGCGGAAAATGGAATTTGCGCATACTCGTCATCCTCGACATCCGCCTCTTAGGAAGTGACCCGAAAGCCATTCTGATCGAAACACTTAGCCGAAATTGAGGCCCACCGGAATCCAACAAAAAAGGCGCCCACAAGGGGCGCCTTTTTCGATTTTCAGTTAACTTCTTAGGAGTTCGCTCCACCGGTGATCGTCGTCACGCCGCGGCGGTTCTGTGCCCAGCAGGACTCGTCGGACTCGGTGCAGATCGGGCGTTCCTTGCCGTAGGAGATCGTGTCCACGCGGCCGGCGGAAACGCCCAGGCTGGCCAGATATTCCTTCACCGAGTTAGCGCGACGCGCGCCAAGCGCAAGGTTGTATTCGCGCGTGCCGCGCTCGTCGCAATGGCCTTCGACAGTCACGCGCACGGACGGATATTTCTGCAGCCACGCGGCCTGCCGTTGCAGAACGCTCTTGCCTTCTTCGGTAATGTTGTAGGCGTCGTATTCGAAGTGGACGGTGTCGCCGACATTGACGCGCAGGTCTTCGGCGCTGCCGGGCACGATGCTCGACGTTGTCGTCGAGCTAGACATGGAGGTCGGTGGCGGAGCGGTTTCGACCGCCTTCGGCTTATCCGTGCACGCCGCCAGCGTGAGAACCGACGCGACAGCCGCAAATTTCAAAGCTGTTGAAATTCTGATCATGGAATGATGCTCCAAAAAAGGCTCCCAATGCGCAGAGAGCACAAACCTGACCCGGCGTGCGCACCGCCGTATAACTACTCAACCCCCCGAATGTTCCCCCTAGGAACACAACTTTAGAAACCCGCTGTTATTGGATCAAGGGCGACCAAGCGGGATCGGACGCAGAACCGGGTGTGATGACACGGCGTTCATTGCGCCCGGTCACATCGACAGACCAGATCGACGAGCCGCGTCCGCCGCGCTCGGTTCGTCCGAACATCAGAACGCGACCGTTTGGCGCCCAGGTAGGACCCTCATCCTCCCAGCCATTGGTAATCATGCGCTCGCCAGAGCCGTCTGGACGCATGACACCAATGCGAAACGCGCCGGCGTTCTGCTTTGTGAAAGCAATCAGATCGCCGCGCGGCGACCACACCGGCGTTCCGTTCTTGCCGCCGCCGAAACTGATGCGATGTACGTTCGAACCGTCGGCGTTCATGACATAAACCTGTTGTGATCCGCCGCGATCGGATTCGAAAGTTATCTGCGTGCCGTCCGGCGAATAAGAGGGGGACGTGTCGATCGCGGGATCGGATGTGAGGCGTGCGACGCTCCGTGTACGCAAATCCATCACGTAGATGTCCGAATTGCCGCCGGACTCCAGCGACATGACAACTTTGTTGCCGTCCGGCGAAAAGCGCGGACTGAATGTCATGTTCGGGAAATTGCCCAGCATCTCCTGCCGCCCCGATTCCATATCAAAGAGATACACGCGTGGTTTGCTGCCGATATAAGACATGTAGGCGATCATCTGCGCGGTTGGATTGAAGCGCGGCGTCAACACCAGATAGCTGCCATTGGTGAGAAATTTTGGATTGGCGCCGTCTTCATCCATCACCGCGAGGCGTTTCTTGCGATTGGTGGGGGGTCCCGATTCCGAAATGAAGACGATGCGGGTATCGAAATAGCCCTTCTCGCCGGTGATACGCTGATAGATCGCATCCGAAACCAGATGTGCGATACGCCGCCAATTGTCCGGCGTGGTGTAGTATTGCAGGCCAACCATCTGGCTTCCGCCGGCGACATCCCACAGGCGGAAGTCCAGCCGTAAGCGACCGTCCGGCTGCTGTTGCACCTGACCTGTCACCAAAGCTTGCGCATTGATAACGCGCCAATTGGCGAAGTTGGGGATGGTATTGATGTCCTTCACCTGTTCGACAAAAGACTTGGAATCCAGCACCCGGAACAATCCCGAGCGGTCAAGATCGGCGCGCACGACGCCAGCGATTTGCGCACCGGACGGATCGCCGATGAAGTCCGGGATCGCGATGGGCAAGGGCTGGATATTGCCCTGCGTGACATCCACACGAAGTTGCGCGGAAGCGGGGGCCGCGAATGCCAGTGCAAAAGCCGTGATCGCCAAAACGGCCAGTCCCAATTTTTTCATTCTCTGCTCCAACATCCCTCTGAAGTTCACTGGCCCATCATCTGGCGCGGATCGAAATGGAACGGATTAATCTCGCGCCATTGGTTGTAACGATCCGCCGGCAGTTTGTAGGGCGCGCATTCAAAGATCGCCCGCCGCGCCGCCTCTGCCGCCGCACGCGTATAGGGATTGCCCGAGGCGGCAGACGCTGAGTCTCCAACTAATTGTGGCGGCCGTGCGACCGATCCGTCCTGATTGAGCAACAAATCGAAATCGACAATCAGATCCTCGGCTCGCGGCGCGCCGACGGGCGGGCTCCAGCACTGCGCGATCTGGCTGCGCAAAGCGTCCTGAATGTCCGCGGTCATCGCGGTTTGCGGGCCGAAGCCTTTCACATTCTGCGCGCCCGTCTTGGCGTTGCGTGCGCTCGACGGCGCGGCAGTCTGTTTGTCGAGCAGCGCCATGATGTTGTTGATGTCGAACTGTTTTTTCTTTTCTTCCGGTTTGGGCGTGTCCTGCGGCTTCAGTCTTGGAACGGGCGCTGGTTCCGGTTTGGCGATCAGTGGTTCAGACGGTGCCTGATCTGGCGCGGCTTCGGGTTGAATCGGCGGCGGCGGCGTGACCATCGGCTGCGGCACCGGTGGTGTGGGCTGGACCTGCTCCTTTGGCGGCGCCTTGGGCTGTACCTTCACCATCGCTTGCAGATTCGTCTTCTGCCCAATCGTCACGAGATCGACAGGCACGACCGGCGCTTCCTCCGTCACCAGATCAAGCTTGTGGGCAAAGGTGAACAGCGTGGCCGCCACGATCAGGACATGCAGAACCATCGCCGCGAAAAGAGAGAGCGGAGAGATCCGTCCGCCGGCGCCCGACGCCAGCGAAATCCTATTTTCGATCGCGCGGCTTGGCGACATCTGTAACAAGCCCGATATGCGTGAACCCCGCGGCGCTGATCTCCGCCATCACTTCCATCACCCGGCCATAGTCGACCGACTTGTCGCCGCGCACGAAGATGCGCTGGTCATACCCGTTGGCAGCAATAGCGGTGAGCTTCGGAATGAGGTCGTCGTCGGACACCGGCGTGTTCTGAAGGTAAATGTGACCGTTGTTTCGAATGGTGACCGACAACGGCTCACGATCCTGCCCCAGCGCCTGCGCTTTGGTCTTGGGCAGATCAACGGGCACGCCGACAGTCAGAAGCGGCGCCGTCACCATGAACACGATCAGAAGCACCAGCATCACGTCTACAAATGGCGTGACGTTGATCTCCGACATCGGATGCGCGCGGCCACGACGGGCGCGGCGATCGACGCGTTTCATGGCCAATGCCATCAGCGCGCCGCCTTCTCATCGAGCTGGCGCGAGAGGATCGCGGAGAATTCGTCCGCGAAACCTTCAAGCCGTCCAGTGTAGCGGCCGATGTCATTGGCGAACTTGTTGTAGAAGATTACCGCTGGAATGGCTGCCAGGAGGCCCATCGCGGTGGCGAACAAAGCTTCCGCGATGCCGGGCGCCACGACGGCCAACGTGGTGTCGTGACGCGCGGCGATGGCGGAGAAGGAATTCATGATGCCCCAGACGGTGCCGAACAAGCCCACGAACGGGGCGGTGGCGCCGACGGTTGCAAGGAAGCCGAGATTTTTCTCGACGCCATCGGTCTCGCGCAGGATCGTCACCGCCATCGCCTTGTCGATGCGCTCCTTGATGCTGGACAGGAGCCATTCGCGCGGCGCGCCGCCCTCGAACGCCCGGCGCCATTCGCGCAGCGCCGAGACGAACACCGCCGACATCGGATGATCCGGCGACTTCGCGTATTGCGTGTAGAGCTCATCGAGCGACAGGCCTGACCAGAACGTCTTCTCGAATCTGTCGGCCTTGCGGCGCAGCGAGGAGAGCGCGATCAGCTTGTTGATGATGATGGTCCACGACCAGAGCGATGCGAGCAACAGCAGCACGAACACCGCTTTCACAATCGGATCGGCGCGCAGAAACAGGGAGACGACGGATATGCCGGCAACTTCGGGCGTGGCGGAGCCGTCTGTTTGTGCAACGTCGACATTGGTGGTGGGTGCGGCGGCGGGTCCCAAATTCTGAACCTGCGCAGGCTGCCCGCTGGGTGCGGCAGCGGGTTGGGCGAAGGCGGGCGCGGCAATGCAAAGAGCAAGCGCCGCAAACGTCACGGCGGTCCAACGCGTCAAACTCATCAGGAAACCTCTTTATGCCGGCGGGCCGATCGTTCCACCGTGATACCGCGTGATGCGCCAAGAGCAAGTGACATCAGCGCATTTGAACGTGGCCGAAATTGGGCGGTAAGTTCGTTAAGCGCCTGTTTCCAAAAGAAAAGGCAATAGCTTGTCGCGCGTTTCCTGCGGAATGCGCTTGGGCCTTCCGTTCAGCGAGATGATGCAGGCCTCGACTTCGCCATGCGTGAGCTGCTGCCCATTGCAATAGATATCCTGCGAAGCGGTCATGCGCACGCCGGTAAGCGATGCGGCGGAGGTGTGTACTTCGATGAGATCGTTCAGCCGCGCGGGGCGAAGATATTCGAGTGCGGCTTTGCGCAAGGTCCAGGCGAACGGTTCCGGGCCGTCGAGTTCCGCAAGCTTGTGGATGCCCGCGGCACGGAAGAACTCCGTGCGTCCGCGTTCCATGAAGCGCAGATAATTGGCGTGGTAGACGATCCCCGAAAGATCGGTGTCTTCGTAATAAATGCGGATCGGCAGCACATGCACCTTGCCGACGAATTTGCCGAAGCTTTCTACGGTTTCGGGCATGGGTGCTTCTTGTCACAAGCAGGTCTGTTCACGAGTAGCGGAGTGGGAGGAACGATTTTCATCGTCACGACCCCTGTCGGCTTCGGCGGCTCGTCTTTGTAGGCGACCGCCATATAAGCGCCGAGGGCGCGGCCGAATTCTCCCCACAGGCTGAACACGCCCACCGTAAGCGCCAAGGCAATAACGAGAAAGATGACACGATATATCTTGGGATTCATTCGTCGGCCTCATCGGATTTGAAGAGACCGAACTGCGCCGGATCGCGCGGCGGTGATGCGAGCCCGAGATGACCGTAGGCTGCGCTGGTGAGCATGCGCCCGCGCGGCGTGCGTTGTACGAAACCGAGTTGCATTAGATAAGGCTCGACGATCTCTTCCAGAGCGTCACGCGGCTCGCCGAGCGCGGCGGCAATCGTCTCGACACCGACTGGGCCGCCGCTGAAGCTTTCCGCGATCAGTTTCAGGTAACGCATATCGAAGGCATCCAAGCCCCGCTTGTCGACTTCCAGACGCGTCAGCGCGGCGTCGGCGATCTTGGCATCGACTTTCTTGTGTCCGCCCACGCTGGCGAAGTCGCGTACACGTTTGAGAAGACGTCCCGAGATGCGCGGCGTACCGCGCGCGCGCGACGCGATTTCTTTGGCGCCATCTTGCGTGAGATCGAAGCCCAACACACGCGCGCCGCGTTCGACGATGGAGAGCAGTTCTTCCGGCGTGTAGAAATTCAGCCGGATGGGAATGCCGAAGCGGTCGCGCAGCGGCGTGGCCAGCAATCCGGCACGCGTGGTGGCGCCGACAAGCGTGAACGGCGCTAGCGTGATCTTCACCGACCGGGCCGATGGTCCTTCGCCGATGACGAGATCGAGTTCGTAGTCCTCCATCGCGGGATAAAGGATTTCCTCCACCGCCGGATTGAGGCGATGGATTTCGTCGATGAAGAGAACGTCGCGCGGCTCCAGATTGGTGAGGATAGCCGCCAGATCGCCGGCCTTCGCCAATACTGGGCCAGACGTGGAACGGAAGTTCACACCCAGCTCGCGCGCCACGATCTGCGCCAGAGTCGTTTTGCCCAAGCCCGGCGGCCCGGAGAACAACACATGGTCTAAAGCTTCCTGTCGCTCGCGCGCGGCCTGGATGAAGATGGAGAGATTTTCGCGCGCCTGCTTCTGGCCGACGAATTCGGACAGACGCTTCGGGCGGAGCGATGTTTCCAGCGTATCGTCCTCGCCGCGCTCGGGCGCGACGATGCGATCGGGTTTGGGAACTGCACTGGCCATCTATCGTCCCATTGCGCGCAGGCTTTCGCGGATCAGCACATCCACCGGCGCTTCGCCCATATCGCGGGCGATGCGCGCCACGCTTTCAGCGGCTTGCCCCTGAGAATAGCCCAGCTTGACCAGCGCCGCGACCGCGTCCGCTTCCGGCCCGCGCGGCGCTACAACCGGCGCAAAGTCCTCGCCTTCATGGCCACGCAACATCATGGCCGGTGCCTTGTCCTTCAGTTCGGTGACGATGCGAAGTGCCAGCTTGGGGCCGACGCCCTGTGCTTTGCCGATCATCGCTTTGTCGGACAGCGCCAGCGCGCGCTGCAAGTCCTTCGCGCTTAGCGCAGACAGCACATTAAGGGCCACACGCGCGCCGACGTTCTGAACGGTCTGCAGCAGGCGGAACCATTCGCGCTCTTCGGCGCCGGCAAAACCGTAGAGCCGGATGGCGTCTTCGCTGACTTTGGTTTCGATCATCAGCGATGCGGGCGACCCAGCGGTCAGGCGCGATAATGTCGAAGACGGACAATGCACCAGATAGCCCACGCCGTTCACATCGAGGATGCAATGATCTTCGTGGATCGAATCCACGATGCCGCTCAATTTGCCGATCATGACATCGACGCCAGTATTCGCATGCGCGTTCCGGAGAGGTGGGCATGCGCGATGGCGGCGGCGAGGGCGTCGGCGGCATCGGCGGCTTCGACGCGGGCGGTGGGCAGAAGGCGGCGCACCATCATGCCGACCTGATCCTTGCCGGCATGGCCGACGCCCACGACACATTTCTTGATGTGGTTGGGCGCGTACTCCGCGACGTCCAACCCGGCCTGCGCTGCGGCGAGAAGCGCGATGGCGCGGGCATGGCCCAGCTTCAGGGCGGCGCTCGGATCTTTGGCGACGAAGGCCTGTTCGATACTGATCGCCACCGGGCGATGTTCGGCGATCACGGCGCAAAGCAATTCATGCAGCGCCATCAACCGTGCCGCCAGTTCGGACTTCGCATTGCTGGTGAGAACGCCATGCGCCACATGGGTCAGGCGGGTGCCGGACATATCGATGACGCCCCAGCCCATCCGCGCGAGGCCGGGGTCCAAGCCGAGAATGCGAATCGTGCCGCCCATCGGCGATTTGTACCCTTTCCGTTCGGGCCTGTCCCGGACGACAAGCGGAAATCAGCCCGCGAGCTTCGCCATCAGGGAATCGGACAATTCGTAATTGCCGTAGACGGTCTGCACGTCGTCATGGTCGTCCAGGATTTCGAGCAGCTTGATCAGCGTTTCGCCGTTATCGTCGCTGACCGACGACATCGTCTTGGGACGCCACTCGATCTTGGCGCCGGACGGCTCGCCCAGCTTCTGCTCCAGGGCATCGCGCACCGCACCGTAATTCTCCAGCGGGGTGAGGAATTCGTGGGCCTCCTCGGAGGACACGACTTCATCGGCGCCGGCATCGATCGCGGTTTCCAGCATCGCATCGTCCGAGCCCTTGGCCTTGGGATAGGTGATAACGCCGACGCGGTCGAACATGAAGGTGACGGAGTTGGGCTCGCCCAGCGCGCCGCCATATTTGGAGAAGGTGGAGCGGATGTCGCTGCCGGTGCGGTTGCGGTTGTCGGTCTGGGTTTCGACGATGAGGGCGACGCCGCCGGGGCCGTAACCTTCATAGCGCACTTCCTCGATGTTCTCGGCACCCGCGCCGGTCGCCTTGTCGATGGCGCGCTGGATATTGTCCTTGGGCATCGAGAGCTGCTTGGCGGCGATGATGGCGGCGCGGAGGCGCGGGTTATGCGCGGGGTCGGGCATACCCATCTTGGCGGAGACGAAGATTTCGCGCGCAAGCTTGGAGAACATCTTCGAGCGCTCCTTATCGGCGCGCCCCTTGCGGTGCATGATGTTCTTGAACTGACTATGACCGGCCATCGGGTTCTCTGAGTGCTGCTCTGAGGTTGTTTGTCGATTTTCCGCTTTTTCGGACGCGGGCTTTGCCGGTCCTTCGCGGGAAACGGCGGCTGAGATAGCCGTTCGGCCTGCCAAGTTTCAAGGCATCACGTTCGGCAGCCCCTCCTGGACCGCCCGCATCGAATTGAAGTCAAGTTTTTGTCCCTCGGTTTGTGCGCGGAATCCATATCTTGTGGTGCGATGGGGTGCGAAGCAGTCGTTTTTCAAACTTTGCACTCCCCCTCCCCCTCCCCTCCCCCCTTCCCATTTCGCGGAGATGTTCTGGAAAAGGGGGGCCAACGCCCTGCGATCTCACACCGGCCTTGTGGCTTTCGGTGCCGAACCGGCGGTCGCGCGAGGTCCACGCAAGTGTGGCCCCTTACCTGTCTGTTCTTGCGGTGTCGTTACTTCTTCAAAGCGTTCTCCCGGTTGATCGCAAGAACATATAAAGAACACTTTTCCAGACTTCAAGTCCTAAATTAGGAAATTTATGACAGATTGTCAGCTTGCATTTGCAGACCTTGAGCGCGGAACCCAAGGCGCGTTAGCGTCCAAACGGGGATGCAGACTCCCCTTCAGACGATCTCCGTCCAAGTTCTGCTTACAGCGCGCATCTGCGCGGGCGGAGCCATGGACAAAGACGATATCGACCCAACGACGCCCAACGCGATCACGTTCAGAGAAGCGTTTCGCACATGGGCGCGCATCGCCGCGCTGAGCTTCGGCGGCCCGGCCGGTCAGATCGCCGTCATGCATCGCATCCTCGTCGATGAGAAACACTGGATCGGCGAGACGCGATTTCTGCATGCGCTGAACTACTGCATGTTGCTTCCAGGGCCAGAGGCCCACGAGCTTGCCATCTATATCGGCTGGCTGCTGCACCGCATTCGCGGCGGCATCCTCGCAGGCATGCTGTTTGTTCTGCCGGGCATCGTGGTGCTTGGGACATTGAGCTGGATATACGCCGCCTTCGGCCATATCGGCACGGTGCAGGGCCTGTTCTTCGGATTGAAATGCGCCGTGCTTGCCATCGTGCTGGAGGCGATGATCCGCGTGAGCAAGCGTGCATTAAAAAGCCCCGCGCTCATAATCATCGCCGTGCTCGCATTCATCGGAATCTTCTTTTTCGCGCTGCCCTTCCCCGCAATCATCCTGGGCGCTGCGCTTGCCGGCTATGTCGGCACCAGGTTCAATCTCGACTGGTTCAAACCGGCCGCCCGAAGCGAATCTGGCGAGGAGGACTCTACCGCGCTGATAGACAGAGCATTCGCGCGGGAAATTCCGGCGCATGTTCGCCCCTCATTCGCGCGGTTCGCGCTGGTGGCGCTTATCGGCGGTGCGATCTGGCTGGGTCCATTGGCGTTGTGCTTCGTGATTTTAGGCCCGGCGAATGTCTTCACCGCTATCGCTGGTTTCAACGCGAAAATGGCAATCGTCACGTTTGGCGGCGCTTACGCCATTCTTGCCTACATGGCCCAGGAGGCCGTGCAGCATTATCACTGGCTCAATCCGGGCGAAATGCTCGTGGGTTTGGGCTTCGCGGAAACGACGCCCGGACCGCTCATCTGCGTCGTGCAGTTCGTCGGATTCATGGCGGCGTTTCGCGCGCCCGGCGCATTGTCGCCCGCATTTGCCGGAACGATTGGTGGACTGCTTGCAGCTTGGTCCACCTTCGTGCCGCCTTTTATCTGGATATTCCTAGGCGGTCCCTATGTTGAAGCTCTCATCGGCAATCGCGCGCTGAACGGCGCGCTTTCCGCGATTACGGCGGCGGTCGTTGGCGTGATAGCGAACCTCGCGATATGGCTCGCGTTGCATACATTGTTTGGGCATGTGGCCGAAGTCCACGCCTTTGGTCTCTCCGTCAGCGTGCCTGCGCTGCGGACCATCAGTTTGTCCGCCGTCTTTATCTCTCTTGCTGCTGTGATCGCGATATTCCGCTTCAAGATCGGAATGCTGCCGGTGCTCGCGGCGGCATCGGCAATCGGCATGATCTATTATCTAACCGGTGGACACGCTTAGAGGCGACAAATGCTCTACCCCATATTCAAGGCGTTGCTCTCGGGCTTCATCATCATGGCGGTCTCGGAAATCGCAAAGCGCAGCCCTGCGTTCGGCGCGCTGGTCGCGTCGCTGCCGCTGGTTTCGGTGCTAGCGATTATGTGGCTGTGGCGCGACACCGGCGATACGGGCCGCATTGCCGCCCACGCGGAAGCGACGTTCTGGTATGTGCTTCCTTCGCTGCCCATGTTCCTCGCTTTTCCCGCAATGCTGCGGCACGGCGTTAATTTCTGGATTGCGCTTGGCGCGTCATGCGCCCTCACTTTCGTTCTCTACCTGCTGACCGTGGTCATCATGGCGCGCTTCGGTGTGCGTCTCTAAATGGGGAAGGCACGCGCGCACTTTTCGCGATCTCCGGCTCATTGGCCTGAGAACACAAATTTGCCTGGCACTGGACCAAGCGCTCGCCGCCGCCCGCGGCCGCTAGTCCAGCTCAACCTTTTCCGCCGGGTGATCGGCGCAGAGTTCGACGGCCTGAAGGAGCGCCTGCTGAACGCGCGCCAGATTGCGCGAGGCGTGCGCGATCGCCATCGCCTCGTTCAAAAATACTTTCGCCGAGACATATCCCGGCGCACCCGGAACGCTGAGGAATAGCGGCACGCGCCTTTCCAGCATGCCGCCGATGAAATTGACGAGCGGCGGCCAGAGAATTTTCTGAACCGGCCCCAGCAGATCGATTCTGACGGCCGGGCCCTTGTACGAAGGTGGAATGTCGTCGCCGGTGAGAGTCACCAGAATTTGCGAAATATCTGGGCGCCAGGAGTCGTCGAGTTGCGGCATGACGCGCCATCCGCAGAACCAGCCGCGGCAGACCGGCGGCCGCGTCTCATAGATCTGGCATCCCTGGCCTTCCTTGCACTGTGTGCAAAGCACGCCCGGCAGCTTCTTCAATTCCGGACTATCGATGGTCAATTGCTTGCAGCAAACCGTGCAAGGCCCGCACTCACGACCCGGTATGAGAATATCGGATAACTGAGGCATGCCTCATGTTATACAATGTTGCGCTAAACCGCTATTTGGCGTTATGTCCTTGCTTTCATTCACATCCCTGTGATGCCGTGACCCATCAGGCCATCGTGCGCGGCTTGAGCGGGATGACCGCGGCCGAGGCGTTGGCGCCGTTGCCGAGGAAGTCGGCGACGAAGGGCGTCGCGGGATGGATGCGCAAATCCTTAGGCGTGCCGATCTGTTCGATGCGGCCTTCATTCAGCACGGCCACGGTGTCAGCCATCTCCAGCGCTTCGTCCTGATCGTGGGTGACGAAGATGGTGGTGAGGCCGAGCTTCTCATGCAGGCCTTTCAGCCACACGCGCAAATCTTTCCGCACCTTCGCATCCAGCGCGCCGAAGGGTTCGTCCAGCAAGAGCATGCGCGGCTCGATGGCGAGGGCGCGGGCGAGCGCGACGCGCTGGCGCTGTCCGCCGGAAAGCTGGCTGGGATAGCGCTTGCCCAGATCCTCCAGCTGTACCAGCGAGAGCAGATCGCGCACGCGCCGCGCGATCTCCGCACGCGGCGGCCGCTGCTGGCGCGGCCGCACGTTCAATCCGAAAGCGATGTTCTTCTCCACCGTCATGTGGCGGAACAGCGCGTAATGCTGGAACACGAAACCGGCGCGGCGGTCGCGCGCGGGCTTGGCGAGCCAGTCTTCATTTTCGTAAGCGACGCGGCCGGTGTCGGCGAATTCCAACCCGCCCAAGATGCGCAGCAAGGTCGTCTTGCCGGAACCGGAGGGGCCGAGCAGCGCCACGAACGCACCGGGGTTTGCCGAGAAGCTGACGCCGTTCAGCGCCGGAAAATCGCCGAAGCGCTTGGAGAGGGATTCGACTGCGAGCGTCATGGCAAACTCCGTCAGTGGCGGTGCACGGCGGCGATCTCGTCCGCGTAGCGCCATTCCAGAAAGGATTTGAGAACCAGGGTCACGATGGCGAGCAGCGCCAGCAGCGAGGCTACGGCGAAGGCGCCGACATATTGATAGTCGTTGTAGAGAACCTCGACATGGAGCGGCATCGTGTCGGTCATTCCGCGGATGTGTCCGCTCACCACCGACACCGCGCCGAATTCGCCCATCGCGCGCGCGTTGCACAGAAGCACGCCGTAAAGCAGCGCCCATTTGATGTTGGGCAAGGTCACGCGCAGGAAAGTCTGGAAACCCGAAGCGCCGAGCGAGACGGCGGCTTCCTCTTCGTCCTTGCCCTGATCAGTCATCAACGGGATGAGCTCGCGCGCCACGAACGGGAACGTGACGAACATCGTGGCCAGCACGATGCCGGGCAGCGCGAAGATGATCTTGATGTCGTGATCGCGTAGCCACGGGCCCAGCCAGCCCTGCATGCCGAACACCAGCACATAGATAAGGCCGGAAACGACGGGCGAGACGGAGAACGGCAGGTCGATCAGCGAGATGAGAAAGCTTTTGCCGCGAAAATCATATTTCGAGACGAGCCAGGCCGCTGAGATGCCGAACACCAGATTGAGCGGCACCGCGATGGCGGCGACGATGAGCGTCAGGCGTATCGCGGAGAGCGCATCGGGATCGCTGAGCGCATCCAGCGCCACCTGCAATCCCTTCGCCAGCGCGTTGGAAAACACCGTGAGCAGCGGCAAGAGCAGGAACAGGGCGATGTAGCCGACCGTGATCGCGATCAGCAGGCCGCGCGTGAAGAGGGTGTCGTCGGTGGGTTTGCGCATGGTCACCGCCGCGCCGCCAGAAAGCTCTGGAACAGATTGAGCGCAAGGATGATGAGGAACGCCGCGGTGAGCATCACCAGGCCGATGGCGGCCGCGCCGGCATAATCATATTGCTGCAGCTTGATAACGATGAGGAGCGGCGCGATCTCCGATTTCATCGGCAGGTTACCGGCGATGAAGATCACCGAGCCGTATTCGCCCACCGCGCGCGCGAAGGCGAGGCCCGTACCCGTCACCAATGCGGGCGCCAGCGCGGGCAGCACCACGCGGCGCAAGGTCTGCCAGCGCGTCGCGCCCAAGGTGGCGGCGGCTTCTTCGGCTTCCGCGCTCATGTCCGCGATGACGGGCTGCAAGGTGCGCACCACGAAGGGCAGGCCGATGAAGATGAGCGCCACGATCACGCCCGCCGGCTTGAACGCGATCTTGACGCCGAGCAACGACAACGGCTCGCCCAGCCAGCCGTTCGGCGCATAAAGCGCGCTGAGCGCGATGCCCGCCACCGCCGTCGGCAGCGCGAAGGGCAGATCGACCAGCGCATCGACGATGCGCTTGCCGGGAAAACTGTACCGCGTCAGCGCCCAGGCCACGATCAGGCCGAAGACGGAATTGACGAGCGCCGCGATGGCCGCGCCGCCGAAGGAAAGTTTCAGCGACGCCAGCACGCGCGGCTCGGTGATCGCTGCGATGAAGCCGTCCCAGCCCAGCGTCCACGGCCGGATAAGCAGCGCCGTCAGCGGAATAAGGACGATGGCGGAGAGATAGAAAAGCGTGAATCCGAGCGTCAGCCCGAAGCCGGGCAGAGCGCTCGGATTCCGCAAGCGCGCGAAGCGGGAGGGGATCGCAACGCTAGACATGCATCACTTCGAATGCTTGTAGATCTGGTCGAACACGCCGCCATCGGCGAAATGTGTGGCTTGCGCCTTCGTCCAGCCGCCGAACACATCGTCGATCGTGTAGAGCGTGATGTTGGGGAAGTCCTTGCCATGCGCCGCGAGGATGGCCGCATCGCGCGGGCGATAGAAGTTCTGCGCTTCGATCTCTTGCGCTTTCTTGCTGTAGAGGAATTGCAGATAGGCCTCCGCCACCTTGCGCGTGTTGTGGCGGTCCACGTTCTTGTCCACCACCGCGACCGGCGGCTCGGCGAGCATGGAGTTCGAGGGATAGACGATCTCGAACTTTCCGGGATTTTCCTTCAGCGCCAGATGCGCCTCGTTCTCCCACGACAGCAGAACGTCGCCGATGCCGCGCTCGGCGAAGGTGGTCGTCGAGCCGCGCGCCCCCGCATCGAGCACCGGAACATGCTTGTAGAGTTCGGCGACGAACGCCTTGGCCGCATCCTTGCTGCCGCCGGGCTTCTTCTCCGCATAAGCCCAGGCCGCCAGGTAGGACCAGCGCGCGCCGCCGGAGGTTTTCGGGTTCGGCGTGATGACATGCACGCCCGGCCTCACCAGATCGGGCCAGTCCTTGATCTTCCACGGATTGCCCTTGCGCACGAGGAACACGATGGTGGAGGTGTAAGGCGTGGAATTGTCCGGCAGCCGCTTCTGCCAATTGGCGGGAAGCAGCTGCGCCCTCTGCGCGATGGCGTCGATGTCATAGGCCAGCGCCAAGGTCACGACGTCGGCGTCGAGACCGTCGATCACCGCGCGGGCCTGCGCGCCCGATCCGCCGTGGCTCTGATTGATGGTGACGGTGTCGCCGGTCTTGGCTTTCCACTCGGCGGCGAAGGCTGCGTTCACATTCTTGTAAAGCTCGCGCGTCGGATCGTAGCTCACATTGAGCAGCGTGACGTCGGCAGCCTGCGCGCTTGACGCGGCAAGCAATATCGCAGCGACGAGGGCATGGATTTTCTTCATCGAGAAATCTCCCAACTATGCTTCAGATCAAAGTGCGAATTGCGCGCGGAGCGAAACCGCGTCGAGCTTGGCGCCGATGTCTCCGCCCGCCGCATTCAGCCGCGAGACATCGGTGTGCTGGTAGTCCAGCACGAACCGGACGGCATTGTTCGGGTACCAGTTCACGCCAGCCGTCCAGATTTTCTGCTCGCCGCCGCGAACCCCGCCCAAGGGCGTGGGCAACCCGGCCGTGCCAGCGTTGTCGTCCAGATCAAGGACGCTGTAACGGCCTGCCAGTTCCCAGGCGCCGATGCCGGCATGATCGAAAGAGAAGGAACTTTGCGGTTTTGGCAGACCGTAACTTCCGGTCGAGGGATTGTAAGGTTTGGATTCCCCGGTCAGCACCCAACTCGCCTGAACATACCAGCCGTTGAAGGACGGATCGGGCAGTGTGCTATCGCGGCGGGTGACATCAAATCCGAAATATCCGCCCTGGCCATAGAGGCTGTGCCAGTTGCCGGCGGCTTCCACGCCCCATTCCCAGATTTTGCTCGCGTCGATGGTGCCGGTGTCGATCAGCCGGATGTTGTTGTCGTCCACGTTCAATTCGGGACGCTCGCGCAGCCGCAATGCCTTGGGCGATCCAGCGTCCGGCGCGGTATCGGCGAGTTTGAACACGTAGGACGAATCCGCGCCCACGGCGAAGTTGGAGTCGCCGTCCTGGAACAGGCGATAAGCGATACGGCCCACCGCCGCCTGCTGCTCGTCGAACACCGCCGAGTCCTGAACCAGATCGCCGGTGTAGGAGATCGCCGCGAAATAATGGTCGTCATAGGCGAACAGCGTGGTGCCCGCGCGGCCGTCGGAACCCGCGAGGCTGCGCGCCAGATCGGTGGGCTGTGCGCGTTCCAGGAAGAGAAGATCGGAGGCCGAGGTCGTGTCGTCGAAGCTTTCCGGCGTCGGATAGGCGCCGATTCTCCAATGCACCGGACCGAGCCCGTCATACTGGATGTAAGCACTTGCAATGGACGCGCCTTCCGAACCCGAACCGCCCATGTCGTAGAGGAACTGATACGACCAGTCCTTGAACAGCGTGCCCTGCACGCCCAGCCGTGCGCGGCGAAAATTGTTGCCGCTGGAGAAATCGATCCCCGGCGGCAGTTTGCCGTTGCCGTAATAAGCGGTATCGAATTGCACCAGAGCGCGGATATCCAGGCTGAAATCGCCGTCGGCGGATTTGAAGGACGGCCGGCCGTTCTTGAGCGAGATGCTCACCTCCGGCTTGTCGCTCTGCTTCTGCACGACATCCGCATATTGATCGGAGGTGCTGCGCTTCAGATCCGCGACCTGCGCATTGAGGCTGTCGATCTGCTGCTGCAGCGCGTCGAGCTTCGCCTGATCCGGCGCGCCCGCATGCGCGGCGCTGGAAAGCGCCAGAACGCTCGCACTGGCGAGCAAAATTCTTCCAAACCCAAAACCCGACATGATGGCCCCTGCTCTATTGCGGCGGCAGCTTTTTCCATAATTCCTATCGAGTCAATAGAGATTTAGAGGATTCTAGGTTCCCCGTGCGAATTTGCCTTTCCGGCCTAGTTTTTTCGGGAAGAGCGGCGGCGCGTGACGATGGCGCTGGCGAGGGTCTGCGATTCCAGGACATCCGCCGTCGCATCGCGCGCCAGCAGCAACGCCTTGCGGATGGCGCAGGTCTTTTCGTCCTCACAATCCTCGCAGCGGTGATAGGCGGTGACGCTGACGCAAGGCGCCAAGGCCAGCGGGCCGTCGGTGACGCGGATGATATCGGCGAAGCTGATGTCCTTGGGCGCTTTCGCGAGCTGATAGCCGCCGCTGCGGCCCCGTTGACTGCGCAGGATCCCGCGCTTGCGCAGCTCCAGCAAAATCTGTTCAAGGAATTTGCGCGGCACCCCCGCCTCTTCGGCGATGTCGGCGATCATCATCGGTTCCTCGCCGTCATGTTCGGCGAGAACGATGAGCGCGTGCAGCGCGTAGCGGCCTTTTTGCGAAAGCACGAAGAAAACCTGTAATATCCATCGAATAGATGGACTTTCGTCCTTGCGCCGTCAATCGGTCAGACCCGAATCGCTGAAACTACGACCTCTCCCGGCCCACACGCGCCAGCGCATCGGCGAGCATTTGCTGAAAACGTGTCTCTTCACGCAGCGGATCGAGATCCGGATCGACGGTGGCGTGCTTGACGAGGCTCGCGCCGCCCCTCGCAAAAAATGTCTCCAGCATGGCGATAGCCGCGTCGCTTTCGCGCAAATAGCCCGCAAGCGCACAGGCGAAGTTATATCGCATCGTCATGTTGTCGGGATCGAGCAGCAGAGCGCGGCCCATCCACTCTTTGGCGCGCTCCGCATTGCCCAAAACGGCTAGCGCGTTGCTGCCGTGACCGATGGCGGCCCCGTCGTTTTGGTTCTGGGCGAGCGCCTTTTCCACCCGATCCAGCGTGATTTGCGCAGCCTTGAGCGCGGCGGAGCGATTGCCGAGCGCGTTGTAGCAGCTGACGAGCATGCCTGCGGAACGGAAGTCGGTATTCATCAATGCGATCGCTTTTTCCCAGAAACGGGTCGCGCTTTCGAAATCGCGCTTTTTGAAATTGAGGTTGGCGCAGGCGACGTTTGCTTCGTACGACTCCGGATCGAGCAGGACTGCGGCATCGGCTTCCGCCTGCGCTTCTTCCATGCGGTCGTTCTCGGCGTAGATGCGCGCGAGCGCAGCGTGGGCTTCCGCGAGATTTCCATCCAGCGCCAGAGCGCGCTCCGCTGCCGCAAGCCCGCCGTCATTGGACTGTCCGTGCGTGTTGCGCAGCAATGCCTGTCCCAGCGCCATCAGCGCCCAGGCGCGCGCGTAGTTGGGATCGATCTCCACCGCGCGCTGGCATAGCCGCACGATGATCTCTATGCGGCGCACTTCGCTCTCCAGCCCGGTCGCATAGTTCTGGCGCGCCATCAGATAGAGATTGTAGGCGTCGACATTGTCGGTGCCGCGCTTCTCGATGGCCTTCTTCTCTTCCGGCAGCAGCTTCAGCTTCAACGCAGCCACGATGGCTTCGGAAATCTCGTCCTGCAGCGCGAAGATGTCGTTGAGGTCACGATCGTAGCGTTCGGCCCAGACGTGATCGTTGGTACCGCCGTCGATGAGCTGGGCTGTGATGCGCACACGGCCGCCGGATTTGCGGACACTGCCCTCCAGCACATGCGTCACCTTGAGCTCACGCGCGACCTTTGGCAGGTCGACGCTCTTGCCCTTGTACATGAAGGAGCTATTGCGCGAGACGACCGAGAGCGCGGAAACCTTGCTAAGATCGGTGATGATGTCTTCGCTGATGCCGTCGCTGAAATATTCCTGCTCCACATCGCCACTCATATTGGCAAACGGCAACACGCAAACGGACAGCCTTTGCGGCGGGTCAGCTCTGGGCATTTGCGCCGCTCCTGGCGCGGCCGACGCGCGCGCGGAAAAAACATGCACCGGCGCTTCGATATTCTTGACCGTATGTTCGCCCATGTCGTCGAAGGCGCAGGCGATTTTGCCCGCGATCTGATCGCGGACCGCGCGGCTGACGGCGACGCCGCCGATAGGCGCCAGTGCCTGGATGCGCGCGGCGACATTCACGCCTTCGCCATAGATGTCGTCGCCCTCGACGATCACCTCGCCGGAATTGATGCCGATGCGGTAGCGGATGGGCTTGGCATCGTTCTGGGCCGCTTTCTCCGTCGCATCCTGTATCGCGAGCGCGCAATTCACGGCGGCGATGACACTGGAGAATTCCACCAACGCGCCATCGCCCATCAGCTTGAACAGCCGGCCTTCGTGGATGGTCAGATGCGGATCGAAGATGCGGGCACGGTTGGCCTTCAGCTTCTCCAGCGTACCTTCTTCATCAGCCTCCATCATGCCGCTGTAACCAACGACGTCGGCGGACAGGATAACGGTGAGCTTGCGTTGCATCAGGGCGTCGCCTCGTTCGCCAGCCGCGCGTCCGCGGCGGCGATCATCGCGGTGAAACGCGGGTTGTCGCGGATGGAATCGAGGTCGGCGTCGGTTTTCGTCCAGTTGAGCAGCGAACGCGATACGATCTTCAAGAGTGGGTCCAGTATGTCGAGACAGGCCTCGGTATCGTGGAGCTCGAGTAACGTCATACAAGCCAGGTTATAGCGCATGTTCATGTTGTCGGGATCGAGCAGCAAGGCGCGTTTCATCAGTTCCTTGGCGCGATCCACCTCGCCCAGTGTCGCGAGCGCATCGATGGCGAAACTCATCGCCGATCCGTTGTTGGGATCCTGCGCCATGATCTTTTCGGTGCGCGCCAAAGCCCGCTGCGCGGCGCGCAGAGCACTGGCCGTGTCGCCTTTCACCTTGTAGGCGCTCATCACCATGCCGCAGGCCCAATAATCCGAATCCATGATCGTCGCGGCCTTCTCGAAATAGCGGATCGCGGCGTCGTGGTTGCGCGTCGTGTAGGCCAGGCGCCCGGCGGCCTTGAGCACCTCGTAGGATTCCGGATCGAGCGCGAGCGCCTTTTCGACTTCAGCCAGCGCCGTGGCATGGTCGGCTGCGAATGTCAGCACCACGCCTTTGGCGGCATGCGCTTCGGCAAGATCGGCATCGAGCGCGATGGCACGCTCAGCCGCTTCCAGTCCGTCGCTGCCCTCGAGCCCCATATAGAAGCGCAGATTGACCTGCGTGGCCGCGATCAGCGCCCAGGCGCGCGCATAATTCGGATCGAGTTCGATGGCCCGCCGGCACAGCCGCAGGATGGCGTCGCCCATACGCTGATCCCCGAGACTGGCGATCACGCTATATTGCCGCGCCATCAGATAAAGATTGTAAGCTTCGACATTGTCGGTGCCGCGGGTCTCGATGGCCTTTTTCTCTTCGGGCAGCAGCTTCAGCTTCAGCGCCTTGACGATGGCTTCGGAAATCTCGTCCTGCAGCGCGAAGATGTCATTGAGGTCGCGGTCGTAGCGCTCGGCCCAGATATGTGCATCGGATGTGCCGTCGATGAGCTGGGCGGTGATGCGCACGCGCCCGCCCGCCTTGCGCACGCTGCCCTCCAGGATATGCGTGACCTTCAACTGGCGCGCGACCTGTGGCATGTCGACATGCTTGCCTTTGAAGGTGAAAGCGGTGTTGCGCGAGACGACGCGCAGCGCCGACACCTTGGAAAGATCGGTGATGATGTCTTCGCTGATGCCGTCGCTGAAATATTCCTGTTCGGCGTCGCCGCTCATATTGGCGAAAGGCAGCACGCAAATGGAAAGCTGGCCGGACTCTGTTTTGTGTGCGGGCGCTTCTTGCGCTGCCGCGGCACGCACGGAGAACACATGCACCGGCGCTTCGATGTTCTTGACGGTATGTTCGCCCATGTCCTCGAACGCGCAGGACATCTTGCCCACGGCCTGATCGCGGACGACGCGGGATACCGCTACACCGCCTATCGGCGCCAGCGCCTGAATACGCGCGGCGACGTTCACACCCTCGCCATAAATGTCATCGCCCTCGACGATCACTTCGCCGGAATTGATGCCGATGCGATAGCGGATGGGCTTGGCGTCATCCCGCGACGCCTTTTCCGTCGCTTCCTGAATCGCGAGCGCGCAATTGACGGCAGCAATCACGCTGGCAAATTCCACCAGCGCGCCATCGCCCATCAGCTTGAACTGGCGGCCATCATGCGCAGCGACCTGCGGATCGAAGAAGCGCTTCCGGTTGGCCTTCAGCTTCTCCAACGTCCCCGCTTCGTCGGCCTCCATCATGCCGCTGTAGCCCACGACGTCGGCGGATAGGATCGCGGTCAGTTTACGCTGCATGGATGGACGCGGGGCCCTGCTGTGTGCGGCGCAACACTAAACGGTCTGGGGGCCGATACAACCGCTGACGCGGCCCGCTATAGTGCCGCCATGCCTGACGCCGTGAACAAATCCAAGCCCGCCGAAACCATTTCCTTGCGCGCCCGCGCCGTGCTGCTGGGCGACCGCCTGACGGTGGATCGCGCGCGTTATGACAACGTGCTTTCCACCGCGCCGTTCTGCTATCGCGACGGAACCGGCTTCGTCGTCATCTTCCGTTATGGGGCGGTGGTGATGATGGGTGTGCCGCCGGAGCGCGAAGAGGCGATCCTGGGGCAGGCTGCCGACGACGTCGCCCATCCCACGCCTATCGAAGAAGAGCGCGTCGCGATCGAACTCAATCCCGGACAGGAAGAAGGACCCACGCCCGGCGGCGTGCTCCAGATGACGGAGCTTTCGCTGTCGCGCGTGCTGGTGCTGGCGGACATTCTTGCCAAGAGCGTGGCGCTTGCGCGTTACGAGCGTGAGATCGCGTCGGTGTTCGACACCATCGAGCCCGCCGCCAGCACGCTTGCTACCAGCGGCAAGCTTCCCACCGCGCGCAAGCCGCTTCTGAAGTTGATCGGCGCTGCGCTTCTGGCGCAGCATCGCGTGTCGGGCCGCATCGCTTTCGCGGAGAAGCCGGACATCCTGTGGGATCAGCCGGAACTGGGCCGCCTCTATGGCCGCCTCGAAGACGAATACGAAATCGTGGAGCGCGGCACGATCCTGAACGGCAAGGTGGGCGTGGTGGGATCGGCGGCGGAAACCTTCACCGACATCATCGACACCGCGCGCTCCACTCGGCTGGAAATCCTGATCGTGCTTCTGATCTTCGCCGAGCTTGTGATCGCCGCCGCCGCGCTGTGGCGGGAATAGGCCTCCTCCATTCTTGACTTGCCTTCGCCCGGCAGGTCCGGGAGATTGCGCACCACGGGGCGAATTCAAACACCAAGCAACAACAAGGGCGCCATACACCCATGAGCATTTCGACTGACGCCGCCGGAGCGGCTGCGCCTCTCGCTGCGTTCCAGGCCAAGAGCAAATCCGACACCCGGTTCATCGGCCATCCCATCGGCCTTGGCTGGCTGTCTGCCTCGGAGTTCTGGGAGCGCTTCGCCTATTACGGCATGCAGGCGCTGCTGGTTCTGTATCTCAGCCACTTTCTCTTCAAGCTCGGTACGATCGAGCATGTCTGGGGGATCGAGCCGTTCCACCGTGCGCTTGAAACGATTTACGGCAAGCTCGACTACGCCGCCCTCGCCTCCGCTCTTGTCGGGTTTTACGCGGCGACGGTGTATCTGACGCCACTTCTGGGCGGCTATATCGCGGACCGGCTGATCGGGCGCACGGCGACTGTGGCGCTCGGCGCGAGTCTGATGGCGGCGGGATATTTTCTGCTTTGCCTTGAGCAGACATTCCTCATCGGCATCTTCGCGCTTTTGTTCGGCGTCGGCTGCTTCAAGGGCAACATCGCAGCCCAGGTGGGCGATCTCTACACCATCGACGATTCACGCCGCGCCGACGGCTTTCAGGTTTACTTCCTCGGCATCCAGATCGCGGTGATCATTGCGCCGCTCATCACCGGCACATTGGGCGAGAAGGTCGGCTGGATTTGGGG